>LNEX01000291.1 GCA_001464165.1 bacterium Ga0077546
CTGCCCAATATAGAAGTAGCTAAGTTCAAATCTGTGACAACAATCAAAATTTCTAACTGTTCTGGCTGATAACGAAAATCAATTACATAATTAGACTGACCAGACCTAGAATCAGACTGACCAAAGTTGGCTGAGCCCAACACTAGTAATAAGTGGGTAATGGCCTGAACTAGACACTCTAAGTCAGCTGACAAAACAAAATCGCCCGGCGGCTGATTGACACTAAGGGCAAGCTCCCTAGTCTGCTCATTAGCTGTGATGGCGTGCATCAAGCAATCAAACAAAGAAGAGTACGACGATTGTGCAATGTCTATTTCCGCTTCTCCAGCTTCCAATTTACCAAGATAGAGAAAGTCTGTGGTAAGGGCAATGAGATTGTAAAAGACACGCTCTGCCTCGGCCACAGAGGTCATATTTGTCGCCTTCGAAATATAGCTCAGGGTGGCAGAAAGAGACATGAGTGGTGAGCGCAAATCATGACCAATCATATTGACGAAATCGCGTTTTGCAATCTCAATTTGCTCGCGCACCGACACATCGCGCACAAAGGCAATGCTCTTCTTATCGCTTCTTATGTTCTTTCTCTTGTCCCCTTGGCCATCTTCTGCATAATTACTAAGAACGAGCTCCACAGGCAAGTAGCTGCCGTCCCTACGCAAAAGTCTTTGGCTCAACTGCAAAGTCTCAACCTTGCGCGAACCGGGCTCGTCCGCACCAGCTAAAGTCGATGCTCCGGTCACTTCCCCTGCAGTAGAAAATAACTGCTCAAGCGACTTCCCTAATAGTTCACGTTCAGAATATAGTGATAGAGCCAAGCCATAGTCGTTGACAGAGGTTATCTGCCCAGACGGGCTCAGCCCCACAACCATAAGAGGCAGACTGTTGAGAATAATCCTAAAACGCTCTTCACTCTCTCGAATCTTAGCATTGAGCTTATTCTTCTCAGTGACGTCGTGAGCAACACACACTATCGTCTTATCAGGACTCAATTTAGCTCTAAATGAAAAATCGCGTTTCTCTCCAGCCCCGAGCCTGACACGACTCTCGAAGCGAGTAGCCCCCTCCTCTATGGTCGAGAGCGACTTGAGCGCTAATAGCAAAGCCTCAGCATCACTAGGCTCGACTAGAGAATTAAGTCTACGACCAACCAAATCAGCGGCTTGGTAACCGAGAAGCTGAGCACTCGATTCCGACACGCTCAAGACTATTCCTCGTTGATCAAGTAAACAGATGAAATCAGCGGCGTGCTCTAAAACCAGTGCTTCACGACTCTTGAGCGAACTAAGATGCACAGAAAGCTCTCTAAGGTAAAACTCTATGTCACTAAGCTCGTGCATATATGGCATCAGCGGTTTATCCAAACCATTGTTGATGGCACTGAGTGAAATAGTCTTGATGCGTCTCAAAATCAAAAAAATGACGAGAAGAAAGCTCAAGACTGTAAAAGCTGTATTTGCGACCAAAGCAAGAAGCAAGATCTTCGACAGCGCCCCAGCAGAAGACAAGCCAATGCTATCGTCAGTACCCTCTAGACCTCGGTATTTATCATCAAGACGGCGCAGCAAATCGCTAATTTTATTAGTAACTTTGACAAGATCAGCACAATAGCCCATATGCCTGACTTTAAGACCAAAGTTGTATTGCATCCAATAACTAACATCAACCCGGTGCACCAAATCAATAGCTTCATCAAGAGCCAAGGACAAAGCGCTCAATTGAAGCTCGTCCTCTGGGTGATCTCGCAAGGAATGTTTCAACTCAGCGAAATATGCCGGCAAGCGCAAGAAAATCGCGGCATAACGATTCTCTGAATTTTTGGCAGTTCGAGTACGATCTATCAAAGCAAAAGTAGCCACCTGCATAGCAGATGAAAACTGAGCAAGACAACCAACCACCAGCCGAGCTTCTTGCTGTTGATGCAAACTCTCCTCAAGCTTAGAAAACGAACCAAGGAGAGCAAAGAAAAAGACGACATTGCTAGCAAAAATCAAGACGCCCAAAAGCATGGCGTTTCTAGCCAGCCCAGACTTCAAGACTCGCCCAAAATCACTCACGTGGAACCTCTAGGCGTGGCAGTTTGAACCAGAATCGACTTCCACCGGTCTCTCTACTTTCTACACCAATAGTTCCACCATGAGCCTCAACTATAGACTGACAGATTGCTAGCCCTAGTCCTGTGCCAGAACCAGCGTCGCTGGCACTGGCCTGGCCATAAGCTTGAAATATTTGCACCTGCTTTGCCAGGGGCACACCTCGACCAGAGTCGACTACGCTAAATTCAACTTGATCACGATCTTGCCTCACTTGCAGCAACACCGTGCCGCCTTTAAACGAAAACTTGATAGCATTAGAGATAAGATTAATCAGAACTTGCACCACTCGCTCGAAGTCAGCAAGCACCACCTGTGATGTCACTTGCATTTCTAGCCTAATACCCTGATTTAAAGCATAATCAGCCAACGAAGCAATGGCTGAGTCTGCCAAATCGATAGCCTTGATGGGCACCAGAGCGCCTACTAACTTACCAGGAGCTAACTCTTCAAGCCGCAGTAGCTCATCGAGCAAACGTAGTAGTCTATTGACATTAAGTACAAATTTCTGCACCCTCGCCTGGTCTCTTTCGGTTTTTACCTCAATACTGAGCACCATCTGCTTAACCCTCAATATTGGCTCACCTAGGTTGCGCCAAAGCAACTGGAGGAAGTCTTTTCGCAGATTCTCAAGCTTGACTTTCTCGCTGACATCCTCAACAACTAAAAGAGTCTCATTGGTGCCAGTAAGATCAACAACCGTGATCTCACAATCGAGTCCATCAGTCTTTCTATTGTCGATCTTTCTAGCACCAATCTGGGTGCGCAACTGACTCACCCGCCTAGCCTGGGTTAGAACATCGCTGTCTCTAAATACATCATCTACATGGCAAACGCCAGATCTAGAGCTAGTGGTACCTTTGAGCATCTGCTCCATTCGTTCATTGGTCGACAAAAATGCACCAAATTGATCAACGACCACCAAGCCAATGGGAAGATTGCGCATCAGCATGCGGACATCATTCTCCTTTTCTCTAAGCTCCTCTTCTCGATGCTTAGAAGCACCAATATCGCTAACAAAGCAAAATGTAGAGTGATCTGCCTCTGACCAATAGCCAGAAAAGCGACTATCAACCAGTGCTCCATCGTTGCGCTTTATTGTTAGTTCGAAAGCCAAAGAATGATCTTCATGAGGCAGAGACGAAAGGAAAGATCGCATGGCCTGCCGACTTTCTGTCGGCACTATGGTTTGCCACGGTGCACCTTCTAATTCACTTGGCTGATAGCCCCATTGCCCTAAAGCAGCAGCGTTCAAATCTCTTATACGACCTTCTGAATCAAGCCTGAAAATCACATCAGATGCACCATCTACTAGGGTCATTTCATAGCGCGTCGAATTCTCCAATGCCTGAATACTCTCCATCAGAAGTTTTTCGAGTTTAGCCAGTTCATCACCCGAAGATGGGAAATCGAGCAAAGGCTGATCGTTCTTATATCGACGAATATTTAGAGCCAAGGCAGTTATCCCATTTACCAGGCGACCAAGCACCAAAGCAAAAAGGGTAAAGGTAAAGACTACATCAACAAAAAAGGTACCGACGAGAATACTCTTGGCGGTCACAAGAGAATTCTCACTCAAAAACTCATTTGCCGGTCGCTGTGCCTTGTAACGGGTAAGCAACTCTTGGTAGTGCTCGAAAACAGAATGGCTCAATACTAGCGACGATGGGTCTATTTTTACTTTACTAGGTGTCGCCTTGTCGTTGATGTGAACTAGTTGCTTTCTATAAAATGCTTCCGCCGCGCGAAAAATCGTCTCTTGTTCTTGCAAAATTTCTTGGGCGGGTGAATCTTCCTTGGCGAGAACACGTAGCCGCCTAAACTCACTTTCTATGCGCACTGCAAGCGCCTGCCACATTTCGGTATCTGCGCCAGAATTACGCCCATCTTGAGCCAGGTCAAAGATTAGCAAAATGCCAAATTTCTCTGTTAAGCTGGCAATTCTATTGCTAATAGAAACCACTGCCAACCGGTGTCTTTGGCCAGACAGCCTAGTGTCGATATCACTCAACAGATAGACAATCAGCCAGCCAAAGGCAAGCTGAGCAATCAGCAAAAGGACCACCGCTAGCAGTGCATCTTTGGCGATAGTACGCTGTCTGAACATACCAATTGACATGTCATCCAACTTGCATGGTAAACACCAGTCGCTCACTATAACATCTGTAACTGGCAAGCCAAGGGTAATAGCACTGACATGCAATAGATGGGATAATTCAAAAGCTTTTTTACAGTTTGGTGGAGAAAGATAAATGCTTACAGGCTTCAAATGCTCAGCTAACTTGGCAACACAGACCAATCTATGCGCCTCCAAGGTCACCGCTAAACAGGTCTTGACTGCTCTTGCCTTAGCCAACCTAGCTAACTTCGGTTTGCTAAGTGGCGGCTTGCCAATTGGAGCCTACGCAGCGACCCCGACCAAAGCCACAAAAACAACAGTCAAATCTACCAAGACAGTAAAAAAAGGCGCCAAAGAAAATGCTGAAGCTTTCGCCGCACTAAAAGAAGGTGTAAAACTTCTAGGTGATCACAAAGGTCAGGAAGCCATGGCAAAGTTCGATGAGGCCATAAAACTGAGCCCCAACTATGCGCGCGCTTACGCCAACAGAGCCAATCTTCATATGCTCTCCCGCCAATACAAGAAAGCCGAGGCTGATTGCACAAAGGCCATCAGTTTAGACCCGAAACTCTATATGGCCTATCTCAATAGATCATGGGCCGAACTTGAAATGGGCCAGTATGCAAAAGCTAATGATGATGCTAGCAAAGCTATTGCCCTCCAGCCTAAGTTGACCATGGCCTATGCCAACCGCGCCCGCGCCCTGAACCATCTCGGCCGCCACAAAGAAGCAGTGACTGATTGCGACAAGGCAGTTCAACTGCACCCTAAGTTTAGCCCAGCCTACGTCAACCGAGCCCATGCATATGTTGGCTTGAAAGAGTACGAAAAGGCCGTAGCCGACAGTGATAAGGCCATTGAACTCAATCCACATTCGGCCAGAGCTTACGCCAACAGAGGCAAGGCCTACCGCCATCTAGGCAAACTTGAGCAAGCCCTAGCCGACAGCAACAAAGCCATTGAACTAGATAGCAAACTCGGCTCAGCCTACGCCAATCGCGCCGCTACCTACGCCCTGATGTCAGGCAAAGACTTAAAGACAGCCGCAGAGTTTGGCTTCAAGCCCGATCACGAAACCAAATAAGCAAAATTATCAGCTTAAGTAAGAAGCCTCCTATATTGGGGGCTTTTTGCTTAAGTCTCATGATTCTGAAATCGGTGTTAAGACCTGAGGGTTGTCACGAGCAGTCGCTAGGATAGTAATACTTTCTAATAGGCAAGCTCAGCAGGTAATAGAAATTTGTTTCCTCTTTCAGACGACAATCCCACCCGCTCATACCCAATAATCAATCATCTTTTGATTGCAGCCAATATTGGAGTATTTATCTGGACCCTAGCGTCTGGTCTGCTTGCCAACGAAAGCGAAGTGACCCGTTACTGTTTTGTACCGAACCGCTTTCTTGGGCACGTCTCAATACAAGAATTTTCTACCTTCCTCTCGGCCATGTTTATGCACGCCGGCTTCGCTCATCTCATCGGTAACATGTGGTATCTCTTCATTTTTGGTGACAACGTCGAAGACCGCATGGGTAAAGAGAACTATTTGCTCTTCTATCTAAGCTGCGGCATTCTCGCTGCCCTTACGCACATTTTGGTTTATCCCAGCTCAAGCATTCCTTCACTTGGTGCCAGTGGTGCCATTGCCGGTGTTTTGGCTGCCTATCTTCTGCTCTTTCCGGGGGCAGAAGTTACCACCTGGATTACCTGGTTCTTCCGCCCGAAGCTACCAGCCTGGGTTTTAATTGGTGTCTTCTTTGCCATGAACTGCATTAATGGGCTATTTGGTAGCGACAACCAAGTTGGTTGGTTTGCCCATATTGGTGGCTTCCTCGGTGGCATACTACTTTTGAAACTAGTGATGCGCCACGCTGAAGAACCAGGCAATAACCCCGGTGCTGACATTTCGCAGAATTCTCTGCCTCTAATAGCCACGGTCGTAATTGCTCTCTACGGCATCGGTGTTGTCGGCTACGCCATATATCCGCATTTGAACTTTACAAGCAAGGCCACACAAGCGAAGACTAACCTGCTCAGTACAAAAAACGCAGCGGCAGCAGAGAGCGCTAAAAAAGTGGTGCCATCAACAGCAAGAACAACTTCAGTGGGCAAAAAGCCGCACCCTGATTCTCACAAAATTCCTCACAAGGTAAGTTCAAAGCCTAAGCCAAAAGCAAAGAGCCCTGCAGAGAAGAAGAGCCCTCGCTAAACTAAACTAAACTAGAAGAACTAGAGCAAAAGTCTTACCACTTATAAGACTTGATACCATATTGTGGGTCGAACGCTGCTGGAGCTGGCGCAGTTGTACCATACAAGCCACCAGACTCACTTTCAGCACCGCTACCATAAACACCACCAGACTCACTGCTGGCTCCAACTTCGGATAGGCCGCCCGATTCAGACTCGCCACCACTGTTGTAGACGCCACCAGATTCAGATTCGGCACCACTGTTGTAGACACCGCCAGATTCAGATTCGGCACCACTATTGTAGACGCCGCCAGATTCGCTGCCACCACCCATAACAAACCCACCAGCTTCGCTTTCAGCAAACACTGGGGCAGCACAGTAACCGATCAGCGCAAGTGCCACAGCAAACCGCCCGAGAGTGACCACAACTGAATTTTTCTTTGTCATATTGCCCTTCCGAAGAACCATTACTGCTACAAGGTGATGTACCAACCAATTATACCCGCTGCTAACCAGAATAGAGATTGAACAATTACTGCAAGATATCAAGCAGGCTTATTAGCTTTAACAACGTTTCCACCAGCAGACTGGGCGTCAGCCAAAGAAAGCTGACTGGCGGCAAACAAAGTATCAAATGTCTGCCTTCCCTCGGCCATGGCGGCAATACCTACACTGGCCGTCTGCGGATACCAGAGGTCATCCTGCTTGGGCAATGCCTTGCCAAGGTTCATCAAAGCTTCGTTAATGCGCTTGCGTGTACTGTCAACAGTTTTGAAAGCCTCGTCGGCTGATACATAAGGCAAGCAAACAACAAACTCGTCCACTCCCCAGCGGCCAATCACATCAATTGGCCGGGCATTAGCCTTAATCACCTGAGCCACAGTTTTAATAATGGCATCGCCGCTAGCCGAGCCGTACAAATCAGGCGACCGCTTATTTAGGTCGAGATCAATTACAGCCACACTAAGCTCATAACCGCAATACTTGGCCCGGGCCACTTCTTTTTCAAAAATACTGGCTGAGCTACGACGATTAAGCAAACCGGTTGCGCTGTCTTCTGTTTCTTTCGCTTCAAGATTGGCCACTAGTTGTTCTACTTCGGCCAGTTTGGCCAAGTAGTCGGCAATGGCAAGCAAACTATCAAGAACTTGCTTGTTCCAACCGCCCAACTCGCCTTGCTGCAACACCAATAAGCCGGCTCGGCGCTCGCCGGTGGCTTCTGACTGAACTCTTAATGGAATCAAATAACTCTTCTGTGGGCCAAAACTTTCCCAAACACGCACAAAGTAGTCGCGCAGCGGCTCATCGAGATCTTGAGCATACTCAGCAAGATTCTCAACAGTAGAAAGCTCATCAGAATTAGCAATCAATTGCTCTGCTAATTTCTGCCCTATTGGGCTAGCAAAATGATGGGCAATAGCGGCAACACCAGAGGCCATATATTCAAAAACTTCGATGTCAGGCCGCTCAGGCGAAGTAACAAAAATAAAGCAGCGTGATGATTCGAAAACTTTGCCGATACGCTCAATTACACTTTGAATGTCACCAGCATAATTCCACGACAAGTGCTTGCTACTGCGCAGAACACTGCACAAAGCCTTCAGCACTCCATCTGAATTGAATGGCCTAAAATCAAGTTCAGTTGTCTCTTTCGATTTCAATGTCTCACCCTAGAAGTTCGAGAGATGCAAACGAGATACCAAGACCCTGTATTTGAGAGCCTTATGCTACGAACCAACAAACGGATTCTCTTTCTTCTCAGTCCAAATATCAGTATCTGGGCCATGGCCAGTTACAACTCTGGTACTGTCATCAAGAGTAAACAAGCGATTCTTAATCGAATCTACGATTTGCTCAAAAGAGCCGCCCCAAAGATCGGTGCGACCGATTGAACGTTGAAACAGAGTGTCTCCGGCAAACAAAACGCTGTCTGTATCTTGCAAGCAAAAACATGTAGAGCCTGGTGTATGGCCAGGAGTATGAATGACAGAAGCCTTATGCTTACCAATAATCATCTCTTCTTCGTCTTCGAGGAAATGATCAACTGGTAGCGGAGCTTCAGCCTTGAAGCCAAATCTACCCGCTTGCATAGTGAGATTATCGTAGAGGAATTGATCACCTTTGCTCAAGCAAATGATGGCACCAGTCTTCTCTTTCATGGCCTTTGAGCCAATGATATGGTCAAAGTGCGCATGGGTATGCAGCAAGTACTTAGCAGTCAGATTGTGCTTCTTAAGAGCGGCAAGAATGACCTCAACGTCGCCGCCTGGATCAATCACTACAGCTTCGCCAGTTTCTTTGCAACCAACTATCGAACAATTACACTGCAAAGGACCAACGGGAAAGCTTTCGAGAATGAGACTCATTCAAACATCTCACTAACTGATGAATCATCATGTATACGCCAAATGGCTTCACCAAGCAATTCTGCCACTGATAGAGCGACAATTTTCTTAGACATATGGGTCATATCGTGAGGAATCGAATTAGTGACAATCAGTTGCTCGATTGGTGATTCTTCTAAACGCTCATTGGCTGGACCAGAAAGCACAGCATGGGTAGCGCAAGCAAATACTCGGGTAGCGCCTTCTTTTATAAGCAGCTCTGCGCCTTTGACCAAAGTGCCAGCGGTGTCGACCATGTCGTCGACCATAATGGCTGTTCTGCCTCTGACGTCACCAACCACGCTCATCACTTCGGCAACATTATGCTTGGTGCGACGTTTGTCGATAATAGCGATTGGGGCGTCGTCTAGCTTTTTAGCAAAGGCCCGGGTGCGCGACACGCCGCCGACATCGGGAGAGACAAGAACCATATCGCTCAAATTCAAGTCACGGACATATTTGAGCAGAACAGGGCTGGCATATAAGTGATCGACCAAAATATTGAAGAAGCCCATAATCTGCGGTGCATGCAGGTCAAGGGCAACTACCCTTTGAGCGCCAGCAGTGGTGAGCAAGTCGGCAATGAGCTTAGCAGTAATGGCTTCGCGGCCAGCAGCCTTTCTGTCTTGGCGGCCGTAGCCGTAATACGGCATTACTACAGTGATGCGACCGGCTGAAGCGCGCTTCAGGGCATCAATGAGAATGAGCAGCTCCATCAGGTTTTCGTTAACTGGAGTGCAAGTAGGCTGAATAATGAAGCAATCCATGCCCCTGACGCTTTCTTGCAACTGCACATAAATCTCGCCATCAGAGAAAGGTTTGATTTTAATCGGTGTCAGCGGCAGGCCCAGGTGATCGGCCACTTCCTTGGCCAACTCGGGATTGGCGGTCCCCGCGAGTATCTTCAGCTCAGGCTTCACGCCTGGTAAAGAGGTCTGTCTGGCAGGCATTTGAGCAACCATGCTAATCCCCAAGGAGAGTCAATGTCAGGTATGTAAATGGGCAGAGTAATTATAACGGAACTTCTATTATGACAACCGAACCCGAGTTGAAGTATTACGCTTTCATGCAGCCGAAAAAACGCTATTCTGCCGCCCCAGAGCCAATTAATGTGGATAAGTTTATAAACTTAGAGGTTATCGATATAGACTCACGAGATCTGCTCCGGGCCTGTCGCACTAGTAGCTGCTGCTGAGGACTCTACAAAAAGAATGTGATGAAGATTGCTCGATTTTTCCGTAATTTCAGCGCGTATTTTTTTTGATATTAGGCAGACATTGTTTCGTCACAATCTAAGTCTTAAAGTCGTAAATTAGATTAGCGCGCTCGAAATATCGAAGTATCGGCATAGAACGAATAGAGCGGTTAGACGAAAGAAAATTTCGGAAGATTTCATACCGCAACACAGATACCTAAAGACC
>LNEX01000292.1 GCA_001464165.1 bacterium Ga0077546
AGGAGAGATGTCGGCGTTGATGATCACGCGTTTGCCGACAAGAGGCTGGTCGAGAACGGCGATCACTTGCCCTTCGGTGAAGAAGTGCTGGTGATAGCGGCCATTGCTGTCGAACCAGTAGAAGTACGGCACGGAACTGCCGAAAGTGCCGTCGTCTTGCATCATCTCGGTGGTGATCTGCACTTCGCCGCCGATGAGGATGCGCATGCCCTCGTAGTGGGTGCAATCTTTGCCGCAGTCGTCCTTGTCGATGGAAGAGCGCGGGGTGAGGCGTTTGCCACCGGAGGTGACTTTGCCTTCCACCGTCGAGTAGAGAATCACTGCCCCGGTTTTCGGCGAGAGCACATAGAAGTGCTTGACCGAGCCCGGCTTGTTGTCCTGTTTGTAGCGTCCGGCGATGTTCTCTTGTTCGGTTGTGCGACCAGTGGCAGGATTCGGGCGAACCTCCACATGGGTGGGTTTGACTCCAGATGACGATACGACACCCTGAGCAAACGCCGCACCGACCATGAGAGCAACACCAATCGCCACGGCTGTGGAGACTGTTTGCAATCTGTTCATTGGGACTCCTAAAGTTTGCGTAAACTCTCGTCAACCAGACACCCCGGATTGTTCGCTCTGCAACTTCACCTCAGCGCTGCCATATCTCTTTTGTGTGCTCGTACCGGCAACTGAGTTGCTGGTAGAAAGAGTGGTGGCAGTGAGTTGGTTTGGCTGAAGAGAAAAAACGACCTGGAGTGAATTGAGTTGAAAGAGATAACTAATGGTTAGCAGCTGTGGGGATAGCGGGGAAAGGTAAGTAATGTAACAGGGATAAAAGCCCTTCTCTTTACACTTCTTGATAAGCCGTCACGCCCCACTGGGTCAGCGTCTTAGCCGCTAGCAAGTTGGCGCAACGTGGGTGAGCTTTGGTGTCTGTTTATTGCAGTCAGCGAGGGGTGGGGAATCTACGCATGTGCTATCTATCGCGAGGGTTGGCGCGAGGGTGGAGGTGATTGAAAAATTGCTCGGCGCAGACCCGCCATGATTTAGTCTCAGCAAAGGCGCGGCAAGCAGCCGGGTCAAGTTGCAGAGCCTCTAGAGCGGCTTGATTCAGGTTTTCGTTGAGACAGCCAACACTGGTAGCGCCAAGGGTTCCTCCAATAATGTCTTTAGGACCTGTAACCGGATATGCCGCCACTGGCAGTCCGGAAGCCAGCGCTTCTAGCACTACAAGGCCGAAGGTATCGGTGCGGCTAGGAAAAACAAATACATCGGCGGCTGCATAGTGCTGCGCTAACTCTTCGCCGCTCTTGCTGCCGACAAAATGGGCATTGGGGTAACGGCTCACCATCTCTTTATATTGCGGGCCATCGCCAACCACTAATTTGCTCCCTGGCAAATCTAGGTTCAAGAAGGCCCCAATATTCTTTTCTACAGAAACACGGCCAATGTAAGCAAAAATCGGTCGCGGCAACTGCAGAAACGATTTGTCACGGGGGTGGAACAGTTCAGTATCCACTCCTCGTGTCCACTCCACTACATTAGCAAAGCCAAAGTCACTAAGAGCTTCTTTCATCGAGGCTGTGGGCACCATGACTGCCTTTGATTGGGCGTGGAAGTGTCTAAGCCAGGCATAAGTGATGCTCTTGGGTACACCCATCTTTGCTTTGAGATATTCAGGAAAGCGGGTGTGGTAAGCGGTTGTGAAAGGGAACTTGCTGCGCAGGCAGAGTTTTCGTGCTGCCATTCCCAGTGGGCCTTCGGTAGAAATGTGGATGGCGTCGGGGTTGAAGCCCTCAACCATGGTCTTGAGTTTCTTGCCTATGCCCACTGCCAATCTTATTTCTGGATAGGTGGGGCAAGGAAAGTTGCGGAATTGGTCGGGGCTGATCAGCAGCACATCGTGCCCCATTTTACGCAGCTCCGCTAACAGGTGTGTATGTGTGCGAACGACACCGTTCACCTGTGGATGCCAGGCATCCGTGATGATTGCGATTTTCATGATTTAAATGCTTTCGTTAGATCGAGCGAAAGCTCAAGCCAATGCTTGGGCCTTCGCTGAGGTTGGTTAAGCCGATGCGGCCGGATTAGTCAGCAGTTGCTTGCAGCGGGAGATCTGCCTGTAAATGGCGATGATGGCGATGGAGCACTTTGGGCTCAGTGCCCATTTGCCATTTGATCACAGCCAGACTGCCGTCCATTTCTTCTACCAGGGAGCTGCCTGTCTCTACCCAGTCTCCATCGTTCAGATAGAGAACTCCGTTGAGTTGGCGCATGGCCGGATGGTGGATGTGGCCGCAAAGAACAGCATCAAAGCCGTTTTCGTAAGCGTGCTTAGATACTGCTTCTTCAAAGTTGGTGATGAACTTGACCGCTTCCTTTACCTGCTTTTTGATGAAGCCAGAGAGCGACCAATAAGGCAGGCCAAGTTTGCGCCGGGCGAAGTTGAGCCAGCCGTTGAAGACTACGGTCATGTCGTAGGCCCAGCTGCCCAGATGTGCCAACCATTTGTGATAGCGCACGACACCGTCAAATTCATCACCGTGGATGATGAGAATTTTCAGGCCTTGCGCTGTGGTGTGTTCAGTGCAGTTGCGCACTTCTATGTCGCCGAAGACTAGACCGTCGTAGTCACGGATGAATTCATCGTGATTTCCTGGAATGAAGACTACCTTAGTGCCTTTGCGGGCCTTGCGTAGTAGCTTCTGTAAGATGTCGTTGTGGCCTTGGGGCCAGAACCAACGGCGTTTTAATCGCCAGCCATCGATAATGTCTCCCACCAGAAAGAGATTTTCGCTCTCAGTGTGTTTGAGGAAATCGAGTAGAAGAGCTGCCTGGCAACCAGGGGTGCCAAGGTGCACATCAGAGATAAATATGCTGCGATAACGCATAGAAATCTTTGCATTTACAGTTGTTTGCATTGCGTCGCTCATGATTGCTACCTCCAGTGTTGATGGTGGAAAGAAAATCCCAAGTTTCTGCATCTCTTCTTCACGGCCAAGGCCAAGCTGCGCCCGTTCTTGATTGAATTCCAGCATGGAACTGAGAAGGGCTGCTTTGGGCTTGTTTGATTGGTTTTAGTAAAGGCTGCCTGATGAAGGAATGGATGAGATTAGGGATACCTGAAACTAGCAATGATTGGTTTCTGTTCTGGGTAGTAAAGCTGAAATGAAAACTTGTATGACTTTTGTATTCTCTCTGTAATAGTGTTCGAAAGCCGCATTTGAGCGCTTACTGGCAAACTTTGCCGATTCAGCGCGGGCTGTTTATTAGCGTAAGTAATTGTTAGAGCCGTTAGCGAGGCTCGCGCATGCCACCACTGGAGGTGCTATCATGCTGAGGTTATGGTGGGGTTAAGGCTGGTAGATCGGCGCTTGCAAAGCGCTTAAGCCCTTCAAGTACTAAGGCCTCAGCGTTGATTGCTGAGGCCTTAGTATTGTCTGCGGTGTTGGGTGTGGGTGGTGTTAGATTTAGATGATGATTAGGTTTAAGAAGCACTAGCCTTAGTCTAGAGACTGCCATACAAGTGAAGCCATAGCTGCGTTTGTTTCTGGTTTTAAGCCCGGTCCAGAGTATGAAGCAACAACTATGTATGGGTTGTTCTGTCTAACGCATGACAATTCAAGTAGAGCTGCCGAGCGTAAATTGGCAGTCGAGTAGACGTTCACAAGTAGGTAGTTTTCTTCTGAGCGCACCAGAGTCGCTAATATTCCCGGTTGCTCTTTAAGCTCAAGGTGAGAAATGAAAGGCCCTTCGAAATCGAGCGGGCCAATCTCAATCACTGCACTCGTTTGCTCGAAAATGTGACTATCCATGAGACAGCTAGACATATCTTTTTTAAGCAAACTGCAAAGTTTGCACTAAAGGTGGTTCTGCATTTTCGAACCAGTCTTCAATGGTTTTGACAAGCGAACCAGAGAGCGCTTTTTCACTTTGATTGATGTAGTGAACGCCGATGAAAAGTAGACCAGGATATTGTTTGGTCCATTGTTCAAATTCGTCCGGGTCAACTAAATCCTCACGGAGGCTATCGCTGTAACCAAAATCTATGACTTCGTACTGGTCATCATATTCTTGCATGACAACAAAGATGCCTGCTTTATCTTCGATTTCGATTGGCGTGCGATAAGGTCCTGAGAACTCAATATCGGCTACTAAAATTGACATAGTAAATACTCGCTGGTAAGTGTGGCGTGATTACTTGGTTGCTATATAGAAAGGTAAAAGGGGAATGTGTATAGAATCGACTAAAGCAGTTAAGACGAGGTAAAGATGTCTCGGTCATTAGTTAGTCAAGACGTTGATTAGTGCGCGTGACGTAATGAAGATACTTATGAAGCTCTGCAGGGATGTCCTTTTGTCCCCGTGTATTCAGATCTGTTGATACTGCGCAAGGCTGACAGCGTGCACGAGCGTGAGCCTTGCAATAAATTGGCATTTTTTCAAAGTCATTGATTATTGAGACTAAGTCTTGGGCAACAATTTCTAGGCTCTGATAACGCTCTTCTAGTTCCTTCGCCAGCATCTGCGCCACGATGTACTCAAGTTCGTTAGGGAACCTTTTTCCGCCTGAGGCTTCGGCCAGTGTAGGCGACGGCTCTGCTAGATGCATCATCAACGTTGCCATGGCATTGTTTCCAGTAAATGGCGCTCTCCCAGTTAAGGTTTCGAATATGGCACAACCTAGCGAGTAAATATCAGAGTGATAATCAACCTGGCTACCCGGGCACTGTTCGACGCGATAAACTTGCCCCGTGCCGCCTTTTCCCAAGAGGGAAAGCTCTTTGAAGCGCCCTCCAATATTTCCTCCTGGGCAAATTCAGCCCCGGCCGCACCCTTGTCGGCATCGCTAGAAGGGCGGGTATCATTGAAATCAGACGGCGTCCATCGATTTAATTACCGAGAGAGTTCAGTAGCTAATCACTAAGCTTTCAGCATCTGTTTTTCCCATTGTTCTAAGCTTTCTAAAACCTGGGCCTTGAGTTGCTCTGGATTATTCTGGACGCGTTCGAATATCAATTTCATTTCTTTTGTTTCTGGCAAATAGGCTGCTCCCCATTTGACAATTTCTACTAAAATTGGCATTAGATCTTTGCCTTTGCTGGTCAGGTAGTAGAGTTTGCGTGACTTGTTTTCTGGGTGGGTAATTTCGCCAACTAGGCCTTCGTTGCGTAATTTTTTGAGGCGGTCCGCCAATATGTTTGTCGCTATGTTTTCTGGGCTGGCGAGAAATTCTTTGTATTCATGTTTGTTGAAGAATAGGAGATCTCTGACGAGCAAAAGTGTCCAGCGGTCGCCAATGATCTCGAGCACGTTGCTGACCACGCAAGGAGATCTCTGAATCGATTTGGTTGTCGCTGATTTCGTAGTCATTGCTTTGCTATTTTAGCATCTACTTGCAAAACGCAAGCGCTTGTTGTAGTATCTGCTTGCGAAATGCAAGTGGTTTTTTTGGGAGGGTTGAGAATGGACGCTGCGGTAGAACCAGATTCATTAGAACCAGGGTCGGATTATGCTAAATCGGCAGTTCCCAAAATGGCTATGCCAAAATTAGCTAAACCTGGGGCCGGTCTGCCCCTTATTGAATGGGCTGTGGCCAAGTACATAATATTTCCCCAGCGTTTTAAAAATTCGAGCAAAGAAAAAGCACTTTCTGATTTTGCTGAGCAGTCTGACAAGATACTGAAGTTGGCCCAAGGGCTAAGCTCTGAACAGCTTATTGAAAGGCGTTTAATAGCTCGCTTGCGCGGCCTAGAAGACAGTTCGCGCTACTGGTCAGTAGCGATGACCCTAGACCATCTAACAATAGTGGGAAACTTGATGTGTCATGCCGTAGTTGAATTGTCTAAGGGCAATAATGGTCTCAAAGTTGTGGGCACAGCTGAAGTGAAGCCAGGTGCTGCTGCTGATGCTGCTCT
>LNEX01000293.1 GCA_001464165.1 bacterium Ga0077546
CTAGTGGGCAGCAAGTGCAGCCTCAACGACTCAGCCAGCGTAAAACGCGCAGCTATGCATCCACTTGGCCCCACCGGCGGCTGGAATCTGTATGGGCGAGAGAACAACCAGATAGATTATTCACGCACTAAAAAACTTGCGGCAAACTATCTTGTTCTAGACCGAGGTGGCATCAGCGGCTATGTCAAGTTTGACAAACCTGGCTACCTGCAAGCGCGCTCGTATGACGATGTTTATGGCGACGTCTATTGCGGCTGGTCACCAGATAAGCTTGAAGTTAATCCGACCAAAGACTATGTCTATGTCTCACTAGGAACATGCTCAGTGGGAGACGGCGGCCTTGAGCAAGTGCATGAAGTTGGCTGGTTTCCCCAAGGCCAAGCAGAGGGCATTATTGTCTTCTCCTCGGCCCATCCAGACAAACCATCGCCACTCACAGCCTCCGATCTCTATCGCCCCGACTTACTAGGCAATCAATATCAATTTAACGACCGATTAGCTTCAGATACAATTTCTGACTACCTGCGCCAAGGCAATTTCAAAAAAGCCAGCGAAGTCATCAATGCTTCGCTCACTTTGCTCAGCAATATGAGAGACGCTATAGACGGCACCACAAGAAAGCCCATAGCAGCAAAAGAAATAAATCAAGAGCAGTGGGCCATGATTCAAACTTACAGGCTCGGTCTAGCCCTGGGTGAATCTAATTTTGATTCGCGCTTTGACGATCTAGAAGCGACAGTAGACGGTCCCGCTCGTCTTTCTTATAGACAGTGCGACAACTATAAAAAGCTATTTCCCATCTATAAATGGCTCAATAGAATGATTACCAATAAAAATATTACCAATAAAAATATTGCCAATAAAATAAACGATAAGACAGAGCAAATCGACATCAGTAATCTTGAGAAAGGCTTAGTTGACCACGAGCCCGTCACTATAGCCAAATTTTTGCTAGGCAAAACTAGCGAAGAAGACTTCCGCCGAAGATCTCGCGGTAGCGCTGAATTTTGGATCGGTGTCAATCACTATCTACAAGGCAACAAAAAAACGGCAAGGGAGAATTTTCAAAAATTCTTAGAGCAGAAAAACTCAGACCTGCTTGCCTTTGAAATTTCAGCAGCAGCCAAGCTAAAGGCACAGCCCTGAAGCAGGCATTCTACACTGCCGAATAAAACTCACTGTTGCAAAAATGGCGTGATGGCCGAAGCCAATCCGCTTTGAGAGACTTGATCAAACGAGACTGTGTGTACACTAATAGCTGAACCTTGGGGGCGCAAAGCAGTATCAAGACTAGAGACAAACTGTGCGCCAGCTTCGCTATAGCCCGCCTGAATAAAGACAAGTTTCAGCCTTTTGGCACCGTTGAACTTGGTCGCATACTCACGAATGACCGCCAAACTATCGCCACCAGCCAGGCCTTCACCGTCAGTTATGATGAATAGAAGCAGCGACTTCTTTGCATCATCCCCAACGGCCTTCTCGAATGTCGCCCGCAGAGCCGGCGCAAGCTTGGTATCACCAGTAGTGACAGCAGAATTAAGCGCTTGCGTCAATTGAGCAGCCGTTAAACCCCTGTCAGAGCTGAAACTTTGATTAAACAGACAAAGGTCAAAATTGCTACCACCTTTTTGCTCTGCTTCTCGAGAGAAAGCACCTAGTTGCTCCTTAATCCATTCCCAGCGAATTTTATCTGTGTTACCAACCGTACGAGACATAGACCCAGAATGATCTATTACCATTGACACTTGAAACCCTTTTAGTTTCTCCCACAAATCAAAACGCGTGACCTGAGATTGTAGAGAAACTCGACCAGGACTGTCAGTTTTCGCCCTCATTTTCACGAGGTAAACCCTACTAGCACGCTCTATCTTAAGCTGCAAGAAACCATCCTCAACCGAGGCTGAAAGAATCTTGTCACCAGCACAAACACCAGCATAAAAACCGGATGAGCCTGGCTTGACCCTATCTACCATTGTTGGCAGTTGAGTGCTCACAGGAATCACACCGCTAGAAACACAGGCGGCACCAAATCGACTGATCTGTCCGTATAATTTTGTTGACTGACTGTGCTTGTCGCTAGCATAGCTGCAGGCAATCGAAGCCAATGCCGCGAAATGCAAACTTATTAGCAAGACAGCTGATTTCACTTAGCGACTTTTCCTTTACTGAAGCCCTTCTGTCTGTTCGTCATAGTGCCACTCGCACCCAATTTACCTGCAGTAGCCTTCATCGGATTCTCAGAAGGTATGTTTACCGCTTCATCTTCGTCACCCAGATTCTCGAAACTCTGCACATAAATACCCGAGCTACCAGGTACAAGCCTTGAAGAGCCTTGTTGATTTCTCTTCGGGTCTGCCATAACAGTAGAGCTCTTGAGCAGCTGATCAACTTGCTTTTGATAGCGCTCAGTAATTTGGCTCTCCTCGCTAGAATACTTTTCAAAAGCCGACTGGATAGTAGATTTAATCGTCTCTTCTGAATCACCGCGATTCTCGCTACGAATATGTTTCACAGTCTGATCAAAACGCTCCTGAGCCATTTTCTTCTCTTTCTTGCATGCTTCAAGCAAGTCGTGGCGCTTTTGCTCAGTTTCTAAACGAACCTTTTCTTTGAAGCTTGAAAGTGCAACTTCTTCGTTCGAGCGGCTTGCAGCCATGACAGGAGGAGTAGTTAAAACTGCCGAAGGGCGGTCTGAAGCGAGAGAAAATTGTGAACACGACTTCAAGCCCTGTCTTGCATTAGACTCTATCTGGCTGCCTTTTCCGAGAACTATACATTGCTTGTACTCCTCGACAGCTTCGCCATACTGCTTTAACTTAAATAGTGAATTGGCTAAGTAATAGTGCGCCAAAGCATTTTTGGGATTCTCTTTCAGCTGCTCTCTAGCTAAATTTGCTGCCGCTGAATAATCATTAGCTTTGTATGCAAATTCAAGTAAATTAGCCGACTCTTCGGCCAAGGCTGAATTCGTCCAGCTGCTCAAGGCCAGAGAGATAGCCACGGTCAAAACAATACAAGGCTTCAAGCGGGCGAAAATAATGTTCATAGCAATCGGATAATTCACAATGAGAGTTTTTCTACAATTATAAGAGATAATCTTTGCAGCTCATGGTCATGGACGAATATTACGCAGTCAATTGCGCTCATCAAGGCTACTTACAACCCATATGAAAAAGATTCTTCCTATTCCGAACTGCTCAATTGCAGCTAGTTCTATGATGCTTAACTTGTTGCTTAGCCTTCTACTTGCCCCGCCATTTGCAATTATTCTTGTAAGCCAGGCGGCCCTCGCCGCAGATAAACCAGACTACTTTGAATTAGCACAACAACAATTTGAAAAGGATCAATTTCAGAGTGCCGCTGAAAGTTCTCGCCTAGCAATCTATAGCAAAAACAACTCGCCTGCTGTCTGGCTATTGCTAGCAAGGTCGTATCAAAAGATGGGAGAAATCACCGCATCAAGGCAAACATATGAATGCGTCTGCAAACATTTTCCCAATTCTCCAGAGAAAGCCATCGCCGCAACTGAATTGGAAAAATTACCAAAGATAGCAGCAGTCAAGCCAAACAACCAACTTGCACAGCCCCGCAGTTCTTCAGTAAAACCGACAGAATCAGCCCAACCGGCGGCTTCGCCACTGAAAGACCGCGTTTATGTTGTGCCGCCCCGATTCGCCCACGCCCCGGTGAGCGCAAGCACCGTGACGCTCGTCAAAGAAGTAGTTGCTAGCGTTCCCGAGCAAATCTACAAAATTCTTGATCAGGGTCAGGTAAAGGTTTTTGTTACTCCCAACCTGATTGATAAGTTTCCAGACGCAATTCACGCAACACACCCTACCCTAGGTACTTATTTCTCGGCTGAATTCGGTCGAGCCTACGATAGAGATGTGTATGTATGCGAGCGCCTAGGAGCAGAGCCTGGTGGTACTGAATTGCAACCACCAATGATTCCGCAATTGATCAAAGCCACTACCTACACCATGCTGGCCCACGCCCTGAATTCTTGCTTAGAACTACCATCTAACGATGAACAATTTCTGCGACTTCACCGCCAAGATATTGCCGACTACGATGGCTCAGACAACGACCTACTGAAGCTCTATGTGCAAAACAATCAAAGCGGGGCCAGTGAGACATTTGCCGGGCTCGCTTCGTCAATCATGGGCAACGACTGCACTCTCACCCACAAACTCGATCGCGCCTTTCCCCGCAGCCGCGCATGGATTCAAGCACGCGTTTCAATTTTGGCCAAGCAAAAAGGCCTGTAATCAATGCCAGTTGTTTTATCTTGTAAGTAAAGCCGCGCCGATAGTACCAGCGTAATCACCAAGTTCAGCTCGAACTAGCTCAGTCTGGAAGCTAGGTATACGCAGTGAGCGTCGACGCATTTCGGCTTCAGCCTTTTCAAAATAAAGTGGCATAGCTTCGATGAACCCGCCACCAAGAATAATGCGCTGTGGATTGTAGAAGTTTACGACGCTAGCAAGACCGATACCCATGATACAGGCGGCATGATCAACTGCTCGTACAGCAACTGAGTCACCCAGCTCATAAGCTTGCGAGATTGCCTTAGAGCGCAGGCCACCTTTAGCTGGGTCTACTTTATCGCGCAAAATTGACTCGTAGCCGCGGTTGATATCAAAAATGCAATTGCGCGCAACAGCTGTGCGCGAGGCATAAGCTTCGAGACAGCCAAAGCCGCCGCAACCGCAGTCACGACCATCGGGCACTACAACGATGTGACCAATCTCACCAGCTGTTCCGGTAAATCCACGCAAGATTTCACCATTGTGTACGATACCAGAACCGATACCAGTGCCAACAAAAATACAA
>LNEX01000294.1 GCA_001464165.1 bacterium Ga0077546
CATATTGGAGAAGTATAATATCGACTTATGGCCTCACTTGAACCGAATAGCGAATCTTCCACTGTCTCTCCTGGAGCTAAGAATACTGGCCCCGTGGTTGAGCATGTTTTTAGGCGCAGAATCTTCAAGCACCTGCTGCGCTATTTCTACTTGTTTATGCTCATTGGTTTATCTGTTTCTATGCCTATGAGCATGCTTGAACGTGCCCAATTGCACCATCATATTGATCTTGCCTCCGAGCTCTTTCTCTTGTTATTTATCGTTGGCATCAATGCCTTGATACTGCCGTCCGCCTTTTTTGAGGTTAATGGCATCATTGTCAAAGCTGATGGTCTGAAAATAGAGACCATGCTTTTTCCGGTATCGGTTCCGTTTGATCAAATCGTTAGTCTGACTGTCCCTAATTATTTGGTTTGGGCAGTGCTAAGGACGAAAAGAGGTTTTTATTTGATTAATAGGCGCGACATCGCCAACCTCGATGAGCTGGTTGGCCTTTTGGCTCCTAAGCTTCCTTCTGGGGTTCTTTAAATGATAGCGATTGGTAAAGCTGTGGTCTAAACTATTTACCTATATATAGTAAAAGATTTTGGGGCAAGATGAGTAAGGGCAAAATTCGAGTATTAATCGGCAAACCTGGGCTCGATGGGCACGATCGAGGCGCCAAGGTAATTGCTAGGGCACTGCGCGACGCTGGTATGGAAGTCGTTTATACCGGCTTGCATCGCTCGCCAGAAGAAATCGTCGAGACCGCTATACAAGAAGACGTTGACGCCATAGGGCTTTCTATTCTTTCAGGCGCCCATCTGACACTCTTGCCTAAAGTAGTTAAGCTTTTAAAAGAGCAGGGTGTTGAAGACATTTTGGTCTTTGGCGGCGGAGTAATGCCTGATGAGGACCGCGATTCTCTTCTTAGTCAAGGTATTGCCGAAGTTTTTGTACCGGGCGGTGCCACGGTGCGCACAATTGAATTTTTACGCAATAAGTTTCCGGGGCGAGATTAGGGCTCAAAAGCTTTGGCCTGTCCGCTTTACATCGTAAAACCACCATTGGCAGGCCGGTCAAACAAGGCTATATTAATTTCCTGGGTGACGCCTATCTATTTTCGTTATTTGGGGGCGTCGTTCTGGGTATATCAGAGTGTGGACATAGCAGCCGATAAAAATCGATGTGATTAATAGTGAGTTTTGTAGATTAATTCTGCTGGACTTATCTCTTGAAAGCCTGTTATACTAGCGTCAAGTTACTCATCTCCAACTGGAGACGGAAATCAGTGAATAATAAGCCAGAGAATGTAAATCTCTTCGGAGACAGCGACGACCAAAGCATTTTTGAAAATGCTAAGCCGTTCTGGAATATGGTTTATGGTGGTAGAGATCTGCTGGAATCGCACATGCCTTCCCGCGACACTGCTGTCAAAGCTATTGTTTATGCATCGTCACCAGCTTTGCTGAAAGAAGATGCAAGGACCGACGCCGTTTACGGCTAAGAATTCCAAGCTGAGATAAAATTTATTCGCTAATCGGGTTCGAGAGAGCCCTTTTGTGTTGATTGGTTTATCGTCTCTGCATAAATTGCTAAACTTGCTACAATTATGTCGTTCAGGTCTAACCTGGGCGGCTGTTTACTTTTAGGCAGCTTTTACTAAGTCACCTGGTTGCATCCTCAAAGGTTGCATACTCAAAGGATCATTTTCCTTAACCAATGAATTCGAAGCCGACAACGTACAACAAAGGTGACGTCGTCTTGGTGTCTTTTCCGTATACCACCGATGACGGAGCGACACAGACCAAGCGTCGACCTGCTGTACTGATTTCAAACGACTACAATAATGCTCGCCTTGATGACGTGCTGCTTGTTCCGTTGACCAGCAATACATCTAGGGCAGCCCGTGAGCCCACACAAGTCGAAGTGCTGATGAATACTCCTGAAGGTAAGGCTGCCGGACTAAGACTTGATAGCGTAATTGATTGCACAGTTATTGCCACTATTCCAAAAACTCTAGTCGTCAGTAGAATTGGTGCTTTCCCTCAAGAAGTGATGGAGAAGGTCGACCAGTGTTTAATGATAGCAATGGCTATTGGCAGACCAGTTGGTCAACCAGGACCTCAACCAGGACCATAAGCCAGAACGAAGGCTATGGCATATTCTTTTTCGTGGCTCATGGTTCGCTCGAAGCAAGTCAAGCCAATTGATTTGGCGCGCTGCTCTGCCTTACCGTGTAGTTCAATGGTTGGCGCTCCCGAAGCGAGCCGCACGACTTCAATATCTTTCCAGCCTATACCAATGAAGCCAGTGCCTAGTGCTTTAGAAGTGGCTTCTTTGGCGGCAAAGCGGGCCGCTACTCGGGCGAGAAAATCTTTGGGGCGGGAGAGCACATACTTTTTTTCATCTGCTGTCAGTATGCGATCAAGGAAACGGCTACCAAAACGCTGGTACACGTCTTCTACACGTTTAATTGAACAAATGTCAGAACCAATCTTAAAGTTCATTGCTACTTCATCGTTAAAGCTCGGGTGGTAGTTCCGCTGTGCGTGTACCAAAGAGAAAGACTTGTTCCGGTTCAGTCAATTCTTCGTGAAGCTGGGCCACACTTTTTTCTAGGCCTGGGTGACGAATGTCAGGTGCAATTTCTAGCAATGGTACCAAGGCAAAAGAACGCAGATGCATTTTAGGGTGGGGCAGGTGAAGGTTAGCAGCTTCCATTACGCTATCACCGTAGAACAAGATGTCTAAATCGATGATGCGCTCTTTTATTCTTTGGTTGCTATTGTGTCGATGTAGCTCTGTGAGCCGTTTTTCAATATCTTGGCAAACATCTAGCAAATCTTCGGCGCTAAGGCTGGTTTCTATGGCAACTACCGCGTTGACGAACCACTGAGTATAAGTGTCACCGATTGGTTCTGTTTCGTAGAGACTAGAACACTCTAAAACTGTGATGTCGTGAATATCTTTGAGAAATTGCAGGGCCTGTTGTACATAGCCTAGACGATCGCCTTCGTTAGAGCCGAGGCCAATGTAGGCTTTGACTTTTCGTTTGTTGCCGCGCAACTTCCTTTCCACAGACTTTGAATCTCCCCTAATGACTGAAGTTTGTAATTTCAACAGATCAATTATAGTATGACCGTAGGTTAACTCCGTGTATTCAGGCAATCTCATGAGCTCTACTTCCAAGAATTCTTCGTCTAGTAAGCTAACTTTGCCTCCCTTAGGACGCCTGCTACCATTGATTGTCTTGGCTGGGGTTTTTGTTTTTGGTCTTTCTTTTCCCATTTCAAACTTTTTCATTGTCAGGGTAAAACTGCCAGATCAAAGTGGCAATGCTGCTTTTGCACCAGTCTCGAAGATTTTGCAAAGTAGTTGTGTTGACTGCCATAGCGCCTCAACTGATCTAGTCGCTTATCCTTTCTATGCTAATTTTCCTATTGCCAAAGACACCATTGCTCGGGATATGCTGGAAGGGCAGAAAGACTTTGTTTTGACCAAGGCCCAGATTTCAGGCACAGAGCTGATTTCAACTATAGATTTGGCAAAAATTACTACTGTCGTAGAAGAAGGTAGTATGCCGCCGATTCGCTACAAAGCTTTGCACTGGGACGCCTCTCTCAATCGCGAACAAAGACAGGCGATTTTGACGTATATACAAAGTCGCAATCAGCAGAATTAGTTGAAAATTGCTTTGTAGACAGCGTTTGTGTCTGCTAAGTTCTTAAACAAGTGCTGAGGGTTTCTTTCAGCTAAGTCTTGCCATGGTGTCTTACCTGTGTTTACTGCTATTACTTGAGCACCATATCCATGAGCGCAAGCAATGTCGTTGACGCTATCGCCTACGATAACAACTTCTTCTGGGGCGAATTCACTGGCAAAATGATCACGCGCTCTGCTCACAGCAAAGTGGGGAAGATCAAGGCGGTTTGCCGAATCTGAGCCGTATGCTCCAATTTCAAAATAGTGATTGAGGTCGAAGAAATGAAGTTTCTTGCGCGCACCAATCTCGACATTGCCGGTGAGCAGTCCAAGAAAACACTGACTGTCAGCTCGAAGACGATCTAAAATTTCGACTACACCTTCGTGCATAATCATAGTTTGAGAGGCTGACAATTCTTGATCAAGATAACTCAGATACAAGTCAATCAGGTCATTGACCTTTTTTACTGCTTCTATTTCAGTTCCTAGTTCTAAGCCCTGACTGGCGAATATCTCCCGCATAATCTGTGGATCTGTCTTGCCAGACATCGAAATACGAGTTGCCTCTTCTGGAATGTCATGACTTTCTTTGAGAGCGCGAGCCATGGCTCTGCGACCGGCTCCGTTTGAAGAGATCATGGTCTCATCGATGTCAAAAAGTACTAGGCGTTTCAATCTACAATCTCGTTTCTACTCTAAGCCTGTTTTCTTAAGTGCTCGTTCCATTTCACGGGTGACATTGGTGAAGGTGGGCCCAGAAGTAGATTGATAGTCTTCTTCGAAAACTCGCACTTGGTCGCGACCGCTGTTCTTAGCTACATACAAGGCTTTGTCTGCTTTCTCAATCAGTTCAGAAGAACTGCGCGCTTGTTTGGGGTAACAGGCCGTACCAAGAGAAGCGGTGATTTTGCCAAGCCCGGGAACATGGGTGTTGCGTATTTGACTGCAAAGTCGGTCGGCTATTAGTGCAGCTTCTAGCAGAGATGTTTCTGGCAAGATAATGCCAAATTCTTCTCCGCCATAGCGTGCCGCTGTATCTCCGCTTCGCAGCAAGGTCTTTAGTATGGCACCAATTTGTCTGATAGCAGCGTCGCCTACCGGATGCCCGTGGGTATCATTGATGACCTTGAGTTTGTCCAAGTCGATCATAATTAGAGATACTGGAGTACCTTTTCTTTCTGCTGTGCGTAGCTCTTCTGTCAGACGATTTTTAAAGTAGACGTGATTGTAGAGACCGGTGAGGCCATCGGTAATAGCTTGGTGTCTTACTTGGGCAAAGAGTTGGGCGTGGGCTATGGCTACTGCGACTTGATCGGCAATGGCTGATACCATACGAATTTCGTGCTCAGACCATTGCCGTTGATTTTCGCATTAGTGTACAACGAGAACACCCATCAATTGATTTTCATTCAATAGAGGAGCGGCAATTAATGATTGGGAGCCAACTGTGTTGAGGTATTCACTAAAGGCGGCACAGCGCAGGTCGCCTGAGACTTGATTGATCACTGAAAGCGAGGCTGGCAAAGTCTCAAATGTGAGTTTAGTTAGGGCATCAACTTCGACATGAATATCAGCTTCGGCCTGGCTAATTGTCTGGCTTAGAGCAATGCCTAGTACTGAGTTGCCAGCATCTGTGACAATACTATTGACTCGGGCATTAGGATGAAAGTCGATGCTGCTGCCATAGAGGCTCAAACCTTTGCGACAATCTAGGCTTTCTTGGTGATGTTCGTGGGTAACAATTAGTGGCCCTTCTGCTCTTGGTTGGGCAATTTGTACACGATCGGCGCCTAGTGCTTTTGATAGCTCGCTAGTTACTGTATCGAGAATAGTATCGACATCTAGGGAGGTACGTACAGATCTGACGATATGATTGATTAGTTGCTCTTTCTCAGCCAGTGTTTTGGCATGGCTGTATAGTCGACCGTGGGCGATAGCTAGTGAAACTTGATTAGCCACAGCTTCTACCAGCTCTAACTCAGATGGAGACCAAGCTCTTACTTGATCGCATTGGTGTACTAAAATCAAGCCGAGAATATCATTAGCGCCTTTAGCGCCCTGAATTGGGCAGGCAATTAGGGTTTTGATTGAGCGCCAGTCAGCGGCATCAGTACTGTTGTCGCTGATAACTGGTACTTGCGGGAGGTTCTGGTTTTCTAAGACGTCTAGCCAGATAATCGAGCCTTGGTCGATGATACGACGCAATACATCGTTTTCTGAAATCAATACTTTGCGATTAGTTAGTGAGTTGCCATCGAACTCTTCGTTCCACCAAACATAGTCGAAGGATAGTTCATCATCTTCTATCTCATCGGTTTGATGAGTATCTATCAGGGCAAGGCAGCAGCGGCTGGCGTTGAGGTTTTGTCCTAGCTCCTTGACGGTGGTATTAAGAATCTCATCTAAGTCGAGGGACTGTCTGACCGAATCTGAGATTCTGTTGACCATGTTCTTCTGGTCACGGTCTAGCTCTAATGTGTTGGCCATCTCATTAAAGGCACGTGCCAATAGTCCTAGTTCGTCACTAGACTTCACTTCTACCCGCTTCGAGAAGTCACCTTTTCCTAGTGATAGAGCTTCCCTTACCAAGCCATTGATGGTTTTTGTGAAATGCGAGGTAGCCGAGTAAGCCAAGACAAATGAGATGCCAACGGCACATGCTGCTAGTGAGACCATCAAAATTAGCCAGTCATGAGCAGTTCCATATATAGTGCTGGTGGGCAGACCTACTGTCAATTGCCAATTGGTGTTGGGTACATGGTCAAAAGCATAGGCGCGCGGAGTCGGGTCAGCAATTCCAATTGCTTCTAGTGTGCCTCTTTCCTTATTAGAAGCTGCCTGAACAGTCTTGGCATGCGAGAAATCCTTGCCTTGCCAGAAGTCGTTTTCTATGGTGCGAGCAATTACTCTTTTTTCACTGTCAACCACAGCAATCACAGCACTTGATTGATCGTCCAAACCGGTTAAGCCGCTGAATAAATTGAGAACGGCTTTGGGATCGATGACTGCAATCAGCTGAGCCTTGACTTGACCATTTTGAAGCACTGGTGCGGAAGCGAAAAGGTAAGAGTGGCCATGATTATCGAAAACGGTCGCTTGCCCCATGGCTGCCTTGCCAGTGGCCCTAGTTGAGGCCAAGAGTTTTGCCATGGCCTTCGTTTCAGCTAGGCTTTTTGCCGCGCCATGGTTGTCTCTCTCCGCTTGAGCGAATATTTGCCCACCGCTGGGGGATGTTAGAAACAATTTGCTCCATGATGGTTGGGCCACAAGAGCAGTTGAAAGAGTTTTATTTGTCTCCAGGTTAGAGGCCAGAGAACCTTTTGCGCTCAAAGACGCTAGAGCAGAAAGAGAATGAAGTTGAGATTCTATCCAGTTTGATACTGTGCGCACGCCTGTGGCTGCTTGCAGAGTCGTGGCGCGCTCTGCTTCAAGCTTGAGTGTGCGGTATTCTTTGAATAGTGAAAAACTCCCAATGGCAAGCAGAGGCGCAGCTACACCGAGGCAGAGTATTACCATTCGGGTGCGGATATTCAGTCTTACTTTTCCGCTACTTAGCACGCTTTTGCCAGGTCCTCTAAAAGTATTTTGGGATTCCTGCTCACTGCATTATAGGCTTTATATAAAAAGAGGAAAGGGATTTTTCGTATTACCCGCAAAGAAATTTTCACCTAGATTTTTAAAACCAGGTCACTATCTGCATTTTGTGAAGCGCTATGCTTTGTTAGCGCCAGAATTTCTCCATAGGTTTTCTCGATGTTTAGGGGCACGTTGTCTTTGAGATCAAAATCGAGGCCCAGGTGCATGGCTACCATTATTTCCTGTGCTGCTTGCTCTTTCTTTCCTTGAGCCAGATAGGCATCAACTCTGACCATTCTTGCTGTTAAACAAGCATCTTCAAATTCGAGAGCGCGATCACAGAGGTTGAGACTTTTTACTGTTTCGCCAGCGGCAAATGCGGCACAAGCAGCAGCTGCAAGTAAGCTCGCTCGCAACTCGCCGTCAACGCCCTCATACTCAGAAGTTTGAATGAAACCAGCTTTGCTTGCTACATACTGCCTTTGGCGAAAAGCTAACAATGCTTTGAGAAAGGAGGCATGCATGCTGTCAGGAAAATTGTGCTGCAAGTGCTTGAGCATTTTTCTTGATTGCCTTCCTAGGCCTGCTTTGGCATAAAGCAAACCAAGTTGCAGCGTGGCATTGGCGTCATTTTGGTGTTCATGCCAACGGGACAGTTGCTCTTTGAGTTCTCTAGAACCGTGGGGTCTACTCAGATCTGAAAACCACATGCGCAAGTGCGAATTGCTGAGACAGGCAACGAACGCCACTGCCAGAGATGCATGAGTCAGCAGGTAAGGGGTGAGGATACTTTGGTGCAAATTCAAATTAGTAGGGGCGATACTACTTATAGTGCCTGATAACATCAAGGCTGGGTGCAAAATGAAATTTAAACCAAGGGTAAAGACAATGGAGTAGCCCAAAAAAGTAGCAAGAAAGGGATGAGGGCGCATTACTAATGCTGGTATCAAAAATAGGGCGAAAAGTATCTGTAGAATTTCACCTGAATAGTTTGAGAATGATTTGAGAGCAGAAATATCACCCGCGCGCCAGTCAATCAAGATCAAGAAAGGAAGAACGAGAAAGAGTACTAAGCGCCAAGCGAACGCTCTGTCATCATCGTTCAGTGTTTCTTTAGTCAATCGGTGGCGTTCTGTCCAAAGTCTTATGGAAGTATCGGCTGCCAGCATGACTGCCAGCGCCACTAGGCACAAAGAAGCGAAGGGATGGCAGAGGAGCTGTTGGGCGACTGCGCTGAGATTCAAAATGGATGCCTTTGTTGGTAATCTGCAGGGTGTGATTATAAGAGGTAATCTACTGACAAGCCTGAGAGAAATTTATTGCTTGGCCCTGGTTCGGTTACGAATGGCGTTAATCTCTTGTTGCACCATCGAGCCTAGCATGGGGTCGAGCCAAGTTAGCGCCTCTTTACCGGCTCGTTGATTGTTTTGGCAGAGTAAGAGTTCAGCCTCCGCATCCTTTAAAAGTTCGGCTTTGATAAGTGTTACACCGAGGTAGTAATGAGGGTCGGCCAGGCTGCTGTCCGTAATGGCCGCTTGCTTATACGATTTTAAGACTTCATGCCAGTCGGGCTTTGCTGCCCGAGAATTCTCTATCTGCTGCGCTTGACAATGGCCGCAAGCCATCCAGGCTCTGGCCATCAGCACCTGGTCTGAGCAGCTACTATCTGTGATTTCTTTAAAACATAAGATAGCGCTCTCGAAGCGACCTTTACTCTGATGTATGTATCCCCGCAAGAGCCAAACATCCATCAACTGACTATCTAGTTCTTGTACCTTGTCGAGAGTCTTTTCACATAGACGATCGAGTCCGACGAAGTAATATTGCCAGGCTACTGAGAGATAGTTAATAGCATCGTTCTCTTGCTGTGCCCGCGCCAGTACTTTCGAAAATTCTTTGTACCATGCTGGTCTAGTCTTTTTTACGAACCAAAGACGACCGGTTGTGCTAAAAAACGTGAAGAGGAAAAGAGCGATAAGTATAAGATGCACGATACCAGTGATGGTGGTGATTTGAAGATTTGGTTGGCCATAGATCATGGCGAAATCGTCATTCCAAGCTGTCAACGAAAGCAGTGGATAGCCAATCAAGCAGGCTAGTCCGTTGAAAATATAAAAGTAGACGCTGAGTGCCACTAGCGCTGGTGAAGTTTCAATTAGAGCTAGCCCCAGAGCAAAGAAGCATGTAGCCAGCTGAAAGAGATTGCCAGCCAAAGCAATAATGTAGTGCTGAAAGGGGGTGAGCTTGCCGTCTATGACGACTTCGCCCCAGAAAATACTCCAGTGAAAGGCTGTCACTGTTGCACCAAAATAGCGCGCTGCTAAAGCGTGACCAATCTCATGAAAAAGCACCACCATTGGTAGCAATACGAAAAAGGCAAACTGCTTTAATAAGTTGCGGTCTTTGATCGTCAGATCTTCATCAAAAAGAGTACCGAAATTTTCTACGACGCACTTTACTGTATAAATTGAAACAGGCAGAGTAACAATGCCTAAGATGTAGTGAGAGATAAGCTGCCAGTCCATACTCTAAATTATTTTCCAAAAAGTTTGAGCAGAATGATCGACACAAAGTAGAGACCAGTAAGGGCGGCGGTGACAATTAGCATCGAAAAAGCGGTTGGGTCTGGCGTTAGTACGCATGCCACCATGCCGCTGCCGAAAACAGCATAACGCCAAACTTTTTGCAGCTGCTGTGATGTGACCAGCCCTGCCATAGCCAGGGTAAAAATGACAATTGGTATCTGAAAGCAAAGGCCCATGTAGAGCAAAATTGAGCAAACTAGAGAGATGTAATAATCAAGCCTTTGATTGATTGGTGATATGCCTTGGCTAAAATTACCAAAGAAGTTAAGCATTGGTGGAAGCAAGCAATAGTAAGCAAATATTGCACCACAGCAGAACAAAATTGGGCTGCCGAAAACAACCGGAGAGACTATTCGCTTCTCTTGCTTGGTTAGACCTGGAGCTACAAAGCGACCAATTTCAAAGAGTATGAATGGTGAGGCGAAGATCAATGCCAAATAAGATGTTACTTTGAAAAACACCAGCAATGGTTCTTCTATCGACAGAGCCTGGAATTCCATATTGCCTGCCGGTTTTTGCAGAATTCGCAGTACGTCTTTTGTCAAAAATAGAGCACTTATAAAGGCTGCTGCCAGGTAGCCAACACTGCGCATTATGCGCCATCTAAGCTCGTCAAGGTGCTCAACCACAGTCATAGTATGAGGGTCGTGTGCTTCTGGAGCTTGAGCTAATTCGGCAGTTTCTAGACTGGGCAAGGCTTTGCTCGATTGTAAGTCGCCGTCGGTGTCCGGCGCGCTAGCTGATGTAATAGCGTGAAACTTACTGCCTGAAAGATCAGGTTCGAAATTTGTATCAGGATTCTGTTCGTTGTCGGCCATTCTTTTTAACCGGTGGTAATTGTTCTTTTTGCCTTTTGTATATGGAAGAGCACCACACTGGCTGCCACAGCAACATTGAGTGATTCTACCTGGGGGGCGATCTCAATGTGTGCTGTTTTTGTTGTTATAGCATCAGCTTCAGCTGTTAGACCATTACCTTCGTTGCCGAGAACGATTGCTACCTTCTTGCCATATTCTAGGGTCGTAAATGACTCTTTTGCTTCGGGATTGAGGGCAATAATGTCAAAATCTGCTTTCTTTAGGCTAACTAAGATGTCTTCGATATTTTCGCCGCTAGATATCGGCAAGTCGAAGAGAGCGCCCATGGCTGAGCGCACTACCTTAGGATTATAGAGATCTACAGACCCTCTACTCAAGATCAGGGCACTGGCACCAAAGGCCAGTGAGCTTCTGATGATAGTACCTAAATTACCGGGATCTTGAAGATTTTCGCAGAGCACCACTGTTAATGGTTGGTTTGGGTCGAGAGCATCTAGTAGTTCACTAGTGCTGCCTCTCGGCTTGGTCTTGGCTATGGCTACTACATTGCAAGGTGAAGTAGTTGTGCTCAATGTCTTAAACAAAGAAGAATCAACTACATTTAACTCGATCAAATTGTCGTCAAAAGTCTCAGAGAAGCCCCTTTCAAAGTAGGCGGCATCCATTACTACAGCTTCAATTTCTATGTCTTTGCTAAAGGCCTCAAGCAAGACTTTTTCGCCCTCAATAAGGAAAAGCCCGGCTTTGTGCCGGGCTTGCCGCTCATGAAGTGAGCGAATCCTTTTTAAGAGCGGATTTGAGCTTGAGGTGAGAGTGACAATTCTCATGATCACTCCAGTGTCTTATTTGCTCGCAGCAACCGCTTTTTTTGCTGATTCAGCTAGCTTAGTGAAAGCTTCTTTGTTAGTGACAGCCAGTTCAGCAAGCATCTTGCGATTAACTTGAATTTCAGCTCTCTTCAGACCGTTCATCATAACGCTGTAGCTCATACCATGTATTCTGGCTGCAGCATTGATTCTGGCGATCCAGAGGCTTCTGAAATCTCTTTTTCTTTTCTTACGGTCACGGTAGGCATTCTTCCAGGCTTGCATAACTGCTTGGTTGGCAGCGATGAATATCTTGGATTTTGAACCGCGGAAACCCTTAGCGTACTTGAGGATTTTCTTGTGACGTTTTTGGAGGACGTTGCCTCTTTTTACTCTTGGCATTTTGCTCCTTCTTCTCTCGAAGTGAAAGTTTTACTGCTGCTCTCTTTTGGAGATCAACATCAGCCGGTCGTCGGAGAGGAGTAATCCCGTGGACCTGACCTTGGACTTATTTGTGATTTAACGCAAATATTTTCTGTAAGGGAACATGGACAGTACGTGCTCCTCAATATCAGGATGCACACCTGTAGTTCCTCGCAAATTGCGTTTTACTTTGGCGCTTTTCCACTCATTCAAGTGGCGTGAACCAGCTTGAGTGCGCATTACTTTACCGGTTCCAGTGATCTTGAAACGGCGAGCGGCAGCCTTGTTGGTTTTCATCTTAGGCATTTCGGTTCTACTCTTAGTGAAAGATACAAATTACAGGCGCCTTAGAGGCGATTCCGAAGCTTACTTACTGGTATCAGCTAGCTGATACAGTTAAGCAGGCGATTTGCCCCTTGAAGGAAGGGGCGAAAGAATCATGATAACACTCTTGCCCTCTAGTTTGGCTTCTCTGTCAATCAAACATAAATCTTTCAGGGCTTCGGCGTAACGATTCATCAGGTCGATAGCCATGTCAGCATGCTGCATCTCGCGTCCACGCAGGAGAATCAGCACTTTTATCTTGTCGCCTTCAATTAAGAACTTTTGCGCACTGCGTAACTTCACATCAAAATCGTGGTTCTCGATTTTGTAGCGCATCTTGATTTCTTTGACATCTTGGATGTGATGCTTCTTCTTTGTTTCGCGTGCGCGCTTTTCTAATTCAAACTTATGACGGCCATAGTCAAGAATACGTGCTACAGGCGGGTTAGCATCGGGCTGAACTAGTAAAAGATCTAGACCTTTTTCTTTGGCCGCAGCTAGAGCCTCACGAGTAGGCACAATTCCCAGCTGACTACCATCCTCATCAATGAGCCTGACTTCACGATCGCGAATGCGCTCGTTTAGAGGGGGAAGGTCTCGTCTTGCGTCCGGACGACGGGGATCGATTGTGCTCAAGCGTACCTCGTGTATCTATCAAGTATTAAATAATAGACAAGTAATAATAAAGTCTGCCGAAGGGGGGACTTGAACCCCCAAGAGATTGCTCTCACTACGACCTGAACGTAGCGTGTTTGCCATTTCACCACTTCGGCGTAGGCAAATAATCTTACAACACTAAGACTATTTGCTCCACAAGAACCGATAGTTTGATTTATCCCTCAGCCATATAAGGCATAAGAGCGATGTCACGAGCCCGTTTGATAGCAACGGTCAGCGAACGTTGGTGCTTGGCACAGTTGCCACTGATTCTACGTGGCAAAATCTTGCCGCGCTCAGTTACAAACTTCTTTAGACGGTTTGGATCTTTGTAGTCAATAAATTCTACTTTGTCAGCACAGAAGCCGCAGGTCTTGCGACGACGTGGTGGTGATGAATCGTTGGACATTCTACCCATTTAACTAACTCCTTAAAATGCAATTTAGAACGGAATCTCATCTTCTGAGGAGAAGATGGCGTCGAGATCTTCCGGTTCTTTACCTTCAACTATGCTCTTAGCTTTTCCAGCTGGACGGCTGGACACGGTAGCCATACGGCTTTCGTCGTCTCCACCTTTAGAATTGTCTGCTCCCACTGCGAGAGAGAGGTTTTCTACTGCCACAGCATCAATCTCCACATCGCGGCGCTTGGCGCCCTCAGCTGTGGTGTAATTATTGATTTGTAGCCGGCCATCAACCGCCACATAATCGCCTTTTTTGATCTCTTGAGCGGAGCGCTCAGCGAGGTCTCTCCAGGTAATTACTTTGACGAAATTGGTGTCTACTCCACCATCTTGACGATTAGGTGAATCAACCCCAATGGTGAATTCAGTAACCGCAACGTTATTGTTGGGAGTAAAGCGCTTTTCTGGTGCTTTCACTACCCGCCCTGAAATGACTACTTTGCTCAAACTCATGGCATACCTACTTACTTACTGTTGTGTGTAGAACTAGATTATTGGGCTGCTTTCGCTTCTTCTTCTAACACAACGATTAGTGAGCGGATAATGTCTTCGGAGAGCACCATCATTCGCTTCAACGGTGAAATAGACTCAGTCTTAGCTGTGAAAGTAATGAGGACATAATATCCATCACGCATTTTTTCTACTTCGTAGGCCAGTCTCTTACGGCCTTTTTTGTCTACTGCATCAACCGTTCCACCCTGCGCTTTGATGAACTCTTCAACAGCGTTGATGGTGCGGTCTACAGCGTCTTCATCGAGATTAGGTCTGACGATGAAAACAGATTCGTACTGTTTTTGTTTTTTAGATTCAGCCAATGCTTTATCCCCTATGGTCTAAACGTCCTGCTCGGCAGGCAAAGGATTACTCGAATATTCGAAATTTCTCTGCTACGAACCCGAGATCGTAACACGGCCTTACCTCTCAAAATTTTGTACAGGGGCTTGTATTACGCAATAATTTGCTAATTAGCTTAAAATCCACATAGAATAACCTTAGTTTCAGTGGTTATGATTTTTTGCTTATTTTTTTTGGAGGCGCCATGCTGACTACGGTGAAAGCGACAATAGACAAGGCTTTCACTGCTTCTGGTTTAGGTCGCTCCCTGATTTGCTTAGTAACCGGCTTAATTAGCGCTGGACTTTGCAGCACTTTGCTGATTGGTGTTTCTGTTTGGTGCGGCTTTACCGTGACATCTGCCAATGCTCGCGAGCAATGGCAGATGCAACATCCTGAAGGTGACGCCCCTACTGGTCCGGTTGGCAAGGGGTGGGTGCCAGCCGCACCAGGATCTGTTCCAGGTCTTGTCGGTAGTGGCCAGTCAAGTACTGGCATGGCACCAGGATTGCTCGCTCCTGGACTAACCGGTGGGAGCTCAGGGGCGGCTGCTCCTTCTGGTTCAAATGCTGGTATACCCGCCTACGGTGGTAAGCGCCAGATACCTGATGAAATTATTCAGCAGATGCTTGTTTCTCGCATTGGTGCTGGATCGATGTTGACTGGCGTTCTTGGTGATGACATTTCGTCCAAGACCAGTCATGCTGGAGATTTGTTTTCGGTAGTTTTGAGAGATGGTCATAGTCAAAATGGCCATGAACTTATTCCCCGTGGCGCGCGGATCATTGGTAAGGTGGTTATGGCTGCGCCAGCTGCTGGTCAGCGCACAGCGATGCCAGGCAATGTCGAAATTGGTCTGACAACTCTAGTGTTTCCCGATGGGCGCTCAACAGCCTTTACTGGTTTTATTGAGCGCAACCCAGCTCATACCATGAAGAAGCCGCCAGTTAGTCGTGGCCCTGGCATGTCTATGTCCGATTACACCAGTTCTGTTGGTTCGATGTTAGGCTCATTTACTTCAGGCATCGGCGCCGTGCGCGCCAGAACCAATCGAGGCAAAGACCTACTTTTGCGAGAAGGTGAAGTTGTGCCTGTGCGTGTTACTCGCACCATCGATTTGACTAAGATGAGCCCACCTACAGCGCCGCCTAGTCAACCACTTTCTAATCCTTTTGATGCTTCTGCGCAAGGTCAAAGTTTGAATGTTAATCGGATGCCGCCGAATTTGACAGGAGCTGGCATGCCTTCTAATAGTCAGACACCGATTTTGCCAAAAGAATTGCCAGACCCCTTTTAGAAATCTGGCAATTCTTTTTTTGCTAGTTCTTCTTATGGCAATTAGTCTTCTTGTGGCGGCTTTTGAGTCGGATTACCTGACTTGTATTCAGCTAGATGCCTCCACCCTTGGTGCAAGATTAACTGATAAGCATAGACTTGCTCTAACCAACGACGTTCGCCTTCTGGAAGATCAGGTCGCTCCAGTCTGCGTTTGAGTGAACCAGTGATTAAGCGAGTTTCTTCAATGGCTTTTCTGTAAGAACGTACAGGCTTTTGCATTTGAGCCCAAGACGATGGCTCAGAACTGCGTTGAGCGGCTGGCGCTGTAGCAGCAACTGCAACACGTTCTTGCCGTTCTCTTGGTTCTCTGTTATCTCTTGGTTCTCGAGGTTCACGATCGCGTCGTGGTTCGCGGTCGGCTCTGGCAGCAGGATCTCGTTCGGATCTATCTGGTCTCTCTAGTCTGTCAGGGCGTTCAAGCCTATCAGGTCGGTCGAGTCTATCAGGGCGCTCAAGTCTATCGCTGTCTTTTGCCTCAACGCCGGCTGTGGCCGCGGAACCCAGTGGAGATTGCTTGCTAAGAACTTGAGTGGCGAGCGGATTCTCAATAACTTTCTTGTGCTTCTCGCCGCCACCGCGTCTTCTTTCTTTGCGTTTGGCGCGGTAACAATCGAGACAATCTCTTAAGCGAGGGTTGTTGTGTTCGAAAGTTTTGGCGCAAGTTTGGCAGGTGAGAGCATGCATAAACTTCTCGCCATCACCGTTTTCACCTGTTGACGACTGTTCTTCGCCAGAATCGCTATCGGCTGAAGACTCATCTTCGTCTTTCTCTTTTTCTTCAACAACTTCTTTGGGGTGAGCCTTGAGCACTTTGGTGGCACGCACTTTTCGTACGGGTTCTGGCTTAGCTTCTACTTCTTCTTCAGCTTCAGATTCAGCCTCGTCGTCATCGACTTCGACCACTGCCTTCTTCGCTTTGGCCGCCACAACCTTAGTTGCTTTTCCACGAGCCTTGGCTTTGCTAGGCTTTTCTTCAGTCTTGTTTGAGCGCATCTCTTCTAACTGTTCCATCACTTTAGGATTCGTGAGGCCGTCTTCTTTGAGCTTGCGGATTTCTTGGAGTTCTTCTAGCGCCTGAGCTGGAAGAACCTTAATACCGTTTTCATCAGTGGCTGTTTCGATTTCAAACTCTTGAATGTAGCGTCTAATTGTGACACTAGTGACATTGAGATCCTTTGCAGCCTGGGCAATTTTGGTGCCCTCTACCTTGCTTCGACTCATCAAAATACCTTGTTTATATAAAAGGAAAATGTTTGTGGCTTACTAATATGTGTTTCTCGAATAATCATTCTCAGATCACTCAGACCGCTTAGCTCACTCAGCTCAAATTGAGCTTTAGCTCTTGCAGTATCGCTAAGGCCAGCAATACTCAGTTCGTACTGTGCTTCATGAACGACTTAGACACATTCAGCCGGGGTTTGGGATGCTCTAACTATTCATTTCTGGTAGATATCAAAAACCTGCTTATAAGGTATCGCATCCAAAGCAATGACATCTTCACCAGCCAATTAATTGTTACTAATTATTTGCTTTCAGGTCGCCTAGCGATTTAGCCTGTCAAGGTTTATTTTGTTATAGCGATACAAATAAGTAGGAGTTCCCATTTGCTTAAGCAGCAAGGTGTCGGGGCGTTTATGTACAACGCTTGTGGAGAAGGGTGAAAGGCTTGGCTGACTGAGCATTAAGCCGGCGAGGAGAGGCCAGGCGATGCGGTGGCCCATGTTAACTGTAACAAGCCCCGTGTCATCAATTAATTGTGCCTTGGGGCCATATTCGCGACTGAGGGCGGGGTTTCTTGCCAACCAAGCAGCAATGTCGCTTGATTCAATAAGTTGGCCCTGACCATTTGAAGGGCTTGAGCCAGAGTTTTTCTTTTGCAAAAAAGTGTTTAAGGCGAATTTTGCCAGACTGCTCTTTGTCTCGTTCTTGTCATTGGCATTGTTTGGATTGGCAGT
>LNEX01000295.1 GCA_001464165.1 bacterium Ga0077546
TATTGGTGAAACGCAATTGCAGAAGTTCATTGATGAGGCACAGACTGCGCGATTTGTTGATTGGCCGCACGCACAATCGAACTACAAAGATGCAATTAAGCAAGCGACAGCCATTGGTAAACCACCTGGTTTGTTGGCCGATCTTCATTGGGAGTTAGCTGATTCTTATCGTGTTCAGTCACTTGACCCTGGGCTAAATGTGCAGCGAGAAAAACTGGCGCAAGATGCCATTGCCGAGTATGAGCAGGCTTTTCAGTATTTCAATCACGGCCCGCATCTGCGTTCATATGCTCTGGGCTTGCTGGAGAATATGAGCCAGCTTTATATAAAAATGCCTGATGCTGATTTGAAGGCTAACCATTGCGATAAGACAGTTAATCAATTACGTCAGTTGATGAAAGAAAAAAACTATGTTGCTTGCGCTAAGTTGGCTGAAGAGAATGGCGCCAAAACTGACGACGATAGCTATAATATCTACGCTGCTGAGGCTAATTTAAAGATTGGTATGAGTCTGCCACCAGCTCAAGGCAAGAAGTATTTGGCCCGGGCACTCTGGTACTACGACAGGTGCGAGAATTCTAGTGATAATCCAGCCCTCAAGCCACTCAATGATACATTGGAAAAATTGCACTTGATGTGGCCTGTTGCAGATACATATGTGCATCTGGCTTACGATGAGCTGCTTAGTGGAGACCTTGTGGCCGCTGCTGGCTACCTTAGTAACGCCCAGAGTAACGAATCTGAGCTCTTGAATTGGCCTGTTCAGAATGCTCTCGCCCTGAAAAAAACTAGCAGTTGTCTCGTTGGTGACCCGAATAAAATTAAAGCCATTCCTCTTTTGGAGAGACAGTTAGCGATTTTAGAAGAAGCGCACGGTAAGAATGGCCCAAAACTTGAAGCATTGATGCTTAATCTAGCTAATTGCTATCGTGCTGCTGGTCAAGACACTCGTGCCATCAAGGCTTACCAGCGCTATTTCAGCATTGCTGCGCATAGTAAATATTCTGATAATTCAAGCGTTGCCAGTTACTGCGATTTGCTTACTAAAAATCAGCGAGGCAAGGAAGTCCCCAAAATTTTGTTGAAACACATTCAGGCGGGCAGAGGAATAGACAAACACTCGCCTTTATACATGCTCTTGATTGAGGCCTACGCAAAGCAAAATATGAAGGCGGAAGCCGCTGATACACTGCGCATGTTGCTTGTTGCGCCTGAACTGCCTGACTGGGATGCCGAAGTGATAAGGGCTGAGCAAAATCATGCGCCTGTTTATTATGAGGCAAGATCGCTACCATTGTCAGGGGTGCGATCTGCGACGGTAGTTTATCGCAATGATCAAGCTGATCCATTTGGTGCCTATCCAGCAGCGACAAAGGTTGTCTCTACGAGACCTGAATTTGAGCCGATTAGAAATGAGAGTCACAAAGACGGTGCATCTGAATCAGGCTTTTGAAAGGGACTAAATAAACGACCGGCAGACTGAACCATATGACTCTCTAAAGAGATCCATGTGCATTTTAAAGATTCCATCTTCAAGTGGCTCAAACTGCAAATGCCTAGGGTCTTCATCAAAAGTGAATTGATGAGACTTGTGACCATGCGGATTTCGAATAGTAATCATATTTCGAGCTGGTTCAAAACCAGTTATGGTGTAGGCATGATTTTCGAAAACTGGCACATGGCGACGCCCGATTCTACCAGATGTTCCGGCAGTGATCGGATTGCCGGAGCTAACGGCGCTATAAATAAAGGAAGCCAGTTCTTGGTTGTTAGAGTGTCCTGGGTGAATCACATCGGTTCTACATCCAGTGATGCAACTTAAGCCAACATGTAATCGGCTCAAATCACCATCGGACCCATTTGCACCCACATTGTTAGGAAATTTCTTGCGCTGCGCATAATCTAAAAGTGATGCCCACAAGGCAGTGCATTTCACGCCTGCCCTGTCCAAATCGGCTTCTGTAATCTTGTATTCGGTGCCGTCCCCAGGGAAACGAACTACATACGAGTCGCCATCACCGTAGGTAATCATTCTGGCGAGCATTCTTTGCCCCTTGGGCAATTGTGCTAGTGCTGACATGCCGCATTCAAACCAACAATTGGGCGCGTCAGTTTGGTCGATGCCATTGGCACCCTCTCGAGCAATGTCTTCTGGTGTGAAAACAAATGCGCCCTTCTTTCTTATGGTCGTCATGCCACCACTGGCTGCAGACGAGCCAAGGGTGGCAACTGCCGAAGAAGATGATGTAGCTCTGGTGCCTGCTGCTGTGCTACCAGTTGACGTGCCTGCTTTAGTACCCGTCGGGCCCAGGTAACCACTTGCTGTTTTGGCTAGCTCACATTCAGGGGTACCAGCAAAATTTGTAATTACATAGTCGAACAGTTGCTTAGCCCGAGCGTTGCGGCGAGCCGCGCTGTTAGCTAAACCAGCATAATAGTAAAGCCTGGCTTCAGGCTTGGCTGTGGTGAAGACTTTTTCAAAGGCGTTGGCCGAAGCTTCGTATTGCTTCTGGCTGTAGAGTTTCCAGGCGCCAACGGCATCTTCAGCTTTAACTGGATTAGAATGGGCGACGGACGCAGCTGTGAGTGCGATTAGAGCGGTAGATTTTAGGGCGGCCGATTTAATAATTTTATTCATTATTATCTGTCAGTTTGCTACTCGTGTAGCTTACCTCGATGCCGCGCGCTTGTCACTCATTCGAGCCTTAGTCGAACTTAAATCTAAACTGTGCCGCACATACGGCTGAAGCCCCTCCAAAGGACGGTATGCAGGTTAAATCAACGGCTGTACGTTTACCCTCAATTGTTGCCAGGGGTAAAAGCAATGGCACTGGGGCGCCGCCTAGTGCTTTGTAGCCTGACACCAGGCCGACTTGCAGGCCTAGTTTGACTGGCCCTACTTCATAGGGAGTGTAGTGATAGGTGGCATAAAAAGTATCGCGGTGGATACTGTTTTTGTAATAGCCAACAGCGAAGGCGCTCTCATCGTCGATGCGGCGCAATATGCCGATGCCATAGTTTCGCTCGTTATAGTTTCCATCGCGGTTTTGGTGATAGCTTAGAGCGCCGACCTGAAGCCATGTGTCTTTTTTGCTTTCTAGGTCAAAATTGAGTTTGCCTTCTCTTTTATCGAATGTAATGCCGGCGTCTTTCATTTGATCGCCGATTCTTTCGATATTGTCCCATTTTGGTAGAGACCACGATTGCCGAGCGAGGTCGGCTCCTAATGCTTCTTTTTCGTCTTGTTTGACTATTGACTGAGTATCACCCTGTAGCAAAGCAGCCTGTTCTGACATATTAGCCTCAAGCGATTGGTATTACTGATTGGTGGGGGTTCGAATTTGAGGATATGTCGTGCCCGGAAAGGCAACAATGGTGGAATTACTACTAATATTAAATGCCAACAAAATGCCAATAAAATTTTGGAAATGTAGTATAAGAGACGAACTAGATTACGAATCTGCCATCGATTGCCAAAGTCCTTATTTAAATATGATTGAGCTGAATTTCTGCCACGAGCTTTTCGTTTGGCTCGATGTTTATCACGGTCACAGAACCTGCGCGATTTGCTGCTGGCTGCTGTTGCCGTTGCTGCTGTGGCGTGATCTTGTGACCAGCTAGTGGTCTTCTGTGGACTGCTCTGCGGACGCGGCTCTTGCTCGATCTTTTTTTCGTTGGAGCGCCAGGCACATAGTTTAGGTCTTTTGAGAAGTCTACTTCAGCGCCTTTGCTTTCGCTTTTAGCTTCTTCTGCAAAGTCTACTTGCTTGGTTTCGGCCTGACTGAACGCAACTAGGCAGTTCTGATTTTGAGTGGGCTCAGCGCTACTGAGGCCTTTTGCTATTTTTATGGTGTTGCCGGGTTCTTCCTTTAGAAGAGCGGCTTGTGAAAGCGGACGACGGGATAAGACAATGCGAATTATCTCAGTGCCAGGCATGGCATCTACGTCTAGGTATCCGCGTGTCGGCAGCAAGTATTGTCTCCCGGCCAAGACCTTGCCGTTGGGCTCATAGCTATTGGGAAAGAGTACTTTCTTTTGACCAGTCGTGCCTTTTTGCAGCACAACATAGGCGTAGCCTGTTATGTTTGGCACAATCTGAAAGCGAATCTCATCCCCTGCCATAAAATCAACTCTGTTATCTACCAGGCTTAGCTTCTTGTCGCGGCGCATTTGAATCCAATATTTCAAGCCAGTGTTAATAGCTTCGCGAGGAGATTCTAGTTGTTCAAAAAACATACCCTTCGCGCTGCTTTGAGCTGCCGCTGGCAGAGCCTGGTTAATTAGTATCATTGATAATGCTAGCGATAATGCCAGAATTGACGAACCTGACTTTTTCATTTTTCTATTTCTCTTTTTTGGAAGTTACTTTTCCAGTAGTGTCTTTTGCATTAGCATCTTTTGCAGCTATATCAATCAGACCCTTACCACTCCAAGAGCCAGAAAGCTTGGGTGTTTGTGTGTGCTTGAAATCACTCGATGCCTCTTGATTTACTTTTGCTGCAATCTGAGTAAAGATCTTACGAAAGTCGTCGTAGGCAGGATTTTTCTCTAAGGTATCTACGAATTGTCTGGTGAAGATACTATTCTTGTAGCGCTTTGATTCCCACGAGCGTTCGGTGCTGTCGCTTGAGCTGATCATTAGTTGACGCTTTGAAATCACCAGTAATTCTGGATCGGCGTTTGAGTCTGATTTGGCCGCATCACCTGGTGCTCCTAGGCCTCCGGCGTAGCAAGTGTCGAGTACAACGAAGACATGCTGCTTTTTCAGCTTGCTTCTGATCATGCGGGCAATGCTTTGCATTGGCATAGAAGTAGTGAAGAGATTTTTGAGCTGTGTGTCATAGGTGACAATTGAGTTGAGGGCACCAATTGCTTTGTAGGCTGGTGTGCCATGGGAGGAAATGAAAAGTACGATTAGGTCATCAGGGTGAGCCAAGGTTGGTAGCCATTTTCCTGCTAGACAATCAATAATGGTGGCGCTGGTGGCATCACTATCTAGAAGCAGCTTGACGTGATCTTGCTTGAAACCGGCGCAATTGACAAGAAATTGCTGCATGTCTTTGGCATCTTTTGCTGGGTAGCGCAGGCGGGGCACTGCTGGATCGGCAAAACTGCCTACGCCGACAACGACAGCCCACTTGTCTGGAATATGCTCAACTGTTGCGATTGGTTCTTTTACCCCGAAGAGCGGATCGAGAATTTGCGCCAGAGTTAGCAGGTGTGCAGCTTCGGTAGTGAGGCTGAGAGCATACTGGCGATCTTCTGTGGCGCCGGCTTTATTGCCTTGCTTGTGTCGGCAATAAGAGCGCCATAGAGCTGCTTGCGCGGCCTCCAGGCGATTGCCTAGCTTGATTGGCGATGCTTGCAAGCCAGGTAGCGCTTCTGATAGATTGCGCTCGGCTTCTGCGTAGTTACCAGCAAGAGCGTTGACTACACCAATAGACTCTTTTGCAATGTATGGAAATTCTTTGCTTGCAGTTGTGGATAGCTCGCGTTTTGCATTTTCGATGTGCTGTTTGGCTAGTTTCGGTTGGCTATTTAGTATATAAGCTAGTGCGAGGGCGCGATCAATAGTGCCTTTCTGTTCATCGCTTTTACTTTTTTCTCTAGCCGCGTTTAACCATTCGATTGCTTTGAGTGGTTGCTTTTCGGCGATGTACAGATCGCCTAGATAATAAGAGGCATAAGGTAGATTGGCGCTAAGTTCCAGTGATTTCTTTAGTTGTTCTTCGGCGCCTGAATATTCCCCAGACCAAAATGAAGCTGCGCCGGAGTAAAAGTGCAATGGAGCTCTCTGCTCGTTTGCTGCGGAGTTCGCATCGGCCAAGCTTATGGCCAGGCGAGCACTGTGTGATGCTTGCACTGG
>LNEX01000296.1 GCA_001464165.1 bacterium Ga0077546
CAGCGGCCACTTTCGCAGATAGTGTTGAGCTTTTGTTCTTTTAAGATTGTTCTGGTTTCGCGATTTTCTTCAGTGTTGAGCACCGAGCGCTTCACCCATTCTGGCAGTCGCAGTGGCTTCTCTTCGTAGCCCTCGCCTTCCTCTCTTCGCCCCCTTGAGCTAAGAATAGCCAGGCGCCTGGCCTCTTTCGAGTCGGCCGGTTTTACTTCAGATACGGGTTCAGACATAGTAATCGCCTTCAATGTAAACGCCTTCAATAAGCTTGACTAATAAGTGATTCTAGTTGATTGGCATGTAGAATGAATCATCTGTTTCTAATGATCTATATGCTCGCTGAGGAGAAGTATCTATGACTAGTCAGGGTGGCCGTAAGACAATAATTGCTGGCAACTGGAAGATGAATAAGACCCCAGCTGAGGCTACTAGTCTGGCTAAAGCAATTGTCGAGGGGGTGGCGTCTCAATTTAAAGGCGAGGCTCTTCCTGAAATAGTCTTATGTCCAACCTTCGTTTGTCTGTCAGAGGTCTTAAACCAAGTTAAGGGTAGTCCTTGCAAGGTGGGCGCTCAGAACATGGATTACCGCGATAGCGGTGCATTTACCGGTGAGATATCACCACTGATGTTGACAGCCATGACTGTGCAATATGTATTGATTGGTCATTCTGAAAGAAGACAATTTTTCGGCGAAACCAATGAGTCTGTTAATTTGAAAGTAAAAGCGGCTCTAGCTCATGGTTTAGTTCCAGTTATGTGTGTTGGCGAATTGCTTGAGCAAAGAGAACAAGGGCTTACTGACTCAGTCGTGAAAGAACAAGTAGTAAACGGTTTGGCCGGAATCGCAGCCAGTGATGCAGCCAAGGTGGTGGTGGCCTATGAGCCGGTTTGGGCAATAGGTACAGGCAAGACTTGTGAGACTCCAGAAGCTAACCGGGTTTGTGGTCTGATTCGGGCTGAAATCGATAGTTTATATAGTGGAACTAATATTGGTGCTGGTATCTCCATTCTTTATGGCGGCTCTGTTAAGGCCTCTACTATTGATGAGCAAATGGAACAAGAGCACATCGATGGCGCCCTTGTTGGCGGTGCCAGCCTAAAAGCCGAAGATTTCTTGCCTCTCATTAAAGGCGGCGCCAAGCGTTTGAAGAGTCAATTAGTTAAGACTTCTTAGAGTTAAGTACCAATCTGCTTCAGAGCGGGGTCATGGAAACCCGGCCGTATTATAATTGGCACGGCCATTTGGAGAGGTGTCAGAGTGGTCGATTGTGCAGTCCTGGAAAGACTGTCTGCGCTAAAACGCAGCGAGGGTTCGAATCCCTCCCTCTCCGATTTTTAATTGCTTAACGGCAGAACGAAGATGGTGACAGTTTAGCGTCAGCTTAGAAGGGTGCTATGGAGCATTTTGTCGAAAAACTCAAAGAAATTGAGTACACCTTTCAAGAGCTAGAGTCAAAGCTCTCTGATCCAGATATTGTCAACGATCAAGAGAACTATCAACGCTTAGCTAAATTGCGTCACCAGCTCCACGGCACGGTGGAAGTGTTTCATCAGTGGCAAGATACTGAGAAAGAAATTGCTGAAGCGCAAGAGATTTTGCGTGGTGAAACAGAAAAAGAAATGCGCGAGATGGTCGAGGCTGAAGTAGAGAGCCTCAAGGCCAAACATATTGAGTTGACCGAAGAACTCAAAGTGCTGCTCTTACCAAAAGATCCAAACGACGATAAGAACATCATGCTTGAGATTCGCGCTGGAACCGGTGGAGATGAGGCATCGATTTTCGCTGGCGACCTTCTGCGCATGTACCTGCGCTATGCCGACAAGGTTGGCTTTAAGCCTGAGATTGCAAGCGCCAGTGAAGGTGAATTGGGCGGCTATAAAGAAGTAATTGTTGCTTTCAAAGGCGACGGCGCCTACAGTAAGTTCAAGTTTGAGTCAGGTGTACACCGGGTGCAAAGGGTTCCGGCCACTGAAGCTCAGGGGCGCGTGCATACGTCTACAGCAACTGTGGCTGTCATGCCTGAAGTTGAAGAAGTTGAATTTGAGCTAGATGAGCGCGATTTAGAGATTACGACAATGCGGTCGGGCGGCGCTGGTGGACAGAACGTCAACAAAGTAGAAACTGCTGTACGCATTGTCCACAAGCCAACTGGTATGTTCGTGGCCTGTTCAGAAGAGCGTAGTCAACTGCAAAACAAAGAGCGGGGCAAGCAAATTCTGCGGGCCAAGCTACATAAAATCAAAATTGATGAGCAAAACAAAGAAATTTACGATCAACGTAAATCTCAAGTCGGCACTGGTGAACGCTCTGAAAAAATCCGAACATACAACTTTAAAGATAATCGTGTCACTGATCATCGCCTCAATCAAAACTTCTCATTGCAACCGGTTCTCGAGGGTGATTTGGACAAGTTAATTGAAGCTAGCATCCTGTCTTATCAGCAAGAATTGATGCGCGAGCAGTTGCGCGACGACGAACTTAACTAGGGTTAGATAGTATTTTGGACAAAAGCAACTGGCCATCTAATTTGAGCCATGAAGCCGCTCGGGCTCATTTTGTCGGCAACTTAACTGCCATTGGAATCGAGCAAGGGGAAGCTCGCCGCGAAGCAGAACTAGCTTTTCAGTTTGTGACAAAAATGGCTGCTCATGAGCTCTTGCTTAACGCTAAGGCGGTATTGTCAGACCAGCATGCTGCTACTTTGTTTGCAATTCTCGAACAAAGACGGCAGCGCCGACCTTTGCAATATGCCTTAGGTGAAGCTTACTTTTGCGGTCTTAAGTTTGCCGTGGGTCCTGGTGTTTTAATTCCTCGGTCAGACACTGAAACTATTGTTGTGGCTGCCGCTGAATATATAAAAGACAAGAAAACTGTCACTTTGCTAGAAGTCGGCGCCGGTTCCGGGGCAATAGTAGTTACTTTGCTCAAGCAATTTCCCCAGCTAACCGCAACAGCTTTTGAGGTTTCTCCTCAGGCGGCTCATTTCTGTCGAGTCAATGCTATTTGTCATGGTGTGGCAGAGCGCCTCACCTTAATAGAGGAAGACTATCTTGAGGGCTTGGCCAAGCTAGCTGCGAGTAACTCATTCGAACTTTTTCTTTCCAACCCGCCCTATATTCCAATCGATGTTGCAGCCACTCTGGCGCCGGAAGTAATTGCTCATGAGCCGCGGCTGGCTCTGCTTGGTGGTGACCCTGATGGCCTAAGCTTTTACCGCAATTTTGCCAAGCTTCTACCAGGCCTGGTAGCGACATCTCATGCGGCTTTGATGGTTGAATTTGGTGATGGTCAGGGTCCTAGTGTCAGAGCTTTGTTCGAAGAAGCCGGGTGGTGCGACCTGCGCCTCTTGAACGATCTAAGTGGTAGGCCCAGAGTGCTGACTATTTTTGTAATATGCTAATAGTGGCTGAAGAACTGTTCTGCAAAATTCTTTGAGCGCAGAAGTCAACGAGTATTAGATGAAAGATGGCGTACTAAAAGCAATATCGTCAGATGGCACACTCCGTGCCGTTATTGCTACTACTACCCATTTGTCTGAAGATGCCAGGTTGCGGCATAATCTATCTTTTACGGCAGCGGCAGCTCTTGGGCGCGCCCTCACGGCTGGCGTTTTGCTCTCTCAAATTTTGGCTAAAGATGGTCAGGGTCCTAGTGTCAGAGCTTTGTTCGAAGAAGCCGGGTGGTGCGACCTGCGCCTCTTGAACGATCTAAGTGGTAGGCCCAGAGTGCTGACTGGCACAGCCATTGGTTCTACCGGCTATTTGCACGTGACAATTGATTCAGGTTTTGGCCAGCCTCATACTTCAACTATTGAGCTTTCTTCAGGAGAAGTGGGTGAAGATATCAACCATTTTTTGGTCAATACTGACCAGACCGGTTCTCTGGTTGTGGTCGGTACTCACCTTAGTAAAAATGGTGTGGAAGCAGCCGGCGGTCTGATAATTCAACTATTGTCAGATCACACAGAAGAAACTATTTGCAGAATTGAGAACAATATTTCTACTTTTGGCACTTTCACATTTTTGATGAAGCGAGGCATGACTCTAGAAGAGATTTTGCAGCGCATTCTCACCGGCTTTGAAATAACCCCGCTAACCGATGTGAAGCCTGTATCATTTGCCTGCAAATGTTCAAGAGAGCGTTTTGTCGAAGCTTTAAAAGTACTACCTAGCAGTGAAATTATTTCGATGGCAGAAGAAGACGGTCAGGCTGAAGGGCGCTGCCAGTTTTGCAACGAGCTCTACCTTGTAGAAAAAGAAGGCCTGTTAGATCTGGCCAAAGAAAGCTAGAGCCGAGACCCAAAAGACCCGTAGATATAGCAAGACAAAACTAGCTCCCCCGAGGGAAAGCTAGTTAAATCAAATGGATACTGAGTAGTTAGACTGCTCTCTTAACTTTGCCGGCTTTGATGCAAGATGTGCACACTTTCATGCGCTTAACAGTCTTGCCTACCAAGGCCTTGAAAGGTTGGAGGTTAGGCAGCCAACGTCTCTTACCATGCGGGTTCCAGTGCGAACGCAAGAAGGTGTATTGAACACCGGTCTGGGGTCCTTTGCCGCATACGTCACAACGCTTAGCCATAAAATAATTCCCGTCTTAATTCAGTCGCGAAATCTGCCGTACAGCCCCTTGGGGCCCGGTAGATTCTAGAACACAAGCAAAGGAGGAATTGTAGCACCTGTACCCCGTTGAATATACGGTCAACCGTGAATTGCTAAGTTTGTAATAGTTCAGGATGAAAGGGTACATTCTGTTATAGATAGTTGCCTTTGATCTTAACTCCACCAAAAATCGTGATAGGCTAACTGAGGGAGCGCTGTTCTGCAGTGTTATCAGACTGATTAGCCGAAGTTGCCAAGCAATTAGATCAATCAGAATTGACCTATCCTTTACTCGAACTACACAAAAGCTGGTTTACAAGATTGGTTTAGTTTGTAGTTTTAGGGTACTTTTAGGGATGATTTAGTAGCTTCATTATTGTGTAAGTTCTTATCAATTTTCGGTGTTAACTCAGAGGCGCTTGAAAATAAGCCGCTGATGGGTATGAGAGAGCCAAGGCTCAAAATAGACCGAGCCAGAAGGCAAGGGGAAGCAGGAAACAGGTAATGGCACTCGTAAACTACGCAGCTCGAGAGATTAACTGCAAAATCGTTTATTACGGCACCGGCCTTGGTGGCAAGACAACGAACTTGAAGTACATTCACAGCCAGCTAGCCCCTACAACTAGAGGCGAACTGATTAGTCTCGCCACAGAAACTGAACGAACTCTCTTCTTTGACTTCTTGCCTCTCGACTTGGGCAGCGTCCAAGGTTTTAAAACCAGATTTTCTCTTTACACCGTTCCCGGCCAAGTTGAGTACAACGCCAGCCGTAAACTTATTTTGAACGGCGTTGATGGCATTATTTTCGTAGGCGACTCCGATGTCATGAGAGCCAAGGACAATGTTGAGTCTCTCCAGAACATGGTTGAGAACTTGGCAGAATATGGTCTTACCCTCGATAGCATTCCTTGGGTCTTGCAATACAATAAGCGCGACTTGGCCAATGCCATGCCGATTGAACGCCTAGAAAAAGATATGAATATCCGTGGCGTACCAAGTTTCGAAGCCGTTGCTTCTGAAGGCTTAGGTGTATTCGCTACTCTCAAAGCGATTTCAAAGCTAATTCTCAACCGCTTACAGTAACCTTGGCTGCTTTCTGAAGTAGAATTTGCTTCAGAGGCAAGAAGTTATCTGTGGCAATTAATCTGTGGCGAATATAGTCGGAACTCGGCCTACAAAAGAAGCTGAACTTAAGGGTTTGCGCCTCGCCATTGCCGTGGAGCGCAAGGCGCGCTATGCCGATTTTCAAGGTAAGCGCTCCACCTTCTCTCAGTTTATGAGGGCTACGGCGGATCGCCTCGTGCGACGCTTCCCCTATGACACCATTTGGGTTACCGTTCGCAGCCTATTTCGACAGTATCCTAATGTTGATGTTTCTACCCGTATTTCAATTGTTCGGCGTGGTGTCCCAAACGACCAGTCGCTGTCTGCTTCTGATGCTGCTCGCGAGCCCAGTGCTTACGCTCGCAGCCCGGGGACAGCGGCTCCGGGCTCTTTTCGCTCTTCCGATTTTTCCTCGGGTTCTGCTGTAAGCAAGTCCGCTCGCGGTAATTCAGCAAGTAATACGACTAGTAAGTCAATTAGTAAGTCAGGCAGTAAACCAATTAGCAAAGCCCCCCAGGGCCAAACGGCTGGCGGCAAATCGGTCGATGGCAAATCACTTTCCAGTAATTCACTTTCCAGTAATTCACTTTCCAGTAAGTCACTTTCCAGTAAGTCACTATCTAGCGCCACTGGTAGCACCACTGCCACTAGTCTGGCCAATCAGCAAGCGGGTCAGAAATTGGTGGGCAAGCATCCTTCCGAAATTCCAGTTCAATTTGTCAAAGGTGTTGGTCCCAAGCTAGCGCTCTTGCTCTCTAATCTCGGAATCACAACCGTTGATCAATTGTTGCGCCACTACCCGCGGCGGCACCTTGATTTTCAAAATCGCGAGTTTATCAAAGACCTGACAGTGGGCGAAGAAGTTAGTATCTTCGGTACAATTCGCTCAGTTGGTGCTTATCAATCAAAGCGCGGCAATATGTCGATTTTAAATGTGGTCATCTCTGATGGCACAGGCAGTCTACTGGTTACTCGCTTTGTCGGTGGTAAGGGCAACAAATATCTCCTTGAGCGGCTCAAGGGCCAATTCC
>LNEX01000297.1 GCA_001464165.1 bacterium Ga0077546
ACAGTAACTGCAAGGGGGCAAGTTAACTATAGATTGGAATTTTTAGATTGATCTTCGCTCCTCCCAACACACCACACACAAGTTAGGAAAGAGCTCAAGAAGAAGGAAAGGTTTCGGGCAACCTTTCCTTTTTTGATCTTTGTTTCAGAGTTGAAGTTCAATTCCACCATTAAGATACCAACCATTCTTAAAACGGAGTTAAGAAACCCGCGGCAGTCAAGGGGTAATGAGTAGGATAACGGAATAGTAATTGAAACGAGAGTAGCGATTTCACATGTTTGGCTTTTCAATTTTCCGACTGGTATTCGATTTGCTCTTTGGCTGGTTGTTTCCACACGATCGTTCAAATGGCTTTCATATATTCAACTTCAACTCATACATTTGCTTTTTCCTTGCAGTGCTAGTGGTGGCTGGGGGTTCTCTTCTAATCAAGTCTTATGGTAGTACTCAGCCAACGCGAGCTTTCATTCCAATTGACGAAAGAAAGACAACCCCTATAACTAGTCACCATCAAAGGCCGTCGCAATCGGCACCACACACTCACCACAGCCATACAACCACAGCAAAGACTCATTCCAAAGCTCACAAACCATTGCCACATAAGGCTAAAGCAACAAAAGAACAAGCCAACTAGCCCTGTTTAATTAAGTCAATTGATCGCAATCAGACTAATTTAAAATAGGAGTTGTAAAATTAACCATCGGCAAGTGCCTTCAGTCTAGAGCTTAGCTTTTAGCCTGAGATTGCAGACGATTCGGTTAGTTAGGAGAAATTATGTTTGCAAATAAGTCTTTTGTACAGACGGCGCTGATCGCATCGTCGATATCAGTATTGTCATGTGCACAACCTGCTTGGTCTAATCAATGGACCGACATGTTCAGAACCCTTTTAATTCCACAAACAGGCGTCACCAGTACTGATTCAATCGCAGCCCGCGACACTCAAATTACAAACAGAATTATCGATGCTATCAATGCCAACAAGCTAAGTACTTTAGACACTCAAAATTTGAAGTCACAGCTTGAAAGAATTAAGTCGCTAGAATCTGGCTATCGGGCCAACCGCGCCGGTGGCCAACTTGACGCAATCGAGACAGCGACATTGAACGCAGAACTAAACAGAGTTGAAACCTCACTAAATGCAATGCTCGGCTTGTCCTCTAGCACCACCAGCAATATACCTGGCACTACGTTTGGTGCCTCAATCTCAACTAACGTAGACAACTTTGATGCGAGCCTTGCCGATCTCAAACAGCGCATCTCTCGCAATCTTTCTAGCGGCCGCCTAACAATAGATGAGGCCCGTTCACTGACCAACCAATACAATCGGGTCTTAAGTGATCGCAACAACTTCAAAGCTGACGGAACACTAACATTAGACGAGAACAATCGCCTCAACCAATCGATTGATGAACTGAAGCGTAATATCGTAGCCAACAACCGTGACACACAAGCATGGCCCGGTATCGACGGTCAACAGGCCGCCCAAGCGAAGAGAATTGACGACGGCATAGCCGCTGGTAGAATTTCTAGAACTGAGTACGAACAACTCAAAGCCGAATCAAATCGCATTGCCAACCAAGAAACTTTAGCTCGAACAAACGGGCTACAACTCGAAGAAACCATTGCTCTAGCGTCTAGCTTGAGAGACCTAGACAGACGCATTTCAACCTCGTTGAATACTAACATTGGCTCTTCCAATTTTGGGGGCTGGTCAAATGACAGAGACAGAGATGGCCGCGATTTTGACATGCGTCAAAGCTTTGTGCTCAAGAGAATTGATGACGGCGCCGCCAATGGTCGTTTAGACGCATTCGAAGCCGCCGACTTGCGGGCTGACTACACCAGACTAGAGCAACTTGAAGCGACCTTCCGCGCTGATGGCAGACTAACCTCCACTGAACTAAACGTTTTGCAACAAGGCTTAGAAAGCATCATTTCTGACCTAAAAGAAAAGTCTGCCTCCATTGCTGTGCAATATCCTGAAATCGATAATAAGCAAACAGAACTAAAAGCAAAAATTGATCAAGGCGTTGCCAGCGGTCGAATCAAGCGATTTGATGGTCAGAAACTAAGTGCTAGCCTGGCATGGATTGCTACAGTTGAAGCAGCACTTCGTCAATCGGGTGGCACTTTAGACAAGGCCGAAGCTGATCGCATTCTGGCAGACCTCAATCGCTTGAGCGCTAAAATTGACCATAGCGCTAGCAACCCATTGCAAGTTCTGATCACACGCAAGAATGAACTTCAGAAAAAGATTGACGAAAACAGCGCTAGTGGAAAACTTTCATATCGCACTGCTCGTAATCTGCGCCGCGAGCTAGACAGAATCGGCTATTCGCTTGCAGCCTACAGCCCGACTGCCACTCTGCCAGCAGCTGATATCACTCGTCTAACTGCTGACATGGATAGACTGAACACCCAAATCACCACCGGACTAACCTACGGTGGCGAATACCGCTCAGGCGGTCGTGGCAATTGGAGTCAACGCTAATCACCAGAACTAGTCACTGGTCTGCATAGAAATGGAAAGGGTCAAGATTCTTCTTGGCCCTTTTGCTAGGCGCCTCGAAAGACCTTTTCAGAATCTTCCATAGGCCACAGCGCACAGGCTCAGTTTCAATCAATTTCGAAACCAGGAAGGTTTAGGATTGTTGGATGGACGTATTGACTCTGCACTCGGACAGTAAGGTCAGCACCTACATTAGGTTTTTCGATTTCTTTCACTTTAGACAGAAAAGCCAGAGACTCAGAAGTGGTATTGCTGTTAGTCACGCACTGCAAGAGTTTTTGACTGGCTCCGTATATTTGATTATTATCTAAATTATCAGCTACCTGCTTTGCTCCGTCGTCGTTGCATTTAAAAAACTCATTCATTTACCATCCTCCGCTAACACCATTAACTATAGGCACTCTCTGTGGCAGAGTTGTGTTGTCGAATGAGAGAAATACGAATACTAAATCAAGATATCTTTGCGCTGTTCAATAGCCGTTAACCAAAGCCAAAGCAGTCTCTAAAGCTTGCCAATATATTTAGCACGGGGTCTAATAATGGCACCATAAGTGCGCTGCTCAATAGCATGGGCAATCCAGCCAGCCGTGCGGCTAATGGCAAAGATGGTCGAACCAGAACCTGCTGGCAGAGCCAAAGCATACGAAATTGCGGCTAGGCCAACATCCAAATTAGGTTCTTCCGACAACTGCTCACGTACCGCTTCTACTAATTCTAAAAGACGTTGCAAGTGTTTATTCTTGGGGGCAATACTGCTGGCAACTTCAATCATCATTCTGGCTCGAGGATCACCGCCATCATACAATTCAGTACCAAAGCCAGGAATGCTAGGATGATTGCGCAAATAGTCTTTGAGCCAAGCTTGACTGCTCTTGTATTGCATACTATTAGTCACTATCTCTTCCGCCCTGCGACTAGCGGAACCGTGCAGAGCACCACTGAAGGTGCCAAGCGCACTAAGTAAACATGCATACAGAGAAGCATCACACGACGCTGCTACTCTGGCTGCCAGGGCAGAAGCATTCAGTTCATGGTCGGCGCATAAGACCAAGCAGCAATTAATTGCTTTGGCTTGTTCCGGCGACGTTTTGCCAGTAAGGCCAGACAGAATAGTTTGGGCAACCGGAAAAGGACCCTCAGTGATATATTTTTGATTTTCACTGATGCCAGTGGCAATGGCCATGGTCACTATTAGACGCCGTGAAGTGTCTAAAATTTCGCTAGATAGAAGCTGCCGACTAATTGGGTCTTGCAATTCTAGCCAAGCAACCAGCACCTTCAGCAAATCAAGAAAATTACCGTCACGTGAGCTGAGTGCTCTCAGCGGCCGAGGAATACTCAATGGTTTCGTTTGCCGCCAAGTAGACTCACTACTTACTTGTGTGTCCCACAATAGTTCAGCGACCTTGCCAAAAGGTGTATCGGCCTGGGCCAGATCAATTGCTCGCTGTCCGCGATAGCGATGTCCGTCCTCGCGAATCTCAGTAATTGATGACTTTACTACAGGCCCAGTCCAAACTGGTTCAGCATCTTTGGCATTCTTAAAGCCGCGAGAAGACTGTCTCAGTTTAATCAGATCACTGAGCCTGTATGAGCGCTCACGGGCATTCTCAGAAGGCATACTGACAATCAACCCACGGCTAGCATAAGCGTATAAAGTTGCCGACTTAACTCCGAGAAATTCAGCGGCCTGAGCGCCAGTCAGTAATTTATCTTCTGGTTCAGCCATAACTTCAATTCTCAATTCGGACTGTTCCCAATGTACCGAGAAGCTGGTCGAATTAAGCGGCCAAGAGCCCGTTGTTCGGCAATGTGCGCCAACCATCCGCCTACTCTTCCCGCCGCAAACATTGAAGAGAATGACTGATGGGGAATCTTCAGAGTATCAAGCAAGACCGCTGTATAGAATTCGACATTGGCCTTTAGCGGCTTCTCGGGATGGCGCTCGGCCAAAATGCGCTCAGCATTGCGTTCAACAGCCCGAGCCAAAAGCAGTCGCTCACTGCCAGAATGATTATGCTCTTCAAGCAAACTGATTGCCTTTTCAAAAATTGCCGCCCGGGGATCGCGCACCTGATAAATGCGGTGCCCCATAACCATAATGCGTTTGCCATGATCTAATTCATTAACCAGCCATGCTTCTGCCTTATCAGGCGAGCCAATTTCATTGAGCATCTCCAAAACCGGACCAGGAGCGCCGCCATGAAGTGGTCCTTTTAGTGCACCAATTGCAGCGACAACGCAGCTGACATTGTCTGATTCAGTTGAGGCAACCACGCGAGCAGTAAAAGTAGAAGCATTCATGCCGTGATCAGAAACTGTTGTGAGGTAAGTATCCAGAGCGGCAATTTCTTCAGCTGTAGGCATTTTATCAGTCAGCATGCGCAACAAATCACCAGCCTGGCTGAGGTTGGCATCTGGGGCCAGGGGCTCTAAGCCCTTTTGTACCCTTGACCAGGTAGCAGCAAAGAATCCAACAGCTGCTGCAATCTTTATATAGGCAGCGATTGTTTTCTCAGTTCCGCCGCTGAGCAAACTTGTGGTTGTGCGCAGCACTTCCATTGGCTCACTTCTCTTAAATAAATTGAGATTTTCTTGGGCCAATTGAAAGGCATCGCAGCGCCCCTGGTAAAAAGCTTGTTTCATCTCGGCCAGGGTCATTGTCTCCGGCACTAGCCCCTGCCATAGCAAGCTGCATGTCTCTTCAAAGGTCGAGGTGAAACCAAGAGTCTCTGCATCAACACCTTTAATGATAAGGCGTCCCAATTTTCCATCAACTTCTGAAACTACTGTCTCAGCGACGACAACGCCGTCTAGTCCACTGTTTACTTTTTCCAATTTTGGCCTACCTAGGGTAGAAACGGTAACGCTAACCACGAACAATGTCTCCAGGTTTTTGATGTATTGACTCAACCTATTCAATATATCAACTCATTCGCCGAAATGATCTATTTTGTCTGCAAAAGTCGAGATTAACATATTGATGTCTTGATTTTAGTCAATCAATATATCAATATATAGTCATCAGGCAATCTTTTAAGGCAAGACAGCGGAAACCCTCTGAAAGCAAAACAGTCTCGCCCCGTGCCCTCAAGACAAATGCTAGGTAAAAAAATGGCCAATCAATGCAGCAGCGATAACAGCTCAATTACTAAGCAAAAGCAGCACCCAGAAGAAGAAATGAGCACAGAGCAACAGATTGACAGCGAGCGCATTCTTACAGATCGGGCCAAAGACTTCCTGCAAGCCCTACACCACGCCTTCAACCCCACCATTAAGAAACTACTAGAAGCCCGCCTTGAGCGTCAGCTTGAAATAAGCAAAGGCGCTATGCCTGACTTCCTGCCCCAAACTGCCAGTGTGCGAAGTGGCGACTGGCAAGTGGCAACAGTTCCTGCTGACCTGAGCGATAGACGGGTTGAAATCACAGGCCCCGTAGAGCGCAAGATGATGATCAACGCCTTAAACTCTGGCGCTAAAGTGTTCATGGCCGATTTTGAAGACTCACTGGCCCCCACCTGGCAGAACATTATTGATGGCCAAATAAATTGTATAGATGCAGTACGCGGAACGCTCTCTTTCACTAGCCCCGAAGGCAAAGCCTACTCACTAAAAGAGCAAAGCGAACTGGCAACCCTAGTGGTAAGACCACGAGGATGGCACCTTACCGAAAAGCATTTTGTTGTAGACGGCGAGTCAATTTCTGCAAGCCTCTTTGATTTTGGCCTCTACTTCTATCACAATCATAGTGAACTGGTAGAGCGAGGCACAGCTCCTTACTTCTACCTTCCAAAGCTAGAAAGTCACTTAGAAGCACGGCTCTGGAATCAAGTCTTCCACTTCGCCCAAGATCGGCTCAGTGTACCAAGAGGCACAATCAAGGCCACCGTCTTAATCGAAACTATTTTGGCCGCCTTTGAAATGGAAGAGATTCTCTATGAGCTAAGAGAACACATTGTCGCCCTCAACGCTGGCCGCTGGGATTACATCTTCAGCATGATCAAAAAATTCAGCGATAGAGACGACCTACCCGCTCTACCTGACCGCGCCCAAGTGACTATGGCTGTGCCTTTTATGAGTGCCTACGCCAAACTACTAGTGGCCACCTGCCACAAGCGCGGCGCTCATGCCATTGGTGGCATGGCAGCATTTATACCGAGCCGCAAAGACGAAAAGATCAATGAGATCGCCTTTGCTAAAGTGCGCGAAGACAAAAATCGCGAAGCATCGTTGGGCTTCGACGGCACCTGGGTAGCTCACCCAGATCTAGTAGCTGTGGCCAAAGTCGTCTTTGACGAGACTTTAGGCACTAACGCCGACCAAAAAGAAATTCTGCATCCAGATTTCACTGTTACAGCAGCGGACCTTCTCAATACCAATATTGATGGCGGCAAAATCACTAAAGCTGGAGTTGCCGCAAACATCGACGTAGCCTTGCAATACATTGAATCTTGGTTAAGCGGTGTGGGAGCAGCGGCTATTCACAATTTGATGGAAGATGCAGCCACCGCAGAAATTTCCCGCGCCCAAATCTGGCAGTACATTCACCGTGGTGCCAAAACAGATCAAGGCGAGACAGTCACCGTAGAGCTTTACAAGGAGCTGCGGGATGAAGCCATGCAACAGCTAACAAAAGAGCAGCTAACTAAAGCAGCCGATAAACGCTTTATTGATGCCGCCAAAATTTTAGACGAACTAATTTTGACCGAGCACTTTGTCGAGTTCTTGACCATACCCGCCTACAACTACATTTAAATCACACATATAATTTGAGGTTCAGCCCTATGCAATCTACTTCTTGCACCACACCACGCGTCAAACAAAGCTTTGCCCAACAAGTCGAAGAACTAAATCAATCATGGGCCAAAGACGCAAGATGGCGTGGCATCAAAAGAGACTATAGCGCCGCTGAAGTAGTACGCCTGCGAACCTCAATCAAAGTAAAACATACTCTTGCTAAAGTAGGCGCTGAGCGCTTCTGGCAAACACTGAACAACGAGGCCTACACCGTAGCTCTTGGTGCCATGAACGGCTCACAAGCAGTACAAATGGTACGCGCCGGTCTCAAGTCAATTTATCTCAGTGGCTGGCAAGTAGCCGCAGACGCCAATTCTTCCAAACAAACTTATCCTGATCAAAGTCTCTATCCGTCAAATAGCGCACCTGAACTAGTGAAGCGCTTGAACAATGCCCTTATGCGTGCTGACCAAATTGATGTAAGCGAAGGCAAGAACGATATTGATTGGTATGTGCCAATCATGGCCGATGCCGAAGCTGGCTTTGGTGGCCCAGTACACGCCTTTGAACTAATGAAGAGCATGATTGAAGCTGGCGCCAGCGGCGTTCACTTTGAAGATCAATTGGCTTCTGAGAAAAAATGCGGCCACCTAGGCGGCAAAGTTTTGGTGCCAACAGCACAGTTCATCCGCACACTAACAGCAGCCCGTCTAGCTTCTGATGTACTCGATGTGCCAACAATTATTGTTGCTCGCACCGATGCCCTCGGCGCTACTCTGATGACTTCAGATATTGATCCAGCTGATCGTCGCTTTATCAAAGGCGAACGCACCGTAGAAGGTTACTTCGAAGTAGTAGACGGCATCGAGCCAGTCATCGCTCGTGGTCTAGCTTATGCACCATATGCCGATGTGCTTTGGTATGAAACTTCTAAACCAGATCTAGAAGAAGCTAAGCAATTCGCTGAAGCCATTCACGCTCAATTCCCCGGTAAGCTTCTGGCCTACAACTGTTCACCATCGTTCAACTGGAAGAATCATCTCGATGACAAAACCATTGCTTCATTCAACGAACAGTTGGGTGCTCTTGGTTATGTCTTCCAATTCATCACCCTTGCTGGCTGGCATGCCACCAATATGAGTGCCTTCAAACTGGCTCACGCCTTTGCTCGCAAGGGCATGTCTGCTTATGTAGAACTGCAAGAGCAAGAATTTGCCAGCGAAGATCTGGGCTACACCGCAGTCAGACACCAAAGAGAAGTCGGCACTGGCTACTTTGACCAAGTACTGATGGCAGTATCTGGTGGCAAGGCTTCAACTGGTGCGCTGAAAGGCTCAACTGAAGAAGAGCAGTTTCAAGTGGCTGCTTCGGTCGGTGAAACTTCAGTAAATGAAGTTGTGCAGGTGAACGATATGGTAGAAGTTAGTGAACTAGCACCAGCGCTGGTTTAACATTTAGATTTCACTCGGTCGATTCGGAAGAAAGCTCAGTTCAGGCAATAGTCAGGGCTGGGCTTGCTTTTACTATTTCGAGTAACCGGAGAATCCTTCAGTTTTTTTTGCCGGTGGTAGAATGAAATTATCCAACGGAAAATCACATGTTTGTTTTAGACAAATCCATCTCACGCATTCAAATAGTTTTGCTGATGTGGCTAATCGGCTTAGCGTTAAACTTGGTAAGCCCATCTTGGTCAGCTCTGATTTATAATCCAGATCTCAGATTGATTGGGATTCTTTGCATTATTTTGCAGATGACAGCTTCTTATGGCTTTCTACGTTTCAAGTCCACGCGACATAAAGTGATGATCTGCATGCTGTTGCTTCTTGCATTTTTGCCATTTTATTTGATACCTCAAACCTATGCCTTCTGGATCAGCTTGCACCCAACCTATTACCTCTTGGAGCTGTTCTGGCGCTAGGCAACCTCTAAAGGCAATAACTGCAAGCGGATTTAGATCGAAAACGAATCCAAGAGTTTCTGCACTCTCCCCTCGGCCACAACTCAACCGCCCTCGCAAAGATAAAAGTCTACGCTAGGGGAAAGTCGTTTCTGTTGCAAACTGACTCGCAGCTTGCTACAAAATTTTCTTTCCAAGCTTGGCTGAAAACAGGAACGGCTAGGGAGCCGACCCAGGTGCCTCTCAAGCATATTCGACCGCATCTAGATGTCAAAACTAGTGCCTAGGCACTTGACCGTGATATCCTAAAGGCGCCCTTTAGGGCATTAATGTAGCCCCTTCGACAGCGCATAGAAACCCATGGATTCCTACATAGAACCTGATTTCGAATCGATTCGCCAAGCAATAGACGCTTCTGGCGCAGTTTATAGCTCCGACCTTTTGCGGCGTTATCATCTTTCCTTGAAAACCCGCAGGTTCGTCATTCTGTGCGGCGGAAGCGGTAGCGGTAAGACGCTGCTCACACGCATGTACTCCAACGCTGTAGATGCCCAGTACCGCCTAGTGGCGGTTGCCCCTAACTGGACGACCAACGAAGATTTATTGGGTTACTACAATCCTCTTAGCAAACAGTACTACGATACGGACTTCAGTCTTTTCCTTCGCCAAGCAGCCAGAGCCTATGAGTCCGCCATCAATGTCGGAAAAGAGCCCCAGCCGTTCCACCTTGTGCTCGATGAAATGAATTTGGCCCGCGTTGAGTACTACTTTGCCAAATTTTTGTCTGGCATGGAAGTTCTCACTAGTTTCGGCAAGGCTCAGGTGACTATGTTCGGAGCTGACATAGTCGACTTGACTCCCAACTTATTCTTTATCGGAACTGTCAACGTCGACGAGACCACACAAGGTTTTGCCGATAAAATTTATGACCGTGCTCAAGTAATCGAAGTAACGCACCACAGAGACGAAATTGCCTCGCGCATTGAACGGCCAGAGCTGCGTCAGGTACTAATGTCTATATGGGATGCAGTGGCAGAAGTCTCACCTTTTTCAATCAGAATTATTGATGAAATTAATCGATACGTTGATGAAGCTGTTCGTATAGGGATGAGCTGGGAAGAAGCCGTTGACGATCAAATAATTCAAAAGATACTGCCACGAATCAAAGGCACTGATATCAGACTTGGTGTCATGCTTCAGAGAATGAATGATGTAACCGCAAACCGGTTCCCGCGGAGCCATAGTAAGATTCAGCAGCTCAATTATGGTTACCAGACTTATGGAATCGTCTCCTTCTTCTAGGATCAGTTTCTTTGTTGAAACTGGAGCCCCCATCCATGGCCCCGTCGAAGGGCGCAAGTGTGGTGTTGCCATTGCTATTCGAAGAGAGCTATGGCCGCTCATCTCCTTGAAGTTAGATACAGAGCCACTGCCGCTTCAGTTGGAGCACGATTCAATGTGCGCTCGGGCAGAATGGCCCGCAAGCAGACCAGGCCACTACGAACTTGTTCTAGCATGCGGTGACATCCACGAGCGCCTAAATGTCAAGGTGCTACCTCAGTATTTTAGAGAGAGTGATTTACTTGCCATCGTTCAAGATTTAGAAGAGAGGATGCCAAAGTTAATCTCATCGCAATTGCAAGAATGCGGTGGACTAGTTGGCGAGAATCTGGTTAAGGATCAAGAACCAACCATCGAGCAAGAGTTTGTCAGATTACGTCGTGCCGTTGCTGGCACCAAAGAAAAGCTAGGTGTTCTGCAGCTTCTACCCATGATACAACGCGAATGCTATCAAGTATTGGTACCGAGGCACGAGCTGCGCAAGGCAAACCAGGCGAGAAAACCAGACATTTCAAAATTACCCATGGCTATCGCCATGCCAGGGAATATTTTTCCCAGCGGTGCGCTCAAACAAATGTATGATATGACCGTTGAACGCTCTTTCGAAACACACGAAAATCGCTTGGTGAAAGCTTACGTTCAAGCATTGCAAAGCCAGATGTCGCGACTACAAGGCAGACTAGAAGCAGAAGCAACAGCGCCGGCAATAGCGCGTGAGTTAGAGACCTTACTTAACGAGTTTCGCCTTGCCTGCACGCGAGCATCATTCTTGAGAGAAGTGAGACAGCCTTTTGTCTCGGCCGGGCGGATCACGATGGTGCTCTTGAAGAACCCAGCCTACCGCGCGATTTTAGAAGGTTATCTTGCTCTCTACAAGCAGTCGCCGATAAGACTAGAAGAACCAGCCCTGGCTGCTCCGCTAAGTAATTTTCCCCGTCTCTATCAGCGCTGGGCTAACCTAGTTGTCATAAGTGTTTTACTGCAAGTCTGTGCTGAATTAGACTATAAATGCGTCGGTCACTCTTGGATCACGAGAGACAATTCTGGGCTTGTTATTCCACCTATGATAGAAGGAGAAGCAGGACTTAGGCTAGTCTGCCCAATCACAGAAAGAGTAGTCTGCGTTGTGCCATGGAAAACAGACAGCGGCAGAGCCACCCCTCAAAACAACGGCCCAGAACTACCACCAGCTTTAGCTATCGCCATTTACACACCAGAGAGAACTCCGGTGGTGCTCCTGTACGATGCAAAATATCAAGTCGTTGAAGAAGACAACAACAAGCCGGTGGCTAAAAAAGCAAATTCAAAAACAAATACGAAATTAAAAGCCATCAAGAAAGATGCCCCGGTAGTAATAAGCGGCATTGCACCAATGAAAGAAGATATCGACGAACTTCTCCACGGCATAGATCGAAGCAAAACCCCCGATGGTGGCCGCGAGATTCAATATGCAGCGATTTTGTACCCTGGTCAAAGAAAACAGATTACGGCTGAGCTTGAAGCGTTATCAGCGCGCCCGTCAGATAGAGAAAGTTTAGAACAAAGCATTTACGATGTACTCAGACTCTTCTTGGCTTAATTCCGGAAAGCGTCGGCTGAATATCGTTGAAACGATTGTAATAATCAACGAGCGATTCCTGAAACGACATGACTGGTCCGTGCCTTGTATCGCAAGCAAGCTTAAATACGTCCGACAGGCTCGCTACAGGCTCCTCTGACATCACTTTTATACTAAGTGGCTCTGCCGATTTCTTTGGTGGTAAAACTTTTAAGAAATCCGTTCGAGTTTTCGATATCAGGTCAGCCATAGAAATAATCGATGGAGCGTAGATAACTTCTCCAGAGAATACCTTCCTACCACTCGCGCTGATGAAAGCAACACCATTTATGTTTCTCATAGTTCCAAGAAATTTGGATAGATGACAGTCGCAGCTCAACCCGGCAATCAACAACTTTGCTTTGACAAGCTTGGTGGCCTTCAATCGAATCTTCATAGCAGTGCTATCGTCTACTAGATTGGCGAGAACAAAGGAAGGCAGGGGATCTGCTGTGTTTAGGTCTTTAGCACTCTTTAGATCGGCAATCATCTCGCTCAGCTTTCCTTCTTGCATAAAGACGTCTGCTCGCGCTAGAAAATAGTCCGATACTTTGGCAGCCATATCAATCGCCTGAGTGTAGGAGTCGCGAGCAACCTCTAGCCAGCTATCCTCAAGATGCTTGGCGCGACCTTTGATAGAAGCTTGCCGCGCCTTTTCTTGAAAGATTCTTCCGAGTAGAAAGAAGGCTCTAGAGTCTGGTATCGCCTTAAGATTCTCTATCGCGCAGGTGAAAAGTTTCCTGCCACTGCTTGGATCATCAGACGCCAAAAGCTCTGATGCACGGACATAAATTTCGGCATCTTTGGGCGGATAGCTTGCAAATACTTTTTTGTAAAGTCCTCGGGCCTGCTCCACCTTATTACCGCGCAGCGCAGAGAGAAAGAGTAAGTTGCGAGCACTGCCGCGCTGATCAGGCGTCGAGGCGGCGCTCATGGCACTTGTAAATAAACTTCCAGCAAGATCATTCTGATTAATTTTGAGGCAGGTCTGTCCAGCGGCATAGTACCAGTCGAAGCCAGCATCCTTCCTAATGCTCATGTCCTGCAGAATTTCGATGCCTTTTGCCTGTTCGCCCTTCATAATATAGCAACGTGCTGTGCCAACATAAGGTAAGTAATGCGCCGGTTCAATTCTCCCAGCCTTTTCATAACAAGCCATTGCGGCATCATACTCATCTGTTGACTGTAACATCAGTCCCAGATTCATTAAGACAACTGTATTATCGGGAGCCAGCCGACAGGCTTCTTTGCCTTCACGAATAGCTTCGTACAAGTTTGCTTGTCGCCACAGCATGCACGACATCGTCGCATGCGCCAACCAATCTGATTGTTCACTATCGAGAGCCTGGTTCTGAGGCGATGAGAACTCGTTCGAAGCAAAGGCACCCCAAAAAGGCATAAGGGTAAGCGAAGAGCTCAAAAACACCATCATGTAGAAATGCTTCATAGAGTTCATCGCCGCTCAATCCTCTTCTTCACAGCTATATCTAGGTTCAAATCACTGAGTTTAATCGACTCGCAGTTTGTCCCTTAGTATGGAATGATTATATGTAGAAGTTTACTTGCGTTCGAGCATCTAGATCACAAGGTTATGTCCGGAGGCTTAATGTCAAAAATAGGGCTGTTGTTAATTTGTTCGATGGTTTCAATGATCACAAGTTCAGGGTCGCTGGCATTAGCTTTAGATAATTCGCCGACTTGGAAGGTAAATGCAGCGGGCTCTGGGTCGTCAGGTTCGGGTTCTGCCGGAGGTACTTCAAAGGGAGATTCATCGAGCTCAAGCTCTTCAACATCGGGTTTTGGAGGTGGTTTGAAGGCCGGTGTCTCGGGCTCGAGTTCTTCTGGTTCTTCTGGTTCTTCTGGTTCTTCTGGCGGCGGATACTACAATCCTTTACCCGGAAGCCCAAGTTCACTGATTCCTGGTACTTCGATTCCGTCCACAGTGACGCGCTTGATTATTTCAAACAAAACCGGTAGTCCTGTAACCATCGGTGTACAGTGCCAACTTCCGGGAGCACTTGTTCAAGATGGCTGCACTACTAATATAAGTGACATGGCAATTATGGATGTTACCTCAGGTGCAACTCCAACTCCTCAGGCTTTCACCACCTTCAGCACGGGACAGGGCACGTATACCCTTGCTTCGATGCACCGTTATGAGATTGTCAATTTAAAGACCAACCCGTTTTCAGCGCCAGCAAACCAACAGCAGAACTGCTTGCAGGGTCTAATAGTTAGCTTTGGTCAGTGGAACAACTGCCCAGTCACACCCCCAAACGTTGCACCGGCCTTCCCTATACCGTTTGTTGCCGGACCAGCCATCCCAAACGGCAGCAACGGAGCCGAGCCCACTCTGAACATCCCCAGTACGATCAACGGGGTCGCTGTCACGGGAACGGGATCGACTGAAGTATGCGACATTACTTGTGTTAATGGAGCCAACTCTATTCTGAAGTTGACGATAACCTCGCCATCTCAGGCTCCAGCAGGTGGTTCGCAAGCTCTTCCATGGCAATACGACGCCTCCGGTAGCATCGGTGCCGGACAAAGCTTCAGTACAACTAACTCATGGGTAAATATTGCAGATAAGTGTGACGACAATTGCTACAAGATTGTAAACGGTGTCCAAACAGACCGTCCCGGAGTTTTCCCCTACGGCTGTACGCAATGCAATATTAATCCGGACCCGAAACCACCCTGTGGACAGTTCTGTGCGGCACAAAATGGCCTGGCTTCCAATACTGGTTGCACATTCAATCGAGCTGCCCAGACAGCTAATCCGGTCACTGCTCGTTTTGGAGGCACGGTAGAGTTTAGCTATCTATCACCGGCAGTTCCAACTCCGGCGTGCCAAGGTATGGGACAACCCTAAACCACGAATTAAAGGAAGCGGAACCTTGAGAAACGCAGTCCTTCAGAAGAGAATTGCGCTGCCTTGGTTCGCAGCCATTCTGCTGATCTTGCTGAGCCAGACAACTGGATTTGCCTCGATCAAGGATATGAGCGAGTATCTTCCTGATGATTACTTAGGAACAGAGTTCAAGTGGTCGATGGTTCTTTACTTACCGGATGTAAAAGATAGTTTGAACTACAAGGGATCAACTCTCTATCCGCTCACAAAAGTAAGCGTAAGGTTCAATGACTATATAGCGGCTGGCAAAGTCGAGACCAAACCCTACGAGGAGTTCTGGTATCACAAAAAAGCAATACTGGGCATGCGCCGCCGCAATCAAGTTCGACTGATGACCGGCACCAATGGAGCGGTCATACTTTGCCCAAGAAAAGAGGACGGAAGTTCTGACTGCTCGTCGGCTATCACCAATGCGTTAGTGCGAGTGCTGCTCGATGTGCAATTCAGAGGCGCGATAACCAGTCTAGTGGTCGTGCCAGATGCAGACTTTCAAGCTATTGTCGGAGCGCTTGAGAAATATGGATTTTATAGCGAAGACAAATTGAGCAATAATCTCAACGAGCTAGCACTCAGCCTACGTCTTCGGGGCTATCCTCTCGGCGCTGAAAAGCTTTTGTATTTAAAGAAGTAAGGTTTTCAGTCTGGCGGCATAACATAGCTGATTGGAAAGGTCTGTCTCGACTGAAACTTTAGTGGAGTATTGCCACCAAGAACAAACTGCAGAGCAAAGGGCTTGACCTCTACTTGTGTGGTGACAGTAACTGAGCCTGTGACTAAACCTCCCGGATTGACAAGTTCGTCGTTTTCTGAACTGCGTCGTAGTTTTGGCTGGCTAGTAATCTCGATTTTTACCGGAGGAACCAGACGAAAGTGAGATACCATACTGCTATTCATACCATTCTGGCTGTTCACTTGTTCAATGAGCAAGAGCGCTCGAGACTCGGCCTGAATGGGATTGCCGGAAGCAGATTTTCGCGCAGCGTCGCGACAAACAGAATCATTGAGAGAGACGCCATAAATTAGAAGACCCAGATCGACAAGTATAATGACAACCAAAAATAACACGACGCTTCCACAAGTGACTTCGACTAGAGAAGCCGCTGCTATTCGTCGGCATGGCAATTTTGCTCGACTACAATTCGTCATTCTGATTCTGATGAGGCACCACTGCTGACACCAGTCGAAACGGCACTGAGAGTCGCGAGATTCGATTGTTTCTTGGCCGCATCTGCCATGTCAACATCCATGTTGGACGTAATCTGAAGTGCGTCTGGAATGTCGTTAAAAGCCTCGCGGGTTTCCACTCCATTTACAAATATGCTGCCAAATGACTCGAATGCATCGAAATTGGTATTCCGCGGTGGTGCACAGGTCTTTCCTACATAGGCAGGAAGTGAGCAAAATCGGTAGGACAAATCTGAGTCGGGAGCAGGTAGCTTTGCATAGAGATTGCTCTTATAGAGTTTGCTTGGAGCGTCTACATATCCGCTTTGACGATCGAACTCGTACAATTCGGGAATGGCATCTAGCGATTCGATATTCGAATCAACATTTTTAATGCGTCCCAGAGCCACTCTAATGACCTTCGGATCACTGGTTTTTATCGAGAGAAATCCGAGACCACCATTTTCGTCTCGCTTGTTCTCATAGCTGCGTACTGCTTCTAAAACCTCTTTGCGAATAACCGAGATTTGATTATGTCGTTCTTTCTCGACCAAGGCGTGGCCAGCCCTAGCCTCTTCGAGGAGCAAATTCGATAGCCTAGAGAAGCCCGATAAGTCTTGACTGGAACTGGCATTAACTGCCTGACGTGACGTGAAGACTAATTCTCGGGAAGCTTCTTCTAAACGGTTAACCTGACCGACCCTGTCGCCAGGATTGATCCTGCTTGCTAGAGAAAGTGAGAGCGCATCAAGCGCGTACTGTGCTCTAGTGCGTTCAAGCAATACACGATTAAACATCAGACCGCCCACGGCAATGACAATTACAAGACCAATGGTGAGGCTGACAAGAAGAGTCATATTCCCACGTGATTGGCGATTACCGGTCATGTTTCTGCCCTGCTAGTGCCATGTTAGTATAAAGCCCATGCATACTCACTCTAAAGTATATCACCGGCCCGCAAGAGGGCACTTTCATAGCATTAAGCTCTACCTAAGGCGAACTCAAACAGGAAGTCAAATCTCAGAGTTCGGAGTCGGGCTTATCATTTTGATTTTGATTTTGATACCAATGCTCGACTTTGTAGTCGTACCAGTTCGCTGGATGATGGCGCAGGAAATAGTCAATAATTACGCAAGAAAGCTGGCGATGTGTGAAACTCTCAGCCAGTCATACGCGACCATGGAAGCAGATCCGTCTTTGAAGGTGCTATTACAAAATATTGGTGGTGTAGATGTAAAATCGATAGACATGCACGTCAAAATAAGCCGCACCTCAGCACTAGAATCTGAGACCGAGTCTTATATCGTGAGCCAGCCCGGTCGCATACCAGCAGCCTGGTTACCCAGCGCCGACAACCAGTCGCGGTTATTTTCCTTAGAATTGAGCGTGCATTCCAATATGTACCCAACTGTTCTAATGCCTGGCTTCATATTGTCTGTTCCAGGAATAACTGCCCCTATACCCATGGTGGTTACGGCCTCGCACGAATGGGGCAATCTCGGCCGCAATCCACGCACCGGCAACTATTTCATCAACGAATAAGGGCGGTAGCCACTTAGAAAGAAGTGCTCCTTCTGCTGTATTGATTTGCATCGGGGGCAAAACTTGTTGGCAACGGCCAAGCGCAAATAGATCACTCTTTAAGGCTCTGACTTCATTCTCTTGGTGGAGGTCAAAAGCTACTCAAGAGTCCAAGATGCATAAATAGTCAAAATTGTTGTTTGTTGGAGTAAGATGCATGGCCAATAAGAAGAAAATCAAAAAAGAAGACTACCGCATGAGGACTCACCTCATTCACGGTATGTCCCACAGCCAGGCCTGGGACTACAACCATCACATCATTCCTCCAATGTCCGCTTCTGCAGCTTATCGACTTGACTCAGTGCATCGTGGTGCGCAAGGGTTTACCCAGTATGCATCTGAACCAGTAGAAGGCGAGATGCCCATTTATATTTACGACCGACTAGACGAACCTACGCGAGGGCTTCTCGAAGAAAATCTCGCCTACGTAGAAGGCGGAGAAATAGCTGTTTGCTTTGCCACAGGCATGGCTGCGATTAGCGCAGCAGTATGCATCACAGCCCAAGCTGGCGATGAAATAGTGGCGCACCATACATTGTATGGCTGCACCTACAGTTTGTTTACGAACTGGCTCCCACGCTTTGGTATCACAACAAATTTTAGCGACTTGCGTGATATCAAAAAATGCGAGCAATCCATTACTGATAGCACCCGAGTCATCTATTTGGAGACTCCTGTCAATCCCACCCTTGACTTGATCGATATCGTTGAGCTAAGAAACCTGGTTGATCAGATCAACGCCGAGCGTCCACTCAACCAAAGAATCGTAATCATAGTCGACAATACCTTTGCCACACCTTACTGCCAGCGGCCACTCTCTCTGGGCGCCGATCTGGTTGTACACAGCTTGACCAAAAACATCGGTGGCTTCGGCACCGATATGGGCGGCGTTGTAATCGGTCCAAAGCACTACCACGAGCCACTTTTCATGTATCGCAAAGACTTCGGCTGTGTTCTTTCGCCGAAGAACGCCTGGCCAATTTTGGTGTACGGACTGCCAACACTGGCGGCTCGCACGGTCAATCAACAAAAGAGTGCTTTAAAAGTGGCTCAATACCTGGAGCGGCACCCAAAAGTAGCTCAGATAATTTATCCCGGGCTTGAGTCTTTCCCTCAGAGTAATCTGGCAAAGCGACAAATGACTAGTTACGATGGTAAATTCGCACCAGGGTCAATGATCTACTTTGTTCTAAAAGGTGATACAAAAGCCGCTAGCGATGCCGCTGAGCGCTGCATCGATTACATAGCAAAAAACTCCTACAGCATTACCCTAGCCGTTAGCCTTGGCCAAATTCGCACCTTGATCGAGGCACCCTTTTCTATGACTCATTCAGCCCTGCCCGAAGAAATGAAAATCGCAAAAGGTCTGGCTCCTGGTGGCATCCGTTTATCCATAGGACTGGAAGACTGGCATGACATCATCGAAGATCTCAGGGTGGCCCTGGAGCAAAGTAAGCGACGAAATACTACTCCCACGCACAACTTCAGAAACGAACAAGAGCGCTAGTGCGAAAAATTAGGCACTTTTGTCTCTTGCCTGCGTCGGCCTTGCATATTAGTGTGTAAGGAGATGCAGGATGAAACTAGTTAAACTGAACCATATACAAAGCGCTGAAATAATTACTGAGTACGGCTTTAACCCTCTACATATTACTCATGTCAAGCCCAATCTTGTTAATGCTGATGAAACCGAGGTTAAACTGGTTGATGTGGCTCTAGCTTTAAAAGTGCAGGGCTCCTGTGCGGAAGTAATGGCTAAAATAGAAGCAGCCCTCGAGGCAAATTAATAAGAAGAGCTTCTTCGACAGTCTTCTATTTGCATAGGTGGCAGGAATTGTTCGTAGCGGCCCAGACTTTTTTGATGGCTCTGCATATATGAATTGATAGCCCGAATCTCTTTCGGAGAAAAATCAGTCATTGAAAATTGAGTTCTGGAATTGGCAAGACTAGCCTCCATGGTATTTAGCCATTTAGTCACGGCTCTTTCATCTTGCTCAACCCTGCCTGAACTATGCCGTTCGGAACGATTACGTGACATGCTTATTGCCTCCAGAGCTTGCTATTCGCCATTAATCTAACAAAGGAAAAATTTCCCATAGCTGCATAGTAAAGAGCAAAAGTAACGGGAGCATTACCAATATCAAAACCGACACGCCAATATTTAGTGGTAAATCCGCCTGAAAGCGAACTCGACCATTTAGCAGATGACTTAGCCAAGCGGCTCAACGCTGAAAAATATCTGCACTTAATCCACCCGTGAATCGAGATATAATTCCCGCCATATTTGCCTGTGGTACAACCACGACGCTGAAGAAGCGGCACTGTTCTACTCGCAAACATTTCCAGATAGCAAGGTCGTGGCTGTGCACCGCGCTCCATCAGATTATCCGGGCGGCAAAAAAGATGACGTGCTAACAGTCGAGTTCACGGTTTGCGGAGTGCCTTGCATTGGTCTCAATGGTGGAGACATATTCAAGCACGACGAGGCCTTTTCTTTTCAAATTTCTACCGAGGATCAAGAAGAGACCGACCGTTATTGGAATGCAATTGTAGGCAACGGCGGAGCGGAGAGTGCTTGCGGCTGGTGCAAAGATAAATGGGGCCTGTCGTGGCAGATAACTCCAAGGGTCTTGATCGAGGCCATGGCCCAAGGCGGTGAAGTGGCGCAGCGCGCCTTCGCAGCGATGATGGAAATGGGTAAAATAGATGTCGCTACTATAGAGGCGGCAGTGCGGGGTTAGAGACTTAATTAAAGGTGAGTATGTTTGATCCTTATGAGCAGCAAGACCTGAACGACGAGGCCTGCGCGCCACCACACCTGAATAAGCGCATCGCCGGAAAGTACCTCATTCAAAAGATGGTCGGTTCTGGCACATCAGCCAGAGTGTATTCAGCAAAAGTCTATCCCGGCGATACCATGGTGGCAATTAAGCTTCTGCGCTCTCACAGCAGCACAGCCATTGGTCAAGAGATGCTGGCGCAAGAAGGGCTAGCACTAATGGACGTCGATCACCCCTGCTTTGTCAAAGTGCATGATTTTGGCGAAAGCGAAGACGGCGAGGGGTTTCTCGTTATGGACCTGCTCGAAGGGTGCACACTAAAAAAGATACTGAAAGACTTTCACAGCATACCGCTCGACAAGGTGCTCGATCTCTCCTTGCACTTGCTCGACGCGCTGATTCACTTGCACAATGTCGGCATCGTTCACGCTAGCTTCAAACCGTCAGACATTATGGTGCTCGATGGTGAGCGCTTGTCGAAGATGAAGCTTATCGATCTCGACTCAGTCGTTCATCCTCGTGCGCCTCATCTACATTCGCGCACCATGCTTGCCGAGGGAGCCATTGCTCACTATATGAGCCCCGAGCAGGCTGATGGCAACAAGGTCGACAAGCGCTCCGATGTGTACAATTTTGGCATAGTGCTTTATGAAATGGTGGCAGGCCGCTTGCCCTTTGATGGCACTGCGGTTATCGAAATCTTTAACAATAAGGCGGCAGATAGGTTAGTACCGCTCTCGGAAGCAAGGCCTGACCTCGCGGGCGGAGAGTTGGAGCGCATTTTGAAGAAGTGCCTACAGTCAGACCCGGCTCGTCGCTACCAAGATC
>LNEX01000298.1 GCA_001464165.1 bacterium Ga0077546
AATGGACCGGATGCACCAGAGCTAGCAGAATGTTTGCAAAACCTCGCCGACGCTTATCAGTCAGTGGGACGGTATGACGACTCGCTTAGAACCAACTGGCGACTAGTTAGAATCGGTGAAAAGATCCTCGGTCGTGTTCATCCAGATATGGTGAGCATGCTCCTCAAGATCGCCGAAACAAACGAAATGATGGGCAAGACTGAAGACGCTTTACACATTGTCGAATCAGCAATCGCAACTGCCAAACAATGCATGCAGGCCGACCATCCGCTGGCAGTTCGCCTCATAGAAAGACATACTTATCTAGTAAATTTAATGCGAAACCAGGGCGCCATGCGCTCTCAATATGATGATCCATCAACATATCAAGTTCAAGCTCAGAATCAAGTTCAAGCTCAGAATCAAATTCAAGACCAGCTGCAGGCCCCAGGAACACAGCCCCAAAGTCAACCTAATAACATTCCTACTAGTAGCAGTGCAGCACAAACAAATATGCCAGAAATTGCACCGCCGCCAGAGCCGCAGGTGCATAAACAAGTTCTCAAGCAAGTACAACAGCAAATACAAAACCAGCTCCAGCAGCAGGCAGCCGCTACCAACAGTCAGCTAACGGCAGTCGACCCCAGTATCGCCCTGAATCCACAATTCAACCCACAGTTAAACCAAATCGAAGCTTCAGAAGGGGCGTTGGGTGAAACAGCCATGCAAGCATTTGCTCGAGAAATGCTCAAAGACATGCCTGTAGCACCGGCCAGCAAAACAGGCTTCAGTCAATCAGCCAAATTTAACGAAACCAGTGGAGTACACTTCCCTCAAATTGATGCACAAGAGGCTTTAGCGCTCAATCCCGCCCTCGTGCCCATGCCGTCTCCTCCGCAACGAAGCAATGGTATTGAAGCAAAGGCCAGCTATGGCAACGCTCTAGCTCGACCAGAATCACAGCAATTTGAACAGTTTGACAATCTAGAAGAAGAACCCTATACAGCTGAAGCAATAGCCAACCTGACCAATCGAAGCAAAGTCAATACACGCTCAAATGCAAAAGGCCGGCGACCATCTGTTAGAGAACAAAGCCGCATTCGCACAGGTCGTCTATTGAAAGACTTTGGCATTCCCTTTATCGCCGCTAGTGTACTAATAGGACTCGTATTCTATTTGTTCTCTGCCAACAAAGTACCAGTGAAGGTAGGTGCAGCCGCCTCGAAAGGCACAACCACAGTGTATGAGTCACCTGATCAAAAAAAGCAGCTAAGACTTCTGGGAACAGAAGTCATAATCGCCAACCAAAGCGCAGCCATCAAAATTCCTCTCAAGCGCATTAAGAACAGCTGGGGTGACTTATTCAGCGCCCTCGCTTTATCGGCAACAGAAAAGCAAATCTGGCTGGCAGACAATTCATCCTCTATCAAGAGTGAAGATGGCATTGTTTACTATTTGACTAGTGGCCCAGATCACCGGGTCATCGAGAAGATGCGGCAGTTAGCAAATTATGCTCAGCTCTACTGGCTCAGTAGCGGAGAATACCCACGAACTATACCGCCAGGTGCTGAAACTCAATTTTCATATAGCAGCCCCTACAACGGCAAAGCCATAAGCATTCCGATCATATCTGACCGCACTAGCGATAAAGATGGCACAACCATGAAGCTCAATCTTGAAGGTGGAGTGCATCTAAGCAATGAAGAAGCTTCGATCCCTGGCTATATCGGCTGCTATGGAGCACTCTACAATGAAAATAATATTCTCAAATGCACAAAATTCTTCGTGCGGGGAAGCAATAGAGACGGTCGCTTTCTCACCACAGACAGTGACCAAATTTTTGTCATATCAGCTGGCGATCAGCTCTCTAGGACGGTCTCAACTGAGATAGAGAAGAAGCCCAAAGCTGTGGCCAAAGTCATGGCAAAAAATGGCAAGCGCTCTAAGAAGACAGCCAAAACAAAAGACCCCACTGCCGTACTAAAGCCAGCCGAGACCCTGCCACCAGTAACGCTAGGAAGGGAACTAAGCTCTATTGCCGATGCCAAGTCGCCTGACAAACCAACTACTGCCTATCTGGCTGCTGATGCAGTGCTGCCACTCTTTCTTATGCACCACTTGCTGCCAATCTTTTTGGCGTTGCTTGCCGCCCTTTCATTCATGCGGGCACGTATGGTTGGTTTCGACATTAAGGGTGAAGAAGTTGCCTCTGGTTCTAAGGCTGCTCTTATTGCTGGCATAATTTTCTCAGTGCTAACAGTCGGCTGCCTAGTTATGCAATTCGCAGTCTTTGGATAAAGCAAATTTTCTCTCTAGAGCAAGAGCTCGGCCAAGAAATAAGCTGCCACACCAAAAGCGACTGAAGCATTAAGAGACTCTTTCTTGCCGCGCATATTTAAGTGACAAATATCATCACAGAGTGTAAGTGCTTCAATAGAAACCCCCTGAACTTCATTGCCCACAAGCAAACAAAGAGGTAATTTCAAGCTACCACTAACTAGAGCTTGATAAAGCGAGCGCGAGTTTTGGTCTCTTTCTAGCGCAACAATGCTGTAGCCTGAGGCCTTAAGAGGCGTCAATATCTCAGGAAGAAACAAGTGATACGAATATGGCAGCCAATCTTCGGCTCCAAGACTTACTTTAGAAATTTCCTTTCTCGGTGGCACGCCCGTGATACCACTAAGGTAAATATGAGAAAATCCGGCAGCATCAGCCGTGCGAAAAACCGCACCAACATTATGTAAACTGCGAATATCGTCGAGCACCACTACCAATTTAGCAACTTCCGGCTCAGGAGCAATAATTGATCTGTCAATATCCAGATCTAAGCCCTTTTTTCCAGCTAAAGCAGTGATCAACTCAGCTGGTCGTGCAACACAATGGCGACCACAATAGGGGCACTGCCCGCGGCCAAAACGATCGCTTTGCTGATGCTGTTCACCCACCACTTCAAAACTTGAACGGCAGTCGGGATACGGACAAATAGTTTTCAATTAGTATCAGTCTTCAATTGGTCTAGGCCTTCAACTTAGACTCGATGCCACTAGCGAATTGTTCCATTTGAGAAGCAATCGAATCGCGTGAGGTCTTACGCAATAGATGAGCATAATTGCGCAGTAAGTTGATCAAATCTGGATGATTATTTCCGAGAGACTTATTCTTGATATCAAGAGTCTTTCGATAGTGGCCATCGGCTTCGTCATAGCGCTGCTCAGCGTGACAAACAAGAGCAAGATGATAAAGCGATTTACCCACCTCTAGATGTTCAGCAGGAAAACATTTGCGCCGCAGGGCCAAAGAGCGTTCGAAATGACTCATGGCATCTTTGTAGAAGCCCCGTTTAAAATAAACAGCACCGAGGTTATTGAGGACGGTGGCAATATCTTGATGGTCATTTCCTTGGGCGTTCTCTCTCAGGGTTAAGGCACGCTTGTAAAGGGTTTCAGCCTCAGCGTGATTTCCTTTGAGAAACTGCACTTGAGCCAAACCTTCTATAGAAGCAACCAAGCGGCCATCACCTTTGGCGAACTTGTCGGCTTCTTCAAGGGCCGCCTGCCATTCTTTAACGGCGAGTTCCCAATCTTTAGCTTCGAGAGCCTTATTGGCTGCGTCTTTATGATCGGTCCAGACTTGAGACATTTACACTTACCTTAGAGTTAACCGCCTACGAGCTATGTACCCACTAATGAGACTCTGTTTAAATTTTAATATTATCAGGCCGCAGCTTTCGTAATTTTAAGACCGGGTAAGCCTTAAAGATGAGCAACGAACCTTAACAAGCGTTACACTTACAATCCCAATTATGACTTGGCTCAATATTGACTTGGCCGTCACAGGCTCAGCAATGTGGTCAATTTGAACTCCTGTTGAAGTGTTTAATCATCCGCCCTTTTGGAGGAATTTATGAAGGTTGTCGAAAAGGATCCTAAGGGTTCGTCCAGCTCTAGCTCTAAGAATACGGGCCACAAGGCCAAGAACGCTGCTCAAACTGCAGATCAGCTCTCTACCGAGCCGCATAAAACACCGAAAGGCGTGAGACAAGAAATCATCAAAAAGTTTCCAGTGCGCTGCAACTTAGAAGACTACGAGACAACTTACAACACCTTCTCATGGGAAGATGCTAAGCGCGAAATATCATACTTTGCTGGTGGCAAAGTCAACGCCGCTTACAACGCTGTAGACCGCCATCTTGTGAATGGTCGCAAAAACAAGGTCGCCCTCTATTCAGTCGATCCCAAGGGCGATTTGACCAAATTCACCTTCCTTGAAATATACGAAGCAGCCAATCGTCTCGGCAATGCACTTAAGTCTATTGGCATCAAGAAAGGCGATCGGGTTTTCGTTTTCCTCCCCCGGGTAGCCGAGCTTTATATTGCCACCATAGCCATAGCTAAAATTGGCGCCATAGCCGGACCTCTTTTCTCAGCCTTCGGCCCAGACGCCTTGCGCGATCGCTTGCAAGATTCAGAAGCTAAAGTTGTGATCACTAATCCGTCCCTTAAAGACAAAATTGACGGCATAAAAAAAGAACTACCAGACCTCGAGCACATGATTATTGTCGGGGCCAAAGAGAAAGACTTGAAGAATGGCGAACTCTGCTACAACACACTGGTTGCGAACCAGTCAACTGAGCTCAAGTGCGAGCCGATGGATCCAGAAGATCCACTCTATCTGCTCTATACTTCTGGCACCACTGGTAAGCCTAAAGGCGTGGTGCATGTGCACAACGACATTCTTGGTCAGCACATGACTACCAAGTGGGTGCTCGATCTGAAAGATGACGATATTTACTGGTGCACCGCCGATCCTGGCTGGGTGACCGGCACCGTATACGGTATCTTTGGCCCGTGGTCAAATGGTGCTTCTTGTGTCAGCTATGAAGGTCGTTTTGATGCCGCCAGTTGGTATGAAGTAATCGACAAGCTCAAAGTGACAGTTTGGTACACCGCACCAACAGC
>LNEX01000299.1 GCA_001464165.1 bacterium Ga0077546
ATAAGGCTTATCTCGATTTGAGTAGCAGCGAAATTGAAGAAATTGATGATCAATCACTTTCAACTCTCACTGTAAAAGGATCATCTGATTGGCATTGGGCCCTAAAGCTCGGCAAATTAATTGAGCGACTTTCTTTGCCTGGTATTCACGCTAGTGGCTATGAGAAAACTTTGACCGAGCATGTTAGCTTTGTTGAAGATCTAATTGATGACTTATTAATTTTGCCCAACGATGAAGAATTTTCCGACCCACTAGTGAGTTGGGAGGAACACCAAGCCTTGTTCGAGTTTCGCAGGGTATTGGCTAATTTGGTCTTAGAAGAGACCCTTCTTGCTCATGCCTATGGTCCACAGATGTCTAGCTATCCAGCTTTCTTCAAGCGCTTAGAGCGGGCCTTAGAGAATGCCAATTTTAGAAGACCGAAAGTCAGTCGCGAAGCTATCACTGTTTGCAGTGCTGATTTGGTACCAAACCGCAGATTCAAAGTAATCATTGTGGCTGGCTTGAACGAAGGTGAATTTCCACGCCGCTCAGAGCAAGGCGGATTTCTTAGCAAAGATGAAGTGCGCAAATGGATGTCTTACGGTATAGACATTGAGAATCCGCGTCATCATCAGTCGTTTGAACCGTCTCTCTATGATTCATTGGTAGAGCGCGCTACCGATAAACTTTGTCAATCAAGCCCCATTTATGAAATGACTGGCGAAGAATTGATTCCCTCATTTTTCTTGACCAAAGGCGACGAAGCAGCCGCCGCTGCTCTTACTTTTCGCGCACCGCGTACCTATGCCATGCTTGAGCCAACCTCAGCCCAAGAGCTAGCAGCTGGCTGGCTCTGGCTTAGTGGCCGCCAGGCCATGCGCGATCTCGATTCGGCTGCGACCGGTTGGATGCCTTTTGATGTTCGGCAGTTTCTAACTAAGTTGGAGGTGCCGTTTTCTACGGTGCAGGCAAGAACTAGATCTAGATCTGGTTCTACAACTAGAACTGGTTTGGGCAGTGCTGGCAATGGTTTAAATGAGCTAAATGGCTGCTTGACTGAGCAAGTTAGCCTAGGCCTCATCAGTGTCAAAACTCCTGAAATGTGGAGTGTCAGCCGGCTCAATGACTATGGTAAATGTCCCTTTCGCTTTTGGGTGTCACACACACTTAAAATCGAAAAGATGGAAGAGCCCGAGCTTGGTCTGGACTCAAGGCTGCTTGGGGAGGTCTATCACAAGGCCCTTGAATTATTCTACTTAGAGTTAAAACAGCGGTCGCTTTCTATTTTGAGCGCTGACGATGTCTTGCTGCAGGAGATATTTGAAAGTAGCATCAAGTCTGCCATTGCCTGGTTAGAAGCGACCCGCAAATTTAGGCACACTGATTTTTGGCAATACGAACAGAAAGAAATTTCTTTCCGCTTGCGTCGCTTCTTTGTCAAAGAGAAAGAACGTGCAGTGCGTTCTGGTGGTGAATTTGTTCCTACTTATTTTGAAAAAGGCTTTGGCTTTAAAGACGGTGACTCTGCACCAGCTCTTGTGATAAGAGTCGATGGTGAGGTTGTGAAAATGCACGGCAGGGTGGACCGCATTGATGTATCGAGTGAAGGTCGCGTTAAAGTAATTGACTACAAGTCTAGTTCTGCTGCCATTAGTAAAAATGAGGCTCTAGCTGGTCGCAATATGCAGCTACCGGTATACGCCATGGCGGTTACTGATGCTATCTTGGCCGAGCGCAACGTACAAGTTAAAAACGGCGCCTTCCTTAGCTTTTCTTCTGGCGAACAAATTGGCACCATTGATTTCCAAGATGGTGAAAATGACTTTGTTGGTTTGACTAGAGAACACATTGGTAACTATGTAGCAAACATCAAAAAAGGAAACTTCAGCGTCAGACCTAGTAGCCCTGATTCTTGCCAGCATTGCGATCACCAGCAAGTTTGCCGCATCACCGAACTTGGTATCAGTGATGATGACGAAGACTAACATAGAAAATAAGGCATAGTATTAGGATAATTTGATAGATGCTAACTGAGCAACAACAACAAGCTGTAGATCTAGTTGACCAAAATGTATTGGTTTCAGCTGGTGCTGGCTCAGGCAAGACCCATGTGTTAGTCGAGCGTTATGTGGAAATTTTGCGGCGCTATCCTGATTGCTCGCTGTCAAATATAATTGCGGTTACTTTTACCCGCAAAGCTGCCGCCGAGATGCGTTCAAGGCTTAAGGCTCGCTTCCTCACGCTCTCTCAAGAAGAGTCAGCGGGCCGTTGGCTCGATTGCTTGGCAGAAGTTGATGGCGCGCGTATTGGTACAATCCACTCTTTGTGCGAATCTATTTTGAAGAGCCATCCAGCTGATTGTGGTATCGATCCACAGTTCGAAGTGCTCGATGAGTTGACTCAGAATGAACTATTGCAAGATAGTATTGACCGGGCACTCAAGGCTGTAATTGAGCGCTACGGCGCTGCCACTGCGACAGAGCCGGGTTCTGGTAGTTGCGAGCACGATGTCTTGCAGGAATTTTCTATTGACGAGATTAAGAAGATATTGAACCGTTTGCTCAAAGGTTCAATGCAGTTTAAACAATCTATAAAGGCGTTTGACTCGCTGACAATCGATGGTATGCGCAGCACCGCTGAAAGAGTGCTACTCGATATGCAAAGTGCGGCACTGTCCGGGCTTTCTAATAATCGTGAATTCAATTTGTCGTTCGATTATGTGCGTATGAATTCCATGGCTGATGCGGCAAACAAGCTCAATCCTGTTCGCGAGTTGCTACTTGATCTCTGCCAACAGTTGTTTGCCGACGATTCTGTTTCTAAGCGTTGGCAAGCGTTTATGTCAGTCGCTACTCTGGCAATTGGCAATATTGGGGGCACCAAACCTGACGCCAAAGAACTGCGCAAGGCCTTGATGACCTGCCGCGATCAAGCCAAAGCTATTGTCGGCAAGATTCCCGCTACTCTCAATCAAGAAGATGAGCGGGGCTTTGCTCTGACCCTTGGAATTATTCAGCTGTTTGAGCGCACTTTGGCAATTTATGAAGAGTACAAGCGCGAACTGACTACTGTCGACTATAACGACTTAATTAGCTTGGCTTGTGCTTGTCTAGAAAAAGAAGATTCGCAGTCGAGGAACTACTTCAACGACAAGTTGCAGGCTTTGCTTGTCGATGAGTTTCAAGACACTAATGATATGCAAGCCACGCTATTAACCTTGTTGGCTGGTGAAAATACTAGAGTATTTTTAATTGGCGATGATAAGCAGTCTATCTATAAGTTTCAAGGCGCTGACGTTGCTACTTTCAATAAGTGGAAGTCTTTGTTCAAGCATGAAAGCTCTAGTTTGAGTGGCTCTTCACTGGTTACTAAATTAACCCGATCATTTCGCAGTCACCCAGAAGTTGTGTTTTTCGTCAACTCTGTTTTCGATCATTTGCTTGACGCTGATCCAGAAGTCGTGCCTTATGTGGCGGCTTTTGAAGCCCTCGAACCGGCTCGTCAAGCTGATTTGAGCATAGTATCTTCTGAAGCGCAGAGTGCTTCAGCCGTTGAAGTTCTGATGCTAGATATCGATATAGAAGAAGACCCCCATGGTTTGACGCCAGCACAATACGAGGCCCATCAAGTCGGTGATTGGCTGAAGAAGAAAGTGGAAGGCGGCTATCAAATTGCGGCGAAAAATGGCGGCGTGCGGCCAATTACTTATGGTGATTGTGCTGTTCTAGTTGTGCGCAACAGTGACTTTGCTTCTTTTGAGGCAATGTTTGCCCAGCTCGATATTCCATATGTAACTTTCGGCGGCAGCGGCTTCTTGCGCCGCCAAGAAGTGGCTGATTTTGAGAACCTCTTTCGCTTTTTAGATAACCCTAAAGACAGTCATTCGCTCTTGGCTGTGCTGCGTTCGCCCTTCTGTTCTATTACCGATGATCTTTTGCACCGAGTTGTTACTGATCACCCGGGGCAGCCCCTCTGGTCTGCTGTTGCTAATGTAGTGCGGGCTCGTGAGCCCGGGGTGGAGTCTTTGTCTCTGGCTGCACGGCAGTTGCGAAATTTGATGGAGTACTCAGCCCTTTTGCCCCTAGGTGAATTGGTGCAGAAAATTATTGATGATACCCACTACGATTTAGCGATGTTGGCAGCACCCGATGGTAAACAGCGCTCTCGCAACGTCTGGAAAATGGCTTATTTGGCTTCTGAGCACGAACATCTTTCTTGCGGGGAATTCGCTCACCGTCTGGCTTTGATGCGCGAATTTGGTATGCGTGAATCGGAAGCACCATTAGATAGTGCCGATGCCGTGAAACTTATGACAGTTCATGCCAGTAAGGGCTTAGAATTTCCGGTAGTGGCATTGCCATGTTTGGGTGGGCAGCTGTTGCGCAATGCCGACCGTTTGGTTTACCACTCTAGTTATGGTGTAGCTTTCAATAGCACCCGCCTTAAAGAGCAAGAGACGCCAGCCTGGTATCAAGTGGCCAGTCATTTAGATAAACAAATGGAGAGAGAAGAGAAAAAACGCTTGCTCTATGTGGCTATGACTAGGGCTAGGGATAATCTAGGCGTTTTCCTCTCGGCGCCATTTAAGAAGGCTGAGTCTTATCGTCAATGGTTGATGCAAGTGCTGGGGCTAGATAAAGAAGACGCCGTGCGGCCAGGCCCTGATGATTGCATTGATCTCACTATTGCATCTCGCAGCGATGGGGAAGTAGCTCCTTATAGCTTTAGCCTGGCTGTTGGTATTGCCGTGCCGGAACAGGCTAAAGATTTGCCATTGCCTGGAGTGCTTCTTGGTGTAAGTGATGTCAGCGTCCTACAGAGTCTCTTCGGGTTAGAGCAAAGTCAAAGCACTGGCGAAGATCTTAAAGTAAATGAGCAAGGGCGCAGCCGGGTGACGCCTAGAGATGGATTGCCACCTACTGCCGGAATTGTCACTGCGGCATCTTTAGGTACGTTCTTCCACTCATTAATGGAGAACCTGCCACCGTCAGGGCGCCAGGTTGATCGCGCTTGGATAGCCGACATTGCTTTTACCCAAGGAACTATGGTGGCACACAGCGATTTGCTCAATAGTCTAGTTGATGAAGGCGAGCGTTTGCTTGGTGTGTATTACGAAAGCAGGCTTTACAGCCTGCTTTCGCAAAGTCAACAGCGACGACATGAATTGCCTTATTTGATTGATGCTGCTTCTAGCTTTTCAGAGACCGGCCCTGACATTCGCCCGCGGCGCCCTGATTTAATTTTTCAAGACGCCTCAGGCGATTGGCATTTGGTTGACTACAAGACCGATCATTTCGCTGCCAAAGATGTAGAGATTCAAGCACGCAAACACCGTGAACAAATCAAGACTTATGTGGCCGATTTGCGCAAGTTGACCGGAGTTGAGTTAACACCCTGGCTCTATTTCGCTCAACATGGAATTTTCTTCCCTGTTTGATTGTTTCTTAGACCTTACTGTGGGATACCTTGGGCGTCATTCTTTTGATTATAGATTTGTCTGCTGAGCTTGGCTTGTTCTGCTTCTAATCTGGCTCTTTCTTGATAGCTTAATCCATTACCGCTAGCGCGCAGTCTAGCTTCTTTTGCTGCAAATTCAGCCTGATTGTTTTGTAGCCGTTGAGCCTCTTGAGGGGTCAGTGACCCAGATTGGACACCTTGATTGATGCGTGCTTGCTGGTTGGCTTGGTCGCCGTTTATGCCCCGATTGTTATACGGTGAACCTGGTCTTGGTCCGCCGGGATTTAGGCCTTGGGCATCGTTTTTCTGCTGATAGATGTTTTGGCTCATGCGATCTTGTTGATTGTCTAGCCTGGCTCTTTCTTGAACCGACAGGCCGTTGCCGCTGGCCCGCATGCTGGCTTCGCGAGCGGCAAACTGAGTCTGCTGATTTTGCAGTCTGGCGGCTTCTTGGGTTGTCAGCGAACCGTTTTGAACACCTTGGTTTATGCGGTTCGCTTGATTTTGCTGGGTGTGGTTGACGTCATATAGCGAGCGGCCCTGTCTGTTTGAATTGTAGCCTTGGCGATCATGCTTTTGTTGATAGATGTTTTGGCTCATTTGATTTTGCTGTCTTTGCAGTCTGGCTCTTTCTGAATTGCTCATGCCATTGCCGCTGGCGCGGTATCTGGCTTCTCTTTGATTGAGAGCATATTGCTGTTTGCCGAGGCGGGCCGTTTCTCTTCGGTTGAGAGAGCCGCTTCTTATGCCACTGTGGATGCGATTTTGTTGTCGTTCTTGCCTGTTGTTGACGCCGTAGGGGTAAGCCTCAGCTGTTTGGTTCGCGGCGCTGGCAAGGCCTAGCAATACCGCTAGGGACAAAGCTGAAATGTGTAACCTGTTCATGAAAGCAATCTCCAAAAAATGGTTGATACAAATGAAGACGTGTCGACAGCCCAAAAAGTTCAAAAGTTCAGGTGAGTTGTTGTTAATGTTTCCCCTGGGCGAAGATGAAACCGGCAATTGCGCCGCCAAGCATCAGCCATAGCGAGTTTACCTTGAAGCGTACTAAAAATATGGCGCTGCTGGAAGCGATGATAACTGTTGGTAGATCAATCAAGGCTGCCCGGCCTAGTTGCAGTAAAACGCCAGCCATTAGGGCTATGGAGGCGGCATTTACGGCATCTAAAAAATGACCAGCTAGGGTCGAGGCTCGCATTCTTTTTATAAGGGGTGCGGTGAAGGCTACCAAAAGGAAGGCTGGTAGGAAGATACCAATCGTGGCAGTGGCTGCCCCTGTTGGGCCTCCTAGTAGATAGCCCACAAAGGTAGCCGTGGTAAATAGCGGGCCGGGAGTTATCTGGCCCATGGCCACAGCATCTAATAGTTGCGCTGACGTTATCCAATGATAGTTTTCAACCAAGTCTGTGCGTAAGAAAGCAAGCAATACATAACCACTGCCATACAGCACCGAGCCAAGTTTTAAGAAATAGAGGAACAGAGCTGCCGGGCTGTAGCTGACTGCTTTGAGAGAGTAGGCTGATAGTAAATAGGTGCTCCCCAATAGGCTCGTACAGGCTGCAGTCAAGATTGTGAGTGCTTTTATTTCTCTTGGTTGCGGGCTCTTGGCAAAATGAAATATAGCAGCTACAAGTCCGCAGCCGAAAAGTAGAACTAGCTCATTCATTCCAAGTAGATACAACGCGGCCACACACAATCCGGTAATTTTTAGAATGGTTGTTTTGAGAGACGTTTTTGCTAGTAAGCACAGAGCTTGAAAAACAATGGCTATCACTACTGGCTTGAGGCCATACAGTATTGCCGTCAGCATCGGTAATTTGTCAAACTTGAGATAGAGCCAGGCTAAGGCTGATATCATGAGGAAGGCTGGTAAGATAAAGCCAATGCCAGCAATTACTAATCCCGGTAGGCCGCCCATCTTATAGCCCACATGGATAGCCATTTCAGTAGAATTGGGGCCGGGTATCAGGCTTGCGGCTCCGAGCATGTCGAGGAAGTCTTGTCGTGAGAGCCAATTTCGTTTCCGTACTAACTCTTCTTCCATAAGCGCGAGGTGAGCTGCTGGGCCACCAAAGGCGGTGCTGCCAAGGCGGAGAAAGACGGCGGCAATAGCTGCCAGGGATGGACGGGTTGCCTTTTCGTCATCGCCTTTAGGCGCTTCATTTTCTTGTGATTCTGGCGCGCTAGTCATCAGCCCTGCATAGAAAAATAGTCTTTCTCTTCTCCGACATTTTACCTCGCCTGATTGTGGAGAGTAGCTTTGAATTGATCGAAATGCTCTTTGGCGGGCCGGCTCTATTGAATTTGGGATAGGCTATAATTGTGGCCGTTAATGGAGGAGCTGCTTACATCAACTGAAAGTGTTCAATAAATAAAGAGATTGCTTTTGGCGATCTGGTGGGGGAAGTGTGGTGAAAATCCACCGCTGTCCCGCAACTGTGAAGCAAGTAATTGCTAGTCAGGCTACCCACTTGAGCACTATTACATCACCTCTTCGAGGCAAGGAGGCAAGTATCTATGGCCACTGTACAGTGGCTCATACGAGATTTCGTTCCTGCCTTTGGTCAGGAACTTTTTATTTCTATAGGGAGATACGTATGAGTACAAATGATTTTTCAAAATATGAGACAAGAATGGTCGAAATGGTTTTTCCCAATCAGACCAATCACTATGGCACCTTATTTGGTGGCCATGCCCTTGAGTTGATGGATAAGAGCGCTTTCATTACGGCATCTCGCTATGCCCGCAAGTCTATGGTGACTGCATCATCTGAGCGTATTGATTTTAAGACTCCAGTGAAACATGGTTATCTAGTAGAAGTAATTGGGCGCATAATAAAACGTGGGAATTCGTCTGTTACTGTCAATGTCGAGTTGTTTGGTGAGAATCTACTTTCTGGGGAGAGGCAACTTTGCGCCCACGGTAATTTTGTTCTTGTTTCCGTAGACAAAAACAGCAAACCGATCCCTCTAGATTGCGCCTTGGAGAGTCTGGCAAAATGAAATCTGGCGGATTTTGACATCTCAAGAGGTGTTCTATACGTAAAGGCGCTAAAATCACAGTTGGCGCCGATATGCATGGTTTCAGTCTATGAGCTGGGTGGAAAAACTGCGAACTTCTCCTAACATGGTCTTGTTTGTAGTTTCGTTCGCGCTTTGTGTTGAAGAGGTATTATATGGGGCGGTCGCCCCGCTTACGCCAATGTCGCCTGCTCATATAAAAGATGAGCACATGGTAAGCACCTTATATGGTGCTTATGCATTGGGCTTGATCATTGCCGCCCCAATTCTTGCGCTGATAACCGATCGCATTGGTCGCAGGCAGCCAATGATTGTTGGGGTGGCTCTGCTGTTTGTCTCTGCCATTCTCTTTCTAGTTGGCACCACACCAGAAGTGGTGGTTTTCTCTCGCATATTACAAGGTGCTGGAGCGGCCTGCACATGGACAGCCGGTCTTGCCTTGGTGGCTGAATACTTTGTGGCGCGCCGCGTTCGCGCTATGGGGTTTGCTTTGCTAGGAGGTACCATTGGCTCAGTTATCGGCCCTTTGGTGGGCGGTGAAATGTACGATATTTTCGGCTATGCCTTAACCATCTATTTTATGCTTGGCCTCCTGGCCTTAGATTTTGTCTTGCGTTTTGTCTTTATTTCGAAGAAGCAGCTTGCCAAAGTTAAAGGCCCATGGAAAGATACGTTTGCCGAAGTTGGTGGCATCATCACTGACAAAAGCGTACTTACTGCTGCATTTGCTGTGGCCTTGGCGGCGGCCGGGTGGGCGATGATGGAGCCGCTCTTTCCTATGCATGTAATGCGCATTGCCAAGGCCACGCCGGCGACTGTTGGTGCCTTGTTTACTTTTTCCAATTTGATCTATGCCTTTATGCCTCCTGCTGTAGATGCTGTTTCGAATAAAATTGGAGTGAGACCAACCGCAGTTATCGGTTTATTGGTTACGGCAGTTTCAATGCCATTGCTGGCTTTAACTCCTAATTTAACTCTCGCTACTGTTGTGCTTTGCTTAGTCACCGTGGGCTACGCTTTTACTATGAACCCTACTTCTGCTGAGCTGGGAGATGCCGTGGATAGGCGGGGATCTACTTCTTACGCCATTGCTTATGCTGTATCCAATCTTTCTTATTCACTCGGTATGATTGCTGTCGATGCCTACGTGGAGTTTGTTACTGACTCTGCTCATAAGCTTCAATTGCTGCACATTCTTTCGATTACTAGCGGTCTCTTTTTCCTCTGTATTCCACTGTTTCTCGTAAAGGTAAAAACGAAATGTCCCGTTCCATCATCAATCAACTGAACGACCGTTTTCTTCCTGAAGATGAGCGACTCTCTCGTCGTGAAATGCTCAAGGGGATGATGGCTACGGCCGCCAGCTTAATGCTGAGCTATGGCTTTTCGGGTGGTGCTTTTGGCAAGGCTAGAAACGATCGTAAGATAATTGTTATAGGAGCGGGTTTCTCAGGTCTTGCTGCTGCTTATGAATTGCTCTCTGCTGGTTACGACGTTACTGTCATAGAAGCCCGCGGCCGAGTGGGTGGACGCGTGCAGACACTTTATGATTTCATTCATGGCAAGCATGTCGAGGCCGGTGCAGAGCTAATTGGCGCAAACCATCCGACATGGCAGGCCTATGCTAAGCGTTTCAAGTTAGAAATGTTGGAGCGCACTTCTTACCCTGATAGTGAGCAGCCGTTTTATTGCAACGGTGAGCTACTGGCGCCAAAGAAAGCCGAAGCGCTGTGGCAAGAAGTTGAGCACTATCTCAGTGCCTATAATAAAATTGCAGAGCCGATTGATGCTTATCAGCCCTGGAAAAGTCCAAACGCTAAAGAGCTTGACGCTAAGACCGTAAATACCTGGATAGAAGATCTTAAGTGCTCGGATCTTTGTAAAAAAGCTATTCGTTTGTCTGAGGCGTCAGATGCAAACGATCCGGGTTGGCAGAGTTTGCTGGCTCGACTGGCTGTGGTTAAGGGTGGAGGTGTAGAAAAATATTGGACCGAAAGCGAGCGTTTTCGCTGCAAGGGTGGCAATGTGCAGTTGGCTGAGCGGCTCGCCGATGCCATTGGTCGCCAGCGTATTCATTTAGAGATGCCTGTTACCGCGGTGGATGTAAGAGCCGACAAAGTTGTAGTAACTTTGGCTGACGGCAAAATTATGGAAGCTGATGATGTGATACTAAGTGTGCCACCGGGTACTTGGAAGCGTATTACCTTTACCCCTTCTCTGCCGCCCCAGCTTTCTCCACAAATGGCTAATCAGGTCAAGTTCTTGTCCGAGGTGCGCACGCGCTTCTGGGAGAAAGATAAAGTCTCGCCTGTCTCTCTCAGTGATGGCCCGGTGGCCGAAACCTGGGAGGCCACTGATATGCAATCGGCCATTGGCCATTCTTGCTTAACAGTTTTTGCTGGAGGCAATGCTGCTGATTATGGCCGAGGCTGGCCAGCGGAGCAACGTATGGCGCACTATGCCCTCGAGCTTCAGAAAATATATCCAAGCTACGCCAACAATTTTGTTCAAGGTAAATTTATTGATTGGCCTTCAGACCCATGGTCTCAGGCCGGTTATTCTGCTCCGGCCCCAGTGGTCGACTACACTTCGCCGGAGAGCATACTAGTTTTGCTTTTCAAGGCTATATGGAAGGCGGTTTAAACTCTGGAGCAGATGTCGCTAAGCGTATTGCATTGCGTGATAATGTGGTGCCTAAGGTTTAGGTCTACAATTTAAAGTCGTATTTTAAAGTTTGCTGAGATTTCGGTGCCATTCAAGTCTCTAAGCTTTTACTAGTTTGCGCCCGAGCATGAGTACTAGAGGAAGCATGAAGAGCGGCGCCAAGGCCGATATTGCTAAGCCCCAATGCAGATCGTATTTGTCGGCGATGATGCCGACGAGCCAAGGCATAAAAATGCCACCGGCATTGCCGAAGGCTGCTAGAGCACCGAACATGGTGGCGCCGCCGTTGGGATATTTGTCGGCGGTGATTGCTAGCATGGTTGGCCAGAGGCAGCTGCCTGTTAGTCCGGCGAGAATACAGGAAATTAACGCGACTAATCTCACTGGGCAAAATGAACCCAACAAGAACAGTGCTACCGATAGGCCGCAACCCCAAGACATGATTGTGCATGAATCAAGTTTTGTACTTAAGGCGCCAATGCCCATGCGGCCAATGGCCATGCAGATAGAGAAGAAGAAGAGAGCAGCACCACCCACCCATTGGGGATATTTTAAGGCTAACTCGGCGTAGGCTGGCAGCCATTGGGCCATGCCCAGCTCAGTCGCTCCGCCCAAGAAAATCGCTACTAGAGCACCGACAAACCAGAGTGAACCAAGCAGTTTGAGGAAAGGAGTGCGAACTTCACCTTCACTGGTTAGAGCGGGAAACTTACCTGCGCCAAGGGCGAAAATAAGCAGTGCAGGTAGTGGAATTAACAGCAGGCAAGCCGTGCGCCAAGAAATATTGCATTGCAGCGCAATTGTACCGGCCATTACGGTAAGAGTGGCACCAACGCAGTAAAACGAATGAAGCCAATTCATTGATGCAGAGCGACTTTCTGGGTTAATTGCTGAAACAATGGGGCTCAGCACCATGTCTAGTACTCCAGCACCGAAGCCTAGTACAAAGTTGGCCCAGAGCAAAATTGCATAAGTGGGCGACCAAGCCGTAAGAAGCAAACCCAGCACGAGAAGGGCATTGCCAGCTAGAGCAAATAGCTTTGCTCCGAAGCGATCGGCTAGGGGGCCAGTGAGAAGAATCGCTGCTACCAATCCAGAAAATGTAAAAGCGCCGAGCCTGCCTAACTCTTCTTGCGATAGGCCTAGATTGGCTGATCCAGAACTTAGACCGGAGCTAGTAAAAGAGCTAGTAAAAGAATGTTGAATTGAGACCAGAAATATAGGTAGCAAATTGACGCCAATGGCCAAGCTCATCATGGCGCCGTAGCAAAGGTATGTCAGTAAGCGCGGACGTATCCCTGGTGCTAGTGCTGACGATGACAATTAGTGCCTGCATTCTTGCGAAGCCGGACAACCCAGCTTGAGCCATTCGCGCACTTCATGCAATGAGTCGAACACTCCTTCGGCAAGTTCTCTTGATTCAGCACTTGCCGGTAGCAAGTCTGGCACTAAGCATGAGCGCATACCCCCGGCTCGGGCTGCAAGAAGGCCACTGTGAGCGTCTTCTAGTATGAGGCAATGTTGTGCTTCTTTGCCTAGGCCTGATTGAGCGAGGAGGAAAATATCTGGATTTGGCTTGCCTCTCTCCACCATGTCGCCGCCAATGACTACTTCAAAGTAGTCAACTATTTGGTGGTGCACAAGTCGTCGTACTGCTTCTTCTTTAACGGTAGACGTGCCTACAGCACAAGGAATATTTTGTTCGCGGGCCCAAAGGAGAAGCTCTTTGATGCCCGGTTTTAAGGGCAGTCCTTCTTTGTGGTGCAGCTCTTCGTAAAGCTCTTGGGCGCGCAGGTGAAATTGATCTTTGGGAAAGCTGGCACCAAATTCTTCGGCTAACACATTTTCGGCGTCGGCAACTGTGATGCCAATTAAACGTAAATAAAGCTCGTCGCTCAGGTCAAAGCCAAATTCTTTTGCTGCTTTTGTCCAAGCTCGCTTGTAGTGATTCTCGGTATCGAGAATCAAGCCGTCCATATCAAAAATTAGAGCATGGGGAAGCATTGTTTTACCTCAAACATCAATTGACCTCAGGCGTAGCTTTATCTCAAACAGGCAAAGCCACTGGTTCGTCTGCCTGAGGGGCCTGGAATATATCGATTTCTTTGTTGGCAAAAATATTGTCAGTTTCTTCATTGCAGAAAGTGCTCACTTCGCCAATTACACTGACGCCATTGACTGGCACAAATTCGTGCCAGATGCCAGATGTCAGAGTTATGCGCGATCCAGCAGACATCTCGAATGGTACCCCTGATTGGCGGGTTTCCATTTTGCGATTGATTTTTACTTCAACTGTTCCTTCGGCTTTATGCTCGCTTGGATTTTTCGACCAAAGAGTAATTTTCAGCGTACCGTGACGACAAATAATGTCTTCTTTTTTCTCGTAGTGAGTATGGGCCGGAGTGACCATACCTTCTCGCGCGTACATGATTTTTTCGCAGTACTCGGGCTCGTTGGCAAGAAGTACTTCGACCAAGCCAATTTTTTCGTAGTCGCCAAGACCAAAGTCGGTGGCTGACCATTCAGGCTGAGGTGGCAGTACCCAGTTGTGTTGTTTAAGGCAGTCTGCTGCCTCTCGACAAAGTTTATTAATTTCGCTTTGCTTCATAAATAACTCCTGACAATTTGCCTCTTAGCAGCTCTTCACTTAGCTGCTTAGTTCTCTCTCTCTTTTTGCCAGGCTGCCTATTTCTTGCCTGCAGCTACTGGCTCTTTGATGTATTTCATAGCGCTGGATGCGCTCTCGCCGTGGTGGAGAACCGCTTGCAGAGCCTGTGTCATTCCTTTAGGGTCGCTATGTTGAATGATGTTGCGGCCGTAAATGATACCAGCAACACCTTGAGCCACTAATTTTTCGGTGTGTTGAAGCACTTCGATATTAGAAGCGCGGCCACCACCCCTTACGCATACAGGCACTCCTGAAGCGGCTTCGATAACGCGATGGAATTCTTCTTCGGGCTCGGTTGAATCAGTTTTGATGATGTCAGCACCCAGCTCCGCGGCCATGCGGGCCAAGGTAACAACGCGGGCTGGATTGCCATCACCGACCATGCCATCTTTGCTGCGTTTGAATGAAAGGGGCTCGATACCCATGGGCATGCCGTAACGGTCGCAGACATTTTTTAAACGAAGAATATTGCGCACGCACTGGTTGAGCATTTCAGGGTATTCATCGACTTGTAGCAAGTTCAACAAAATACAGGCAGCATCAAGTCGCACTGCGACTTCCACTGCTTCTTCGTAAGCTTCGCAAAATAGTTTGGAAGATGGCAATACATCATTATAGAAGTTGGCGGTATCGGCTCTCAGCATCAGGGCAGGCTTATTGCGGCCTGGTAGTTTTTGCAGATGAGGGGCTTCACCGGGGGAGAGCAGCATGGCGTCGGGGTTGGCATCTGTCAGGGTGGAGACAGTTTTTTCCATGTTCTCAATGCCTTCTAAGAAAGCAGCATTATTGAAGAGGGCATGGTCGACGGCCACAACAAAAGTACGCTTAGAAGTTGGATGGAAAAGACGGTTTAGACGATAAAGCATGGCAACACCCGCATGAGTTTTCAACAATAAACTGGGCTTTCCTGAACGGTTTTAGGATCAGGTCTATGAACTGTCTATGAGCTGGTCATAGTTCTAGTAGACGCATAAGCCAAGAGCTTTCGGGCGCTCTTGAATGATGGCAAATTCTATCATGTGCTTTTGGTTAGAGTTTGGTTGAATGACCATCAAGCGCGACTTTAATAAAAGGAAGTGTCACATCGGTTATGATTTTATGCCTGTCAGTATCTTGGGTTGGCAATGGCGTGTTGCTAATATCTGATTGGTAATACCTGATTGGTAATTTAGACCGGCAGTATTAGATTGACGCCAGTGGGGTTTCAAGGCGAGGATTAATTGACTATGCAGCAGCTTTGCCAGAAGAAAGATGAATTGCTCGCCGGCCTTGATCGTGGCGAAGCCATCCCCGCGCACTTTTATACCGATCCGGCAATTACAGCTGAAGAGATTGAGAAGATTTTTCGCAAGTCGTGGCAATATATTGGTCCGGTTCAGAAGCTTGCCAAAATTGGTGATTTCATAACGGGCTATGTCGGTGAAATTCCCGTTGTTGTTATCCGCAACGACAATGGCCTTGAAGGATTCATCAATGTTTGTAGGCACAGACGACATGAAGTGATGAAAGGCTGCGGCAATGCCAAAATCATGCAGTGTGCTTATCACGCTTGGACCTATGATATAAAGGGCGATCTCAAGGCTGCCCCGCGAGCAGACAGAGAGCCCAATTTTGACAAAAGTGACTATCCACTGCTTTCAATTAAAGTAGATACTTTAGGGCCATGGGTCTTTGCCAATGCTGATGAGAATTGTGATTCGCTAGAATCGTATTACGGGCCAGTGCTAGACATAATCGCTGATAGCGGTCTCGATTTAAATTCACTTGAATTGTGGGAGCGTACTGAATGGCAAGCCCGTGCCAATTGGAAGACTATGCTCGAGAATTATCTAGAGTGTTATCACTGTGCTGTGGCACATCCTGGTTTCTCTGCTGCTATTGACGTTGATCAAGATAGCTACAAACTGACTTCACACCAGTGGTTCTTGAGTCAGGTTGGTCATGTGCGCGAATCAGCTATTGAGGGCAAAACTAGAATCAAAATCTATGATGCTGCTGGCTCGGTTAAGCAGGCCCAGTATCATCTACTCTGGCCAAATTTTACTGTCAACATCAATCCAGGTTTTCCTAATTTATCCATTGATGTTTGGATGCCACTGGGGCCTAATGAAGCTAAGGGATTTTCGGAGCAATATTTTGCCCCTGGCGTTGATAAGAAATGGGCACAAGAACTAATTGATTTCAATACAGAAGTTGGCGAAGAGGATGACATTCTCACTAACTCTGTTCAGCGGGGATTGATTGGTGGTATACCTAGCGTCGGGCGCTTTCTAACCAATAGTGAGCATCTCTGCATTGAGTTCCAAAAGTTGATCGTCAAAGCCCTGTACGGATAGTTTTGACTTTGATGAATAGCCTCGCTCGAAAAATTGTAGCCTGCTGTTTTTCACTGCTGTCTGTTTTCGTTCCTTTGTTTGTTGCCGTTCCTTCTGCCGCAGCCATTAGTTCTGATGAACTGCGTATTGACGAGTTGGCTAATGAAATTTTGCGAAAAGAAATAGACTTAGAGCGGTACTATTTGCAATATCGAGTGCAAGGCACAAAAGAGCCTAAATATCGCCGCGCCCGCTACTTTGCCTTTCAGGTATCGTCGGCCATGGCTTCAATGGCTTCTAATATTACCAACGTCGCCCTCTGTGGTAGCCATACTAAAGTGCCTGAACGTATTTCGGTGCGCGGTTCGCGCCAGGGGCTAGAGGCCGGTTTGGTGGGAATTGCTCTTGATGGTGGCAGCTCCGCTGTTGAACTTTGCTCTAATGGCTATACTGCGCTCAAAAATATTCGCAATGGTACTAGTCCTGGTGCTGCGGTGAAGAATGTTGTGGCAAGAATTCGAGAGATCGACGCCATGATGGTAGAGCGAGATGCTTTGATGAAGAAGAATTCTGACCTGCAATCAATCAGTGTTTGCCAGGCGGAAGGCCGTGTGCTCAAGAGCTTTCGTGATTGGTGCTTGTCTGAGTTTGCCGATGTTTACGCCGATGTTAAGTCAACCCAAGCGAGCTTCAACGTTTATTACATACTAGATATTGTTGCCGATAGCGCCTACACCGCTTCTCAAATTCTTGCCATTAAATCGCTGACTCGGCCGGAACTTGGCAATGCCTCTGCTAATACTGGTATGGTAGGCGATACGTTTGGAATAGCAAGTGCGCCAGCCAGTGCTAAGTCATACAATATGTTTTATCGCTACTGGCGCAAGCGTCTTTCGGCAACTTTGAAGGAAGATTTTAGCGGTGCTGAAAAGGAAACCAAAGCTGCCATGGATGAACTCAATAGTGAGCTTTCGTCAAAAGACATATCGATTTTAGAAACCGCTGCTTCAGTTCAAAACAGAGTGTCTGTTTATTTGCTTTGGTCTGCTCGTTATGACAAATATATTGAACAGGGCCTGATTGACCAGCGCCATCAAAACAAAGTCGCATTGCAGGGTGTGCTTTCTGGTCCTGCTATTTCTGGGACTTACTTGGCGCAAGATATATTGGCGTCTGTGGCCCTCAATCGACTGCGCGAAAGGCCAAAGGCTGCCAATAATTTGTACATGGCTGGTGGAATTGCTTCAACAGTTGGCTCAGCGTCTTCTCTATTTCTGACAAATTATTTGTTGATAGATCAGCTGCGCTATCAAAAGAAAATGCGGGCCAAGGGTTTGTTGCCAGAGCAATTGCTGGCTGCCAGGCTCAAGACTTTAGATGAACTCGATGAGCGCCTTGTGGCGGCTGACCCGGAGCGTACTAAATAGCGAAGGCTCTAAGCCTAACCAGGCAAGAATTATCCATATTGAATTTCGACGGAACCAGACGCTGCTGCAGAAGCTAGTGGTGAATTTTCAATATTAAAGACCTTTTCATCCTTACCCGTTCGTGCTATCTGCTTAAAGAGAAATAGTTGCATATGCAACTATTTCTCCAAACTCGTGGAGTGGGGCTTGAACTGCCGCTGAAACTCTGTGTTGGCTCGCAAACAAAAACTGGTGAGAGCACTTTCAGTAATACCTGTAAACATGTTAGCGCCAATCCAGGTTAGAAGAAACCAATGGCACCATCTTCTAAACCAACGGCTCTTAAATAGAAGTGCTACAAAGGAGATTGGTGGTAATAGATAGCAGAACCAGATGTATGAGTTGGCAAAGCGCGGGAGAAGTTCAGCTGATACAAAAGGTGCAGCTACTATTGTGGCAAGGCAGCAGGCATAGAGGCTTACGACCGGATACCAGAGGCAGGATGTCCAGATAGCCAACTGGAGCAGATTGCTAACTGCTGCCGGTGCGGGCGAAGTAGCCGTGTCAAAAGGCCACTGCTTTGTCCTCACTGGTGAATTGCTTACCTCTTCAGACGGCACTTCTATTTCTTCTTTCAAGCTGCTAACCCCTGCAAGAAGTCAAACTTAATTTTTTTCTCTCTTTTTCGCTTCTCTGATGCTATCAGCTTTTATTGAAATAGTTGAGTACTTAACTATTTCAATAAACCAGTGGATACCTTCGTTAGTTGCGCGCGAATCGCTTTGTTCGACTCAATGAAAGTTCGAGTTAATGCGCCTTGGGTCATTGGACCAATCTGGGTCGTGGCAAACCAAAGTAGCAGAATCCAAAGGAAAGACTTTCTAAACCAACTATTGGTGATCAGGAGAACTACAAAAGCTACGGTTGGCATTAAATAGCACGCCATGAGGTATGCGCTTACAACGGATAGAAGGCCTTCATCTGAAACAAAGTTTAGAAGGCATGCAAACGGATACCAAAGAAAGGACAGGCTGATTGCTACATGCAAATGAGTGCTTTGCGGCTTTGACGACTTGCTCTGCATCTCAGGTAAATAGCCGTTTTCTTCTGAGTTTCTTCCTCTTTTAATTTGCTCATCGTCTTTCAAGCTATCAATTCCTGAACATCTCCGATTTCATCTAATCTCCGCATCTCTGATGCTATCAGCTTTTGTAAACTAGGTGTATATACACCTAGTTTACAAAAGCTCTATCCTTACTGAACCTTGGGTGCTTCCATTTGAGAAATAGGTGTATATACACCTATTTCTCAAAACCACTCTTCGGCTCGATAAGTTGATAGTGAATGTACAGGATGCTCTTCATGTCGGGCGTGCCTACTAGTGTCCAGCTTCCATCGGCTAGAGGATAGGTCAAAATATGAATGCCAGAGCCAATATCTTTATGGTGTGGACCAGCTAATCTGATTATGTCTTGAACTGTGGCGCTCTTTGGTAAAGCTTCTAAAATGGCACGAGTTAGCTTCGGCTGCATCTTTGCTGAACCGGGGTCTTTGCCTTTAGATATTTCAGGGGTCATTTCAGCGCCAGCGTTGTCGCTATCAATTTCCCTCTCAACCCCGGCTTGACTAATAATCGCAGCAGTCTCTGGGTCTGCTTTCAGTCTATCTGCCAAGACTTGGAAGAAGTGTTCGCCACCGCGAGCATTTAGGTGTACTGAGTCAGTGAAATATTTTTGTGGGAAAATTTGGGGGTCGTTAAGGTTGAGCAGAAGTGCTTTGTGACTGGTAGTCAAAGCCGTTACTTTATTTAGATAGTTTTGGTAAAAGCCCGGTGGCATCAAGTTAATATTGTCTTCAGTCAGAGGCATATTGACCAAGACTACGCGAATGTTTTCTTTCTCGCTCAATACTAAAAGGCGCTCTAAAAATGAGAGCTGAGTATTGAATTGTTTGAGATTGACTTTGCGATAACGGAAGCGATATTCATCTAAATTAGCTTCATAGGGTTCTTGTGCAGGGCCAGGCGGATCAACAAAGAGCGAACCCGGACCGTTGTCTTCTGGTAGTTCAGAAAATGCTTGCTTGCGCACGTGGTATGGTGAGTTGACTAGTTCAAGCTCTTTGTAGCCAAGCAATTTTCTAAAAAGCTCTTTGGCCCAGCGGTGTTGAATGTAGAGAAAATCGGGTCGATGTTTGTAGGTAAAGCTTATTTTGCTCAAGGCATTTTCGCCTTGCTGCCAGAAAGAACTATAAGCATCTTTGTCTACGGCCGAGAGATCGCCAATGCGGCTCATATATTTGTAGATTTCGGTGGAGGCCGCTGAAGGTAAGGCTGAATCCATGAAGTCGCGTGGTGCAACACCGTAGATAATGACCTTAGGTTTTCTATTGCCTTTTAGTAAAGTGTCGCTGATGGCCCAGGCATCTGATACCATTTCGCCGCCTAGGGCAAAAGCAAAGGTGTGGTAGCTGCGGTCGAATTTCTCTTTTAGTAAGTCTTCGAGTAATTGGCTCTTGTGATGCAGCGGCACATTCTGGGCCGAATTTAAGTGTACAGCGTCGCCACCGTGAAGTGGTGCCATCATTAAGGATGAACCGAGCAGCACTATATCTGGTGCGGCTCTGAGGCGGCTAAAGTCGCGAACGTTCCACCAGACCCAACTGCGATTGGCGCTTTTATATGGGCTCAGGGCCATTGTTTGGGGTGAGTAAGTATTGAGGGCGCTGCCTATAGCCTCTAGACCAACGAAAAGTAAGGCCGCACAGACAACATAACTGCTTAGTAGCTTGGCTGGAAGTGATTTTGGTTTGTCTTTTTCGGCAGTCATATTTAGAATTGGAAGTAAATGAAACGGGGTGATTTATCAGGAGAGAAGACAAGTACAACAAAGATCATGGCACAGCACCAGGCTATCTTTGCAAATTTTGGAGTACGCTCAATCAAATCGGTTTTGTTGATGTAGCCCATGGCAATGTGGGCTAAAGCAAGTAGTGGCAAGAGTAAGAAGACTGATGGATATATCAGTGGGTAGTTAATTGTCGGCAGTAGCATGGCCACGTCTTTTGTCTGCCCCGCTGCTTGTTCGATTGTGGGGGCAAGAGTTAGCATTTTGCTTAGCATCTGCAAGGCCAGGGTATTTGTTTCTGCTCTGAAGAAAACCCAGCCAATGCACACGACATGGAAGGTCAATACAATTGATACTACCTTGCCAATCTGTGATTCAAAGGCATTCTTGAGCCAAGTCTGTGTTTCTTTGAACGCTTGAAACTCTTTGTGGGCGACAAGCAAAATGCCTTGGTAAAGACCCCAAATTAGATAGTGCATAGCTGCGCCGTGCCAGAGGCCACCGAGCGTCATGGTAATGATCAAATTTCTATAGTTGAGCCATTTGCTCAGTCTTGAACCACCAAGGGGGATGAACAAATAATCTCGCAACCAGGTAGAGAGAGAAATATGCCAGCGCCGCCAGAAGTCAGAGATGTTACTAGCTAGGTATGGCAGGTTGAAGTTGACTGGTACCTTGTAGCCGAATAGATTAGCTGAACCACGGGCGATGTCTGTATAACCAGAGAAATCAAAATAGATTTGAAAAGCAAAGGCGTAGGCGAAAATCCAGAGATCCAATCCTGAGAAAAGTTGAGGTTGGGAGAAGCCGCCTTGCACAAAGAAGCTTAGGTTGTCGGCAATTAAAACTTTTTTGAACAGACCTAGCAGAATCAATGAAATGGCGGTATCAAACTGGTTGATAGTAAGTTTGGCAGGAGCAAGGAATTGGGGGATGAAGTCTTGAAAGCGTTTGATTGGTCCAGCAATTTGTGTGGGGAAAAACGATGCAAATAGTGCGAACGCTGGAAAAGATTTGATCGGTTGGTGTCCGCGATAGACATCGACTACATAGTGAATGAACTCAAAAACAAAAAAGGATATGCCTAGCGGCAAAATTATTTTGAATGGCAAACTTGCTGGAGGAAGACCGAGTGGTTGCAAGCATTGATTTGTCGTCTCGCAAAGGAAGTAGGCATATTTAAAATAGGCCAAGGTTCCTAAGTTAAGCACGATCGCTAGGGTTAACCAGCGCTTTTTGTGTTTTTCAGACTTATGGACAGCGAAGCCTAGATAGTAATTGCCGAGCGTGAGCCCAAGAATAAGCAAAATGAATATGGGCTTCCAGGTCATGTAGAAAATGTAGCTGGCGCTAAGCAAAATCCAGACTCGCCATTTCTGCGGGCTAAGCCAGAAGAGAGCGAACACTATCGGCAGAAAGAGGGCGTATTGTAAGGTGTTGAAGAGCATTAGGAAGAGAAGATGCGAAAGCGAACAGCACTAGAAACCAAGCCCTCGTATTGGGCGCGAGGTCAATGATAGCGGGCTCTAAGTTGTTGCACCTTTAAAAGACAATTAGAATAGGCAAAGAGACCCGCTTTTGGCGGGTCTCTCTGTCTTTGCGTAGCGACGTTTTTTTAGGCCGTGAGTAGAGGACTCAGGTTTACTTCATGCCACTTATGGCTGATCGCTTCACGCACATGCTCAAGACAATGCTGCGATTTTGCCGCAGCTTTATTGACCAATACTCCATTTATTCGAACTGTTGGCTCTCCCTCTTCGTTTGCGTAGTTCTCGACAAGTTCAACTGGTATTGGTAGCCGTTCCTCGGCGATGATGTATTCAAGGGTGCTGAGGGCTTTCTTGTAGTTGCTGCAACCAGGTGTATACAAGAGTTCAATACGCATAGGGATAAACCTCCAAAGTTTTTCATCCTAGTCAGTCTGACAAAGTGTTCTAGTTCGCTGTGTTCTAGTTCTAACTGTTCTAATTGGGCGCGTTAAAACAGCCACTAGAAAAGCGACTATTTCGCAATGCCGATTGTTGATACCCAGGGATCTCTAGTGGATAGTTATTTGGTTGGGGGGAAGCAGGCTTTTATAATTTTCAAATCGCACTGATTCTAGGTTTTCCATATTCACGCCAAACAGTTATGTCGCACCGATTAGGTACTTTATTTGTTAGGGAAATATGAAGACTCCACGTAACAGAAGTATAAGCGTGTAACGCTGGATTACAAAGTTAATAGTGGACTGATTTGGATAATATCCAGTTAATGCTCGGCTGCTATATCGGAGGTGTATCTTGGAACCCGCTCTGGACATAGTTTTCGTTACTTATGGTGATCTCAAGCAGGGTGACCCCGATGACCTTGATGCCCTCGAAATTTTGCGTGAGCGAGGTTATCACTGCTCGGTTGCTGATTGGCGTGATAGTTCTTTCCCGTTCCGATCAAGTCGGCTTGTGGTCTTGCGTTCGACCTGGGATTACCATTTGCACCACGGCGAGTTTATGGACTGGCTGAAGAGTCTTGCTGGCCATAGTGTTTTGAAAAATTCAAGGGAACTTGTGCAATGGAATTCTGATAAGCGCTATCTGCGAGACTTATCGGCGCGAGGTATTGACTGCGTTCCCACGCACTACATTGAAGAGGATGCTGAGCAACTAACGCGTTCTTCTCTTACCGATATTCTGGAAAACCTTTCACTTGCAGCTTGCAAAATCGTTGTAGTAAAGCCCTCTATTGGGTTGTCAACTTTTGGTGTGAGAAAATTCGATTTGAGTACAGGCGCTGGCGAAGATGGTGCCCTTGAGCATATCAATCAGTTAGCGCGTAACTATTGCGTTATGATTCAGCCCTTTTTGGCAGAAGTAGAAACCTATGGCGAGAGAGCTTTGGCTTTTATTGATGGCGAATTTAGTCATGCTATTCGCAAGACAGCTTTTCAGCACTTGGCTGTCGCTGGCGAGGCTGGGGAGGCCCAGGTTATGGCTACTGCTGAAGAAATCGCCTTTGGTTATAAAACCCTGGCTGCCTTAAACGAAAAGCCGCTCTATGCCCGAGTAGACATCATTCCTGACGGAAATGGTGCGTTGCGCTTGCTTGAACTTGAATTAATTGAGCCGTCATTGTTTCTGAAGCTGGCTGAGGGGGCCTCGGCCAAAATGGCCGATGCTGTCGAGGCCTGCCTTAACTAAATTAACCCCTAAAGCTAAGCCAGCTCTCAGAATAAAGTTGTAAATAGCTGGTAGCCTTAGCCCTATGCAAATGACTGGGCCAAAATCTAGAACAGCAAAAGGCAGTGTGTTTTTACTGGCCTTGGGGCTGTTTGCCTTGGTCAATGCTGGTTTGGTGGCTTTGCAGCCACTCCGGCCAATGCCTGTCGAGCGCATTCCGACAAAATCAACCTGGGAAAGTCATCGCACACGTGATTTTATGCAGGGCGCGCAGGCACCAGATGCGGTGCTTTTTGGCTCGTCTCTGATGATGATACCGACAGCCTGTCGTGATGCCGATTATCTAAACGTCACTATTGACCCGGTTGTCCATCCGTATTCGCAGTATCTGCAAGCGAGAATTGCCGAGAAAACTGGCATGCAGCTGAAGTGTTTCAATTTTGCCTTACCTGGTGGAATGATATCTGATCACTATATGATCGTCAGTTCACTTTTCTCGCAAGAGCGCAAGCCTAAGGTGGCCATATTTGGTTTGTCATTGAGAGACTTCATTGATTCTGGTGTGGAGTGCGCTGCTGCTACTCCGGCCTATCATTACTTTTCTCGCTTTAAATCTGAAAGCGAGATTGATTCGCTTTTGCCTTTGTCTATGCCTAGTATCTTCAATAGAGGTCAGTATTTGGCTGACAAATACATTTATTTGCTAGGCAAAAGATTGCAGATTCAGGTTATGGCTAGCGATGCAATTAGTTCGGCTGTTACTGCGGTGGTAAGTTCTCCGTCTGATTCTAGTGCAGGTGCTGGTTCTCGAATAAATGCTAGCGCTAATATTAGCTCTGGCACTAAGCCTGATAACAATCCCGATGCCGCACTTAGCGGCAATGAAGTGACGGAAGGCATGGTGGCTCTGCAGCCCAATGCTTTTTATCCGTGGCAAGATAATAGTCGTGAATATAAGAAACGCTTCAAAGGCGCCAATGAATCTATGTTTAAGATTCAAACTGAATATTTCAAACGCATGCTCAGTCAGCTGAAGTCTGAAGGTGTGGAAGTCTTATTCGTAAATATGCCACTTACAGCTGCCAATATGGCTTTGATGCCCCAAGGCTCTTACGATAAATATATTGCTTTATTGAAGCAGACGGCTGCCGAGCAAGGGTGCAGTTTGCTTGATTTAAATGATGGTAAAACTTTTGTCGCCAGCAATTTCAAAGATCCAGTGCATATGAATGGCTCTGGTGGAAAAATATTGATAGATCAAATTGCTGAGAATTTGAGCAAAGTCAGTTTGAGCAAAGGCAGTTTAAATTCGCGGCGGCAAGTGGCCGCTCGAGATAAAGCCGGAAGGCTGAGTGAATGAGCCCTGCCGACTGAATCTGAGCGACTGATCTTGAGCGAGTGAGCTTGCCGCGATTGTGATTCCATTTTTCCTTTATGGCGATATGCGGTTGATGTCGCGAGGAAAGAGCGCAGTCTGCTTCACTGATGGTAGACCCAGCAGTTGCTTGGCTAGCCTCTCTAGGCCGATTGCTAAACCGCCATGCGGTGGCATGCCATGTTTGAAGCAGAGCAAATAGTCAGTGAAGTCTTCGGGGTTCAAGCCCCGACTGGCAATAGACTTTTTCAGCTGTTCATATTCATGAATACGCTGACCACCGGTTGTTATTTCTAAGCCGCGAAAGAGTAAGTCGAAACTCTTCGATCCGGCTTCACCGCTGGCGAGTGGCCCACCCGGCATAGCATAGAATGGTCGGATTGCATGCGGATAGTCTGTGACATAAACCATGTCAATACCCTCCTCCTTTTCAAAGTGGCTAGTGAGAAGCTTCTCGCCCTCGCCGTCGAGGTCGGCAGATTGACTTTTCCAGCCGTACTTACTTGCTAGAAGCTGTTGTGCCTCTTCTAGTCTAATTTGCGGCAGTGTGGTGCCTATCGTCGGTACCACGGCTTGATACTGAGCCAGCTCTTTTTGGCAATGTTCTCTTACATGGTCCATAACGTGACGCAGCAAGCCAATTTGCATGGCAATGACATCTTGCTCTGATTCGATGAAACCCATCTCAATGTCAAGGCTGATGTACTCGTTCAAGTGGCGAGTAGTATCGTGCTCTTCAGCTCGATAGACTGGACCTACTTCGTATACTCTTTCAAAAGCACCCACCATTATTTGCTTATAGAACTGCGGGCTTTGAGCTAGATAGGCCGTTCTCCCAAAGTAGTCGATTTTGAATAGCTGGGCTCCTCCTTCGGTACCAGTAGCGACAATTTTGGGCGAATGGATTTCAATGAAATTTTCGCCGTTCAAATAGTGACGAAAGGCTTTCAGTATTTCTGCTTCTATTTTAAAAATTGCTCTAACTTTTTCGTTGCGCAAGCTCAAGGGGCGATAGTCGAGCAATGTAGAAGTAGACAAGTTATCGATTTTAGTTTGCTTGCCGATTTCAATTGGAGGTACGTGCAAACCAGAGGCAAGGGCCTCTATGCTTGTCAAAACTAGCTCAACACCAGCTGATTCGCTGTTCTTTTTTAACTGCTGTGCCTGCAAATAGCCTTCGAAATAGCATGGTGTTTCATTAGTTAGCAGGCGCAGCTTCTCTTGCAAGGTGGCTTCAGTCACTACTACTTGAATGGTCGAGGTGGCGTCGCGCACAATCAAAAACATGATTTGACCAAGGTCGCGAATTGATTGCAGATGACCCTTAATGCGCACTATCTTGTCGCTGTGCTCGTTTGCATAGTCACTGTTATTGGCATTGGCTCCAAGTGGGCTGCCGAGGGTCGACTGCGTTAAAAGCTGGGTCGCTTCTATTAGTTTGATTGACGTAACCATAATTTCTCCCAAAACAAAAAAAACCGCAACCTGGTTGGTTGCGGTCGATGACTTCTTCGTTGTTTTGTTTAGCTTAACTACGACATTGTCTTACGAGTGCAACCAGATTCTGGAGGCAATCATTATTGTCGTTATTATTATTGGCGGGTTTGTAGCTAAACATATGATTTCTATACATGAGAATCTCAAACATAAGAGTTCTATGCTAAGCGCAAAAACTTCCAGCGTCAATGAAAAATTAAGCAGATTAAGCAAGTTAAGCAGACTAACCAAGTTAATAGGAACACTGAGATTAACCTGCTGCCGATTTCGATTTTTGCCAGTACTTATTGAGCCGTGCTGTGTCCAGTCGCGGCTTCTTGTTTTTCAGCAGCGCCTTTATCGACCACGATGTCTGGTTTTACTTCTGACTCTACCTTTACAGATGAATCTATTTTTGTAGCTGAATCTTCTTGTGATGAAGAGTCTTCTTTTACTACAGAGCTTTTGATCTCGGTTAAGTCATCGGCAGCATTCTTGACTGGTTGCGGTACTTGTTTGGTTTTGGCTAGGCTGCCACCAATCTGATCTGAGTTGACCAAGTCGCTTAAGATCCAATCAAAAATGTCTTTCTGTCCATCTTGTGGGTTTAGTTCATCTTTAAACTGACTATTGACCACCGAAATGATTGGATTAAGAGGTCTGACGCCATCAATGAAAGTTAAGTGGTCAACGTTGCGGAAAACTCGTGCTTTGCCGACATTGACTTTGTCGCGTACTTTTTCAAAATCAGATTCTTTAGCTACGAATTGTGTGCGAGCAACATCATTGGGCAAGAATATTGCACTTGAAACTGGGCAAATGCCATCGTTCAAGACATAGACAAACGGGGTGCCTGCTTGTTTAGCTATTTTTTTCGATACTTGAATGTTGGTGATTTCTCGATTGAGAAATTCTAAAACGGGATGCTCGCGGCCAAAGTGAGCGGGGAAAGAATTGGATAAAAGAAACATTGGATAGAACGCTGCGGTCTCGGCGTATCGTTTGAAACCCGGAGCTAAGTAGGGGTTAACGATGTAGCCACCGTAGGTAATTAGCTTTTTGCGATCAACTGGTACGCTATTTACTCTGGTGAGTCGAGAATTAATGGTATCGCCCACAGTGAGAGTACCCTTTGGTCCAAAGGGTAGTCTAGATTTGAATTTGCCAGTTTCTGGAATGGCTTCGTCAGCGTTATCCCAGGCTAAATCTTGGCGCAAAATAGGATTGCGATCGAAGTAGAAGCGATAAGAGAGGTTGTGGTCTATGCGAGTCCAGGGCCAAGAAAGTCTTTTATAGACGGTGTAGTTCATCCAGTCTTTACAAAACAGCGGCGAACCGTGGAACGGTGTTCCCATAGTAAGCAGCAGTCGTACTTTTGATTCTATGTTGGGATCTGTCAGTGACTCATAGGCGATATTTCCACCCATGCTCAGGGCCATCATAGTAATGGGGCGTTGCTTTGTCGCACTGTAAAGCGAGGTTAGGGCATCTTTAAATTTTGGTAGAACCTGATCAAATCGATCGAGGCTGGAGTAGCGCACGAGATAAATTTTGTACTTGCTGCTAAAGGCTTCGCTCTTGGCTAGCTTCTCTGCTACTTTTTGCCAGCGAAAATATGGGTAGTATTCGCCTCTAAGTCCGTGGACAAGCAATAGCGGACTGCGCTCTCCGAGGGGCTTTTGGTCGTATTCGTAGATCTTGACATCGGTAGGCCTCTTGCGTTGTTTCTTGCCAGCTGGCAGGCTTGCGAAGCGGTCGCTTACTGAGCCATAAAGTACGCTTGAGGGGTGTGAAACGTCTTGCGGGGTCGTCAAGCGTGCGGGGCTCGCTTGGGCCAGTGAAGTGGTCGAATTGACCAGTAGGGCTAGGCTAAGCGCCCATATCTTAAACTGCGGGCCAAGATGAACTAAGCTAGTTCTGGAGTTCGTTCTACTACGTGCGAGCCAACTTTGATGGTACATTATTACTTGGAAATGTCAGGGAGATGGAACGCGTTTTCTAGAGTCGAATACTCACGACGTTTCATTCTATCAGAATATTTGTGCTGCTCTTGGCCTTCAGCCCCCTTTGGTTGCTACTTAATTTCTCAGTGGATGTAGTTCTTTTGAACGGAAACACCAAGCTTAATAAGACTAAACCAGCGCGAATTGGGCTGTTCTTCTCCGATACCGGCGGTGGTCATCGCAGCGCTACTGAAGCTTTGCAGGCTGGAATACTGAAGGTCTTGGCTGAAAGGTTCTCTCACTACGATGTTGAAGTACAGATTGACAGCATTGTCGAGAACAGCCATCCAATAAACAGAACATTTGTTCAGATTTACAATAATCTTCTGCGCCACCAGCAGGCGGCTATGAAGTACTACTACTGGTTCATCGAAACATTTAAGCCTAATGACTCTAAGTTTGGCTGGATGATTACTCGGCCCTATGTGGTCAAAACGCTACATGATATGAAAGCTGACCTGGTTGTTTCTGTGCATCCAATGTCTAACCAGTATATTGCGCGTGGCCTTCGTGAAAGCGGGCTACGCAGTAAAACCAAGCTAGTCACAGTGGTCACCGACCCTAATGGCGACTTCTGGAGCGGTTGGGCTTGCCACGACGCCGATTTAACTATAGTGCCAAACGACCTAGCGCAGCAGCGACTAATCGAGCTTGGTGTTGAGCCGTCAAAGATCGCCATTATGGGAATGCCTGTTCATCCATCTTTTATTAGTCCTCCCAATTGTTCTGCGGAAGAGTTTCGTCAGTCGCTAGGTTTAGATAAAGATTTGCCTACTATTTGCATCAACTCTGGTTGGGCCGGTGGCGGCAATATGATTGCTATTTATCGTGCCCTCAAGGCTGTCAAACGTAAAATACAAGTGGTATTTCTTTGTGGTCACAATGTCAAATTGTATGAAACCCTTAAGAAGGAACTTCGCCAATCAGTGATACCAACAGCGGTGCTGCCATTTCATGATTCAATGGCCGATGTTATGGCTGCTTGTGATTTGATGGTGACTAAAGCTGGTGGCTTGACTTCATTTGAGGCCGTGGCCCGTAGGCTGCCGATGGCAATCGATATGATCACCACTCCTATGCCACAAGAGTACGGCACCGCCAGAATGCTTGTTGAGCAAGGCCTTGCTACTGCTATTGAGCGGGCCGATGATATTGTCGCTGTGGTTGAGAAAATTGCTTGCAAGCGCGATCTTGAATCGCACTCACTACCAGCTAAGCACCAGCTCGATCAAGTCAATGCTATTTTTAATATCTCAGAGTCACTGATTGGCATCGCCGTTGGCGAGATTGAAACTGCAAATTTCAAGAGTAGACTACAACCATCTAGAAGTTCTAGCACGCCGTAGGTTTGCTTTTTGCTCTATGCAATAGACAGGTAGTCCCGTGCTTCTTTCACTGCAAAAATTTGAACCAGTTCAGAGTATTGATCACCTTCCCGATTTGCTCTTCATCCATGGTACTGGCTCGGCAGCTGACATGTGGCAAGGGCAAGTGCGCTTTTTCACAAACCATGGCTATCGTTGTTTTGTCGTTGATTTGCGCGGTCACGGCTTGTCAGCTGAGCCACAAGAACACACTGACTTAGACGTGCATATTAGTGATTTGCTGGAAACTCTAGAGAGCTCAGATATAAAATTTCCAGCGGCCTTTGTCGGTCACTGAGCTGTTCTCTGTTATACTTGCTGCCGGCTTGCCCGGGCGTGTGCTCAAGCCGGTTTCGTATATTTTTAAACTCTTCATGCTCTATCTCTATGACTACATCAAGCGCTCCAATATGCATAAAGGGTGGGCCTGGCGTCCACGTACTCTTATTGACACTAATCGGCACGCTCTTGAGCAGATTTTACTCAATTTTGAAACGGTAGATTTTATCGACCGCACGCCACAACTAGCATGCACACTGCATCTGGCCGCTGGTCGCTTTGACCCGGTGGCGCCATGCCACTATGCCGTCAAGATTCACAAGCAGGTGCCAAATTCAACTCTAAAAGTCTTTAGTCTTGGCGGGCACAACTTTATGGATACTTTCCCTGATTCTTTCAATCAGTGGATTTTGGATGGATTGCGCTAGTATCTATTTGCATAGCTAGCATTTGCATAAATTCTATGGCAAGTGTAGGGCTTTCTTGAACCAACCGAACAACTTTTGAGTTTTGTCCATTATTGAATCGTTGACTGGGTCTTTGTTGAAATCTTTCATTGATGATGGTTCTGTGCTATCCATGTTAGGACCCTTGGTGGCATCATTGGGAATTATTGGTGAGGAAGCTCTGTCGTTCGGTGAGTCTTCTAAGATAACTTTATGAGTGAATTTATTGTCTGAATTGTCTGTTTCGTTGCTATCCATTAGCTCGCCCAGTGTGCCTTTTTCGGGCTTCTGTTTTCTAGCTCTTTTGGCTGTTGCATCTTCAGCTTGATCTTCGCTGTCTAAGTCAGCGTCGAAATATTCTTTCTTCTTCGCTGGTTCAGATTCAGGATTTTCGCTAGCATTGGGATCAATCAAGGCGGATGGATCGCCTGCCACAAGCTTGCCGAGCGTTGAAAGTTTGTAGAGTAAGTCTGCCGGTATTAGCATGTCGGGGCGCCGAGCTTTGACTAGCTCATGGGTATCTTGCGGTACTGAGATAATGCGACGAATGCGTGTGCCGTCGGTTAAAAAGATTACCGCTTCGCCGGTCTCTTCCGAAAACATGAAGGCTTCGCCGGCTTTGAGAGTGCCTGTTCCGTGAACGCTTAGATATTTCAGTCGCTTGGCCCAGGCATCATTATCGACTTGCTTGGTTACTGGGCCTTTGTCGGTATCTTTTTTTTGTACGCTTGTAGAGTTGTTTACGCTGCTACCTTCGGGAATGAACTGTAAACCGCCTATGGGTCGACTGGAACCTAGCAGCTTATTAGAATCTACACTCTTATTAGAATCTACTGGCCTGGTTTCTTGTGCTGTTACTAGAGTTGGCTTTGCTGCGGCCTTTACTAATGCTGATGTTGGCGGGGCTATAGGTTTTTGCTCTTGTGCTTGGGGTGAAGATAGACCCAAAGAGCGCGTTAGTTCTTGCACGGCGCCACCGGTATTCCCAGCCTCTAGCCTGACGGCGGCTAGCAAGATTCGTGCATCTCTAA
>LNEX01000300.1 GCA_001464165.1 bacterium Ga0077546
TGGTCGCCCTCTTCGCGACTCCAATACTCCAGAGTCGGAGTAAACACAGATAGAGACTGCCAAACCATTGCAGCAATGCCGCGAAGAGCAGAGCTATCAATTTGTCGAACGGACTTGCCAGCAGCTTTACCAGACTGACTCTCAATATCGCTACCCAATCGCAGGCTCATGGCTAAAGCATAAGTACGACCGGCAGCGACCTCGATCTTAATTTGCTGCAGCGCGCGCTTCACAATTGCTTTTGCACTGGCCTCGGTCTGAGCTTGAGCAGCAAGCACAGCCCGTGCAGTGATAGCGCGTAAATCACCGGTAGAAAACGAAAAACTATTTCTCACCATTAATTGCCTCATACTATTGAATAAACAAGCCAAATCAATCCATCTAAAATCACGAAAGCAAACTAACCAGTAATCTGACGGAAAAGGTGAACGCTGTTGGCATTCAAACCGAATTCGCTTAATTCAGCACCGGCTTCCTCAAGCTCAAGTGCCAAGTCTTGATCAGCGTGTAAACGATCTGCAGTTGGCACACCACTCAATTTATTGCGGTGACAGACGTAGCACCCAGAATGACCACAATCAAATGGTTTACGTTTGCGGAAGCGACCAAGAGGTAATGACTTGAGCGAAAGGAATGGAGCGCGTACCAGTTCACTTTCATGTAAATCTTGACGCGCTGCCATAAGCTTCTGCTCTTCATGCCATCTTTTCATGAAATTTACCCGTAATTGAATTAGTGTTTTGGTTGATGAAAGAAAAATCAGTGCTCAAGAACTGAGCACCGAATCAAATTTTTCAATGCGATTTGGCGGGCTTATAGTCGAACTTTAAACTCGCGTTTGAGAAACGCTTGGAACTATCTATTTTTCAAGCACTTCTTTGAACACGATGAGACCTTCAAATGTCTCAGGAATGAGAGCAACATCAGTACCCGGGCTATAGTAAACACTTAGAGCGAATCGACCGTTAGAATCGAACCGAATGCTCTTGCGGGTATAACGTTGCCCCTTAGCTTCGAGGTAGGTAACAAGCCGGGCTTGGATTGCTTTTGCCTCTTGGAAGGTTACTGGAGCAACGCTAGTCGAGATTTCGTTAGTGATTACCTTAGTCATAACTTCACCTAGTTGAAATGAACTGTTATCGCGAGCCTCGATTCAGCAAGCACTTGAAGGATCGGCTAGTCACACACACAACATCAAGTTGATGCCGAGCGAGATGATTGATGGCGGTCTAGCTAGTCTTGAAGTATCTGAAGGCTCGAAAAAATGTGATTGAGAAATACTGACAAGCTAACCTTCCAGACAATACGAAATCAAGCCAGGGCGAAATGCTCAGGCATCCAGAAGGAGGGCGAGGAGAATGAGAACTACAGGTAAAGCAAGAACATCGATAAGCAAGCCCGCACTTTAACGCTATCTAACTTGGGCAAAACCAGCCTCCTCTGCTCGCGCGAACAAACAAAATTACACGCGAGGCAGTTCAGTCTGAAACATACTCGATTTACCGCTAGCTAGCTCCGCTACATATGCCTCAAGACGGCAAGGGAATCGGCGAATACTCAGGTAAGGAAATGAATACAGGTTTCCAGCACAAGATCAGTGGTCAGACGGTGACAATCAGCGCCCTTGGCAAAATGCTTGAACCGGCCACCTAGCATTTGTCAAAGTAGCTCTAACATTCACTACTCCTTGCAGCCTCAAAGTTTTTCAAAATATCCCAAATCACATCAGCTCCCAACAACTAATCAATTTCGTTCTGTCTTTCAAGAACTCTATTGAGATCTAGCTATTTATTGCCCTCTGGCAGATAGCAGCAGATAGCTACAAATCGAAAACCACAACCAAAACAATTCACAAACAAGAAACAATCATGCTAGTCAAAACACCACTCAACACGGCCATCGAGACCATCACTAGTACAGTGACTCTACCCACAAAATATAGTCAATTTGACAAAGCTCAAACCTGTATCACAGAGCTTCAATCTTGGTTTACCCAAGCCCTGAGCCTAAATGAACAGTTAAATGCTGCACAACGACCTGACATTGAGGCAACGCTCAACTCGCGCAGCGTCAATCGCGGATCGGTAAAACCATCAGTACCTCAATTCGTTGACTGCAAAGATGAACTTTTACAGTTCGAGATTCTGCGATTGAACTTCTGTCAGGCCAAGCAAAACTTCTATGCAGCACACCGTGAGCTATACGTTATTTTGAAAGCACTGTTCTCTGATTACAATGAAGGCGCTTTCAACTTTAAACAAGACCAGTTAGGTTTTGACAATGAAAACCAGGCCATTGCTGCCCGTGTCAATATTGTCTTACTAGCAAAGGTTTACCGTGCTTGCGGTCAACTCGCCGGGCATTTAAATGACCTACCAGCCTATCCTGCATCCCTAACCCTAGAGACTCTTGATGCTCGAGTCCGCTTTGACTCAGGCATAGTTTAGGGTTTAAAACCTTCACCAAGACTGTTGTCATTTAAGTAAGAAGCGGGGCTTGGCCCCCTTCTTACCCCGTTTGCTGCAGCAGAAAGAAGTCATTCGAAAAAGAAAACACTAATTCAGTTGAGAAACCACCATGATTTATCTATCCATCGCTCTAGCCATACTCTCATTCGGAGGCCTGGTAACTGTTGCTGGTACCATTTGGTTTATGTCCCAGTTTGTCAACGCTATCAACGACCCCACATCCATAGAGCTTATGGCCTTAGGCTATTCTGAGGAACAAGAGAAACTGGCCGCTGAAATCATGCATCTAGAGCAAGAACTTGAGATTCTTTCTGAACTCCCGGGAGCTGAATACTCTATCGAAGACATGAAAGACTTAATTGAAGCAAAACGAAATGAGTTACGGCAACTTTGCCGAGACTAGTTCTAAAGCCTCCTGCTCAGCAAGTCAGCCAAGATCCTTTTCTGCATGAGTTTCTTGGTGATATCTGGGACTTGGGCAGCCGTAACATGTTCGCTCAGCAAAATTGGCCACCCCAGTACAATTTTTGGCAATCTAGCGGGCAGCATTCAGTTCATTGATGCACACAAACCTTTGCCGACAAAAAATCATCTCTAAATCAAAACTCATGTCTAAATCAAAAGTCATGCCTACTTCAATTAACATGTCTAATTCAGTCTCAGACAGTCCAGTTCTCATTTTCGGCTCTGGCAAAGTGGGTGCCGCGCTGCTGGAACTGCTGCCAGCAGCACTGGCAACAACCACTAAACAAGAAAAAGCCGCGGCCAACAGCCGCTTGATTCGGCTCAATGCCCTTGACGCCGAAGCACTAAAGCAAAAGATAGTCACTCTCAAACCAAAGGCTGTCGTAATGGCAATGGCTCCAGGCGAGCGGATGACAGCCGAAGCTTATCAAAGCTTCTTTCTCACCATTACAAGCAACCTCGTCGCCGCACTCAGTGGTGCTGAACACCTCGTTTATCTTGGCAGTGGTGCTCTCTATGGCAACCACAATGGTGCGGTGGTAAATGAAGACTCGCAAGTGCTGTCAACATTCAATCGCGGCGTAACACAGGCGCTGGTGCAGGCAAAAGCAATGAGCTACAAGAAAACTACCCTGCTGCGTCTTGGCGCACTCTACGACCCTGAAAACAGCGCCCTGGGATTTGCCAGTTACTCTGGCTCCTTTGGCGGAGAAGCCGGGCGAATCGTCAACTTCACCCACATTGAAGATGTAGCGCGGGATGTGGTCTTTGCCATCGAGCAATCAGAACAAATGTTAGGGGTCTACAATCTCGCCAACCTCGGTATCAAGGCCGAAACCCTGATGCCTCTTGT
>LNEX01000301.1 GCA_001464165.1 bacterium Ga0077546
ATAGTCGTCAAGCCTTATCTGGTGTTGAATCTGGCTGTACGGACTGGACGAATCTGAAGTTAGCCCTTCGAGGGAGTCCAGAAGCATTTTTCGTACAGACCCAGCGTAGAAGTCTGCTAGTTGCAAGCCTCTATTCGTTTGAGCTGATTTAAGGGTGAAATCTACTGACCGGTATATCTTTTCGCGCTTGTGGAATGACTCAACTACTTTGAAAAGGTCAGCCAAAAAGGCTTTTTCATAGGTTTCAAAGCCACCTTGCTGGGCGATTGTTACAGATGGAGGCCCCAAAGTCTGCTCTAGTGCTCGATATATCAGCAGTTGCACCATTTTCGTGTAGCGACCGAAGACTATCTCATGGTTCTCTTCGGCGCCAGTGTGCCAATGTGAATTAACGATTCCTTGTATTTGCTCGCCAGCTAAATGACTAGCAATGCGGCTTTGAATTGTGGTGGACATATCAACAAAGTGCAATTTCTTTTGTGCCATAACTCTTGGCATATTGCCAATGTCTGGATATAGATCTTTTAGTATTCGCTCGGTAATGCGATCAGCTGAACGGCGACCATCGAGCAGAACCAGGCCCACAGTCATTACTTTATGTTCGGCAAGTGTTCCAGATTCGTCTATGTAAACGTTGCTCATATAGGTGGTTTCGGAGCTGTCATCTTTTGTCGCAGGGTGAGTCGCGAGAAAGGGTGGGCCTAAGCCCACCCTTTCGAAACATTTACGTCTGCTCCGCTGACTTTCTCCTTCTTAACGAAGGGCATCGCTATACGGCAAGGCAGCAAGCTCAGGCTTACGACGGTTCTTTTGGATTTCGCTCATAACATAAAGTAATAAGACCGGCGAACCAATCCATGTGTTTCACATAGCAAGAATGACCGATGAATTGGAAAGCGACTGCAAGCAAGACCTGACGACAACAAGATTGGAACAAAGCACCCCAAGTGCATGTCACTATCTCTGATTACAAAAAAAAGGAGTGACAATGAAAGGTCTAATGTTTTTCGGACTGCTCAGCTTTCTAGCTGGAGTACTGCTGGCGCCAAAAAAAGGTTCTGAATTACGCACACAAATGCGCGAATCTTGGGACCTCTTTAAATATTCCACCGAAGAGAAAGGCAAAGAAGTTTGGCAAGCCATTGTTCCTGCTGCCGAGCAAGTTAAAGAAGAAGGCAATAATCTCAAATCAGAAGGCAAAGCTCTTCTCAAAGATGCCGGAGAATATCTAGACAAAGCAGTAGGCAACGGCAAACAAACCCTAGAAGAATCGCAAGTGCGAGTAAGCGAAAAGTTTGCCCCTGTTGTTTCAATTATCAAAGAAGACGTACAAGAACTTGGTGAGGGCGCCACCGGAGCTCTTAACAAAGTAACCGAGAAGTTTGACGAATTGAAGAAGAAAGGCGCGAGCGCTATGGACAATTTGCAGAAGAAAGAAGCCTAACTAGTTCTTAGCGAAATCTCTGCAGTTAGCGAACAGTGCCCTTAAGCACTGCCTTGCTCCACCAGGAGCCGTTCTCGCCATACTTTACTTTGGCGACTTCTACACTTAGTTGAAACGGTTTATCTTTTGTAAATCGATAAACCGTTTCTTCGAAAGTTTTAGTTTGTTTACCAGTCTTTCGGTCAGTTAGCAAAATAGCGACCACAAGATCTTGCTCAACAATAGTTGGAGCGAGCATGCGCACATCATTTTTCAGCAACGTATGCTTAACACTGTTGTTTTCACCAAGACTAGAATAGCGCTCTGAATCTAAGTCTGCAGCCGATAGATAAATGTTGTTTATGGTCTTGCGTGTTGAATCGACGTGAACTACTTTCAGCTCGGGCGGAGCCATAGCAACAAAACCCACCCGCGGCGTGTAAAAGCGAAAATAAGATTCGGCGATACAGCCTTCATGTATTAGTTCCCGCGCTCTTTCGGCGTCGGCTGGCTGAGCAGTACTAAAAGCATCGCTGTAATCACAGCTAGTAATCTCTAGCGGGCCCTTCCATGTACCGCGCAAAATAGCAGGAAAAGACTTTAGTTCAGCCTGCAGCTTATGCGTTACCGGTGAAAGGTCTTGTAACTTTAATGCGGCAGCGTGAAGCTCTGCGGGGAGCTTGACGTCAGGGCTGTCGACTATCTGCTCGATTCGTCCCTGCAGGGGCGGCAGTGCCAGGCCTTGAGCAGTGAACGAAAGCAGACAAGCGAAAGAAAGAAACAGCGTCTGCGCTATCAAGTATTTTTTCAAAGTTACCATGTCAATTATCTACTCGATCAGAGTTTAGAGAAACCATGATTATTCTGACAGATTAAAGCCCTAAACAACTTCACGGCTCAGGAGAAAGCGGCAACGAAAGTTTAGGGCTCTATTTACTGATCGGTTAGACAAGAATGAGAAGCGGAACAAAAGACAGCCAAGTTCATTTCTAAATTCGGAAAACTCTAGATTCTGAAAAAAGGAGTCTCAACTACTTTGTCAGACCAGAAGACTTGAATCTGATATTGTCCAGGGCCAACTTTTACAGCTGGAGCAACCATGGCACCATCCTGATTAGTCATGCGAGAGAAGACTACTCCGCGCTCGGTTTCAGTAATACGCACTTCTACTTGAGGAATAGCGTTATCATCGTTGTCTTTTGCTTGCAAAAGTACGCGCAAATTATTGTCGTCAATTAGCCAACCAAGATTGACTTGGATGCGCACATCCTCGACTGTTCGCTCAAAAGTACCGAGGGAAACCAATTGAGCACCGACACCACGGGTAGCACCAGCAGGCACCATTTGTTGCCACTGTTGGGCACTGAGCATGTCTTGCCACAGCGAAGCGGCGCTGTCACGGGCTTGGCCCACTAGCTCACGCAGAACAAAGACAGATTTTTCTGAGGCCTCTGCAGCCGTAGCAACAGCATTAGCAACAGCAACAGTTACAGGATTAATAGCCTCTAGCATATTGCCGGTCACTTTCTTGACGATTGCTTGATCACCTTTAGAAAGCGGAGCAAATTGACTGGCATTCCACATGGCCTGGTCAAAAAGTTTGTTTTCACCAGGTAAAGGCAGCTCCTGGAAGTTTTCTTGGCAGAATTTCTCAAACGATTGTGCACAAGCACTCTCGTCTCCATTCGCCATAGCCTTTGCTAATTGCGTTAGTTTGTCATTAAGGGTAGTCATTGCCGTCTCCTGGAATTAACTAATGAGCTTCTTCTTGGTCCATCTTGTCTTTGAACGCTTTGAGTGTTCGGACAATTCTCTTGTCGATGGTATCTATACTCTTCGCATCCATTTTTAGACATGCAATCAAATCTTCTCGCTTATATCCTTCTACATATTTCAAAACGAAGCAGGTGCGGTGGATACCGCTAGGTAGCTCGGCCAAAATGCGCTCTACCAGATCATTAATTAATGCTCGGGCGGCAGGGTCACGAAAGAAAGTACTGCCTGAGGCCAGTACATTGTCGCCTCCAAGCACGTCATCGGCCGTGCGGCTATCATCTTCGTCAAACATAGAGTCAAGTGAAGTCGTGCGGTACTGGCTGGTGGTGGAGGCTACTTCATCAAAGCTTTTAGCAGGGGCCAGGGTTTTCACCATCATTACGCTGCCGTCTACTTCGGCTGTGCCAGTGGCAACGCCAGCTTGCAAGCTGGCGGCAGACGCAGCGGCTAGACGCGCGCTTGCTGCAGCTGCGGCCTTTTTGGCAGCTTCAGCCACATCTTGCTGGTCTTCATCGAGCTCAAAGTCGGTATCTATATGATCATCTTCGGTATTAGATTTAGCTGAACCAGACGGACCAGGGGGAATGGCTTTAGGTTCGCGCTTCTTTAATGCGACTTTGTGATAGCGCTCTAAGTTTTGTGCAATGGCTTTGTTACAAGCGCCAAGGCAGTAGGGCGCCAATTTGGCATCAGGATGGCTGGGATCGAAATGTTTAGTTACCAAAACCAAAGCGTTCTGAAGGATATCTTCGATATCCTCATCTGAGGCGATTCGCGCGCGCGAACGAATGTAGCGCATCATTCGTTGGGGAGTGAAATCCATCTCCCCTTTTAGAAATGCTCGACTTTCCTTGTTGTTCATTCGCTAATGATCTTTCTACGTTCCCAGGGAGAGTTACAAAAAATATCTATGATGAGCACCACTCACCAATGGCCCCACGCAGTGCTCACAATGTTAGCAGATTATAAGAGGAAGCCGCTCTCGGGCTACCAGCTATTGCACAAGCTGCAAAGGCGTAAGAGGGTATACTTGAGCAGCTGATGAATAACCTCATGAATCTCTTACCACCCTGGAATCCCAAATATCTGGCCCTAACCGCCTTCAGCCTGACATTGTCGGCGCACCTATCTATGCAGATATGGCTGCCGGCAGAAGCCCAGACCAGGAGACAACCAGCAACCAGGGCAGTAGCCTCGGCATCGGCTATTCCGCAAAACACGACCCCTTCTCGCAGTAGCGCCATTCCTGCACCTATCTATAATCCCGCTCCGCAATCTAGCCCAAGCTATCAGAGTAATCAACCGAGCTCCGGCAGCCTGCTTAATCCACTTCCAGATCTTTCGAAAGACCTTTCAAGAAATCTTTCCAAAGATCCCTCAAAAGATATATCCCCAGTCGACAAGAATTCCGACATGCCGGCCCTACGGCCTATGCAGCTGCCTGACGGCCAACCCATGGCGCCGGACAGCCCCATCGTGTCAGGAACAGTGCAATTTTCAGAACAACCCCAAGGCATGGGCTCTGGAATGACAATTTTGCAATCACTTGACGAGGCTCTAGTCAAAAGCCCTAGGGCTGCCGCCATTCGCTCACAGCTACAGATAACCACGGCGAACTACGCTGAAGCCGCAGCCGGTCCAAACCCAGGCTTCCTCTTTGACCGAGCCCCCTTGGGTGAACAGGTGAGGAGAATTGGTCCAACCTTTACAATTGAGGGGCC
>LNEX01000302.1 GCA_001464165.1 bacterium Ga0077546
TAACGGCGGATCCGATGTAAGAAAAAGGCGTTTTATTTCTAACAGCGGATACCTGGTAAAGCAAAGCCTCATGAATCCAGCCGTTTTAACTGTTGTAAGAAAAAGACGCAGTAAATCTAACTATGAATTCATGAGCGTATTCCGCTGAAGCTGATCGATGAGGAACTTTCCTTGCTTGTGTTGCTGCCGCTAAAGGTTATGCCTCGTTATCGCTATCCTCCATCGGAAGTGGCATAGCAACTTCGCCCGCACCTGAATTAGGGTGTGGCTGACGCGGTACTAATGCCGGTTGATCCGGGTCGCCAGGATCGTCTCTGCCGAAATAGAAATTCGGTTCTTTCGACTCTTCCGGTGGAGCAGTGCCTTCTATTGTTGCCAATTCGTTCTGGTACTGCCAACGTCTATGCAAGCACATTCTTGAGAGGTCGGTATTTTTCTGATGATAAGCCAATTCAGCTCGTTTGAACCACGTGGAAATCTGGTCATTTACTTCTTCTCGACTTGAAGTCATCGTTAATCGGCAGCCTCCTGCGAATGTTAGCAGTATGGTTCATATACCCCAATCAGTGCATAGGCTCACGGGCATGAACAAGAAGACCTTATTCGTGTAAGAAAAATTGATTTAAATCTAACACTACAGGTAGTGCGTATGAATTTAGTCCATGATAAAGAGAATAATTTATCTAGTTCTTGTGTCCTTCATTGAACTATTCCCTTTGTTTCAGCGTTTGTAAAAGTAGCCCCTAGACACGAGGTGGAATTATGAACTGTCATCGAAACATTGTTGCCTTTATCGAGCGCCTACCTCAAGATAGTTGGTTTGCTACGCGACAAGTTCTTGAGTTTGGTAGTCGCGAGGCTGTTGATCAGTCGCTCTATAGGCTCGTCAAATGCGGCTTTTTGCTAAGGATCGCCAGAGGTGTATTTACGCTCAACGACGAAAGTTTGAAGGTTTTTGAACCTTTGGCTGTTGCCTCATTTAAAGCCAATGTGTTTAAGAAGAGTGTCGCTGTTCATGGTTTGGAGATTGCTAAGAAGCTGGGCTTGGTGAGCTATAGAAGTGACGACCCAACTTTTTGTGTTCATGGTGTGAGCAGTTCGTTCCAATCTGTTGAAAAGAAAATTTGTCTGCAGAATTTTTCTGCTCGAAAAACTGCCCTCGGTGATTCGCCACTGGGGCAAGCCATTCGAGCCCTTTGGTTTCTTGGTAAAGATCGTTGCGATAGCCAGGCTGTGCACACTGCTATAGCTATGCTCAGTGACGCTGAGATTAAAGAACTGACTTCATCGGCTCACCTTATGCCAGGGTGGCTAACTAAAATAGTGCGCTTTGCAATCGGTTGGCAGCCAAAATCTCTATTCTTTTAAGAACTCAAATTCATAGGGTTGGTCTGGTGGTGCCACTTCCTCGGCGCCTTCTTCCTGTCTTGGATGAATTGCTTCGAGGGTGTACATAAGATAGCTTGCTAGAGAAAGTACTCGGGCTGTTTGAGCGACCCCAACAGGAGCGTTTCCAGGTAGGCCTTTATACCGTTCCATAAAACCCGCCAGCAAATCAGCGATGCCAAGATTTTCTTGGGCTGTTGATTCAAGACTTGCCAGCGGCCCGGTTTCTTGATCGAAGGCTTGTCTAATGAGCTCGACGCCTGTGGCGTTGATGTTGCCTGAGACCATAAGGCTAATAGCGTCTTCGATTTCTTTGACGGCCAAAACCACCGCTTGTCCATATTGTCCCAGTTCAAATGCTTTCCAGGCGGCGTGGTAGATGCGGGGATGAGCCAGAGCATCTAAATAGTCTCCGCAGGGGGGCTCTGGTATGACAGCGGCCATTTTGCGGAAGCCGTTTAGCCTATCAAGCCGCCCCATAACAATTGGTGGAAACTCCTCTAGGTCGCGTTCCAAATCATCTAGTTTTAGACTTGGCTGAATATAAACATTTGAGGCGAAGTAAAGAGAAACGCTTTCAGACGAAAAGTACTCTTTCAACGAGTTGGAAGTGTGTACAACCCAGTCCCAGTTTTGCCTCTTGAGTTGGTCCATCATTTCTCTTGAGTCTGCTTTCCTTTGCAGCAGGCTGCGGCCGCGGAGAATCATCTCGTCAATGGCCTGCTCGACTCTTTCTTTGGGGACAGCTAGAGTAAGCCCGATGGCTGGAACTGGAGGAAGCTGGTTCATATTGGCCTCACTTTGGACGAATGATGGACAACTTATAAGGGTGACTATTGGGAACTAGGATCTCTATTTTAGACTAAGGGCTGATCTGTAGCTATCGCTTGGTTTATACTTAATTTGATAGAAATTTGGATGTGCTACTGCATTTGGTGGCGAGTTTTGGCAAGGTCTTTTGAGCGGTTTTTTTCATCGAGTAACTAACGGTTTGATTTGTCTGCTTCTTGTGGTGGCCTTCACCGCTGTGCCTGCCTTTGGTGTTGCTAAGCCACTACCTGTTGGTTTTTTGACAACCGCTCAGTATGTTTTTTATTCTATTGTGTTTTTAACAGCTCTTACCGCGGGGTGTCTTGCTCCGCCAATGGCCGTAGAGCGCTGGCTAAGGCCGGTTTCACTGAGCGAATGGAACGAACGAATAGGCTTCTTTACCTACGGTTCTCTATATCTCACTAGTGCCTTGCTTTGTATGCGCATAAAGCTAGCGCTATTCGGCACCTCTGAGCAGGTCCTTTGGGTTGCTTATGTCGGGTGGATATTGACTGCCTTAGGCTCCTATTTGTTCGTGATTGGCCTTTCTGCGCCGAAAAAAATTGATAAAATTGTCTATCCTCATTATCTTGGTGTCATATTAATGGCTTCTGGATTGGCGTTTTCTCACCTGACCTGGTTTCCGCTTCTCGCCTTGCCGGGAATGTTGGTTTTCATGGGGTGGCGTATCGAGAAAATTGAGGGTGCCCAAGAAGCCCAACCTGTAAGTCTTCCGCCCGGTGTCTTTCGAGTGATTCCTTTTTTTTATTGATAGAGAAGCGGATGGTTAGCGATTGTTTATCTCAACATTAAATGTCAAGCATTGCTTCCTCTTGAGAAGCACTCATAATGGCATTAAGGACAAGCGGAACAAATGCTCCCTCCCAATGCTTGCTCAATGGGAACGGTATCAGTGTTCAAGCGCTTGAAAGCGATTGAAGCGTATATGTATTGCGCGGCAATTCCCCTAATTGGCCTTAAGGAGAGCATAATAATGAACGAGACTACCCTCTCAAACGATGAAAGACGATGCCTGCAAATGTGGTTCCGCCAGGCTATAGCGAAGCTTGAGCTTGAAGAAGTTACTGATGTAATGCTGAAAGAGTACCCTGTTGAAGTCGAAACCGAATCAACATTGGCACACAGACCAACTGTATCCCGCAGAAGGGTTTCACGCTCGAGATTGACTTCTCATTTGAAAGAGCTAGTCGTCTAAGGCGGCTGACAATTCCCCTAGTTATCTGGCTTGGCGTTAGAGAAAACTATTAAACAGGAAGGCATTGCCTTCCTGTTTTGGTTTTCTTCATTAATTTGGCAGAAATTGACTAAGTTCATTGAGACGTTGTTAATAGGGGGAATTACTTAGAATTAGGGATAAGGGATATTTAGATTAGCCCTAAAGGAGCATGATGAGTCCGCGCCCATACGTACCACTGCATTTGCACACGGAATATAGTTTGCTTGATGGTGCCACCATGATCAAAGATCTGGTGAAGAAAGCCAAGGCAGAAAATATGCCGGCTGTGGCCATTACCGATCATGGTGTCATGTATGGTGCCGTGGAGCTGACCAAAAAGTGCCAAGAAATTGGTGGTATTAAGCCAATTATTGGCTGTGAAGCCTACATTATTGACGGTGACATCAAAGACAAGTCTGCCAAACAGCCACTTTATCACCTGACGATGTTGGCCCGAAATAAAGAAGGCTACAAAAATCTAGTCCGTCTTAATTCTCGTGCTCACTTGCAAGGCTTCTACTACAAGCCTCGTATTAACAAGCAAATGCTAGCCGATCAGAGAGAAGGACTGATTATTCTGTCTGGCTGCCTAGGGGCTGAACTCTGCCAGCATTTGCTCAAGGATGAATATCAGAAGGCGCTTGAAGTCGCTGACTGGTACAAACAGACCTTTGGTGAAAACTACTATATCGAGATTCAAGATCACGGCATGCCAGAAGACCGTAAGGTCAACCGCTCGCTTGTTCAGATTGCTCGCGCCTTAAACATCAAGCTCTCTTGCACTAACGATAGTCACTTTACAAATAGACAAGATGCAAAGGCTCACGATTGTTTGCTTTGCATTCAGATGGGAAAAAACGTTACCGATTCTAACCGTATGAAGTTTACAGGTTGGGAGTACATCAAGAACGGCGATGAGATGGCCTATCTTTTTCGCGATCATCTTGATACCGAAATTATTGAAGAATCTATTTTAAGTACACTAGAAATAGCCGACAAAGTAGAAACTGTTAAGCTGGCTAGTGAACCGCGGTTGCCTAATTTTGAGGTGCCAGCGGGACACACCGCCGAGAGCTTCCTTAACCGCAAAGTATTCGATGGTCTGAGAGAACGTTTCCCTGATTGGACTCAAGAAGTCGAAGACCGAGCGTTTCGAGAACTAAAAGTTATCGAAGACATGAATTTTGCTTCGTACTTTTTGATTGTGGCCGACTTTATGGACTATGCTCGAAAGAAAGATATTCCGGTTGGCCCGGGGCGGGGTTCAGCAGCAGGCTCTATCGTTGCTTATGCCTTAGGCATCACCAATATTGATCCGCTCCGCTATAACTTACTCTTCGAGCGTTTTTTAAATCCGGAACGTAAGAGTATGCCCGATATTGATACTGACTTTTGTATTGAACGGCGCGGTGAGGTTATTAAGTATTGCGCTGAGAAATATGGTGAAGACCACGTTGCCCAGATTATCACCTTTAACCGCATGACCTCAAAGGCTGTTATTAAGGACGTTGCTCGCGTTCTTGAGTTTCCATTTGGTGAATCTAACAAACTGGCAAAAATGGTTCCAGTGGTGCGCGGTAAGCCTACACCACTTGATGAAATGGTGGAAGAACACCCTGAGTTTAAGAAGGTATACCAGACTGATGACAATGCGAAGCAAGTAATTGATCTAGCTCGCAAACTTGAGGGCTGCAACAAAACCTTTGGCATGCACGCTGCTGGCGTTGTTATTTCTGATGTACCAATGGAAGAAATGATTCCATTGCAGCGTAACAATGACGGTACTATCATTGCCCAGTTCTACATGGAAGACGCAGCCTATGTAGGTTTGGTTAAAATGGACTTCCTCGGTCTGCGCAACTTGACCATGATCGATAAGGCTTGCAAGCGCATCAAGGAAACTCGTGGAATAGAGATAATTCCTGACAAGATTCCCCTTGATGATGAGAAGACCTTCCAGACTATTTCAAACGGTGACCTCGCTGGTGTTTTCCAGCTAGAGACTTCAGCCGGCATGAAGCAAGTGGCGCGCGATATGCGTCCTTCTAACATGGAAGATATTTCAGCACTGATAGCTCTTTATCGACCAGGTCCACTCGACTCAGGCATGATCGATAAGTTTATTGATTGTAAGCATGGCAAGACCAAAATTACCTATCAAACGCCGCTGTTAGAAAGCATTCTTAAGCCCACTTATGGCCAGATTGTTTACCAAGAGCAAATCATGCGACCTTTTGCGTCGAGCTATGGGTAAGAAATTGCCTGCCGAAATGGAAAAACAGCGTGAATTGTTCTGCGCTGGTTGTGCCAAAAACTCAGTCAGCCCTGAAATTTCCAACAATCTCTTTGACATCATGGTGCAGTTTGCCGAGTACTGTTTCAACAAGTCGCACAGTGCGGCCTACGGGGTAGTCACTTATCAGACAGCCTACCTTAAGACTCATTATCCGGTTGAGTATATGGCTGCGGTGCTTTCCTCGGTTTCAGGTGATACCGAAAAGGTACAGAACTACATAGCTGAGTGTCAGGCAATGGGTATTCCGATACTGCCACCAGACATGAACATATCTGGCTCTGACTTTACTTCAGATGGTGGCAGTATTCGCTTTGGGCTATCAGCCACCAAGGGGCTTGGTGACGGTGCCGTTCAAGCAATTGTACAAGAGCGAGCACGTGGTGGCATTTTTTCGACAATGCAAGATTTTCTGGATCGCATTGATTTGAGATTGGTCAACAAAAAATCTTTGGAATCGTTGATCAAATCAGGTGCCTGCGTCGGTTTGGGCATGAGCCGCAAGCAAGCCTTGACCAATTTAGATTCATTGGTCGATGCTGCCAACCGCAGACAGAACCAGAAGAACACCGGACAGATTAGTTTGTTTAGTTTTGGAGAATCTCAAGGTATCAATTTAGAGACACCTTTGATTGGTGACCCGTCTGAGTTTGCTGAAGGCGAGCTGCAGACAATGGAGCATGAGTTGCTAGGCTTCTATGTTACAAGTCATCCCCTCAAGCGCATCGCTAATCGTCTTAAGTATGTCACTACCCATTCGGTCAAAGAGATGAAGGAGTGCCCCGATGGTACTACTGTTATTCTCGGTGGTCTAGCCAATTCCATAGAGAAAAAGTTGACCAAGCAGAATAAGTTGCTCTGCATTATTCACTTAGAAGACTTAACTGGCAAAGCTGAAATCGTTCTTTACAGCGAGGCCCTAGAGAAAGTCTCTTCTGATGTACTTGTGCCGCAGTCCTTACTTTTGATCAAAGGCAAGGTGAAGAAGAATGAGGAAAGTACTTCTGTAATGGGCTCTAGCATCAGAAGAATTGGCGACGCTGCTATGGTTGACGTTATATTTAGTGCCAACCAGTCCTTCGCCGATCTGCATAGGCTCAAAGACTTGCTTATTCTTCACAAGGGTGAAGATCCGGTGTTGCTGCACTTCCCTCAGGGTAAGCGCTCTTCAGCTATCTTGGTTGGTGCGCAGTTCTGGGTTGATGCCAGTTCAAGCTTGCCTGCTGCAATTGAAACTAATTTTGCTGAGTCAGTCAAAGTTAGGGTCAATAAAATCCATATTTAGACAGTTTCAACTTCGTTCAAAGTGCGATTGTAGGCCGCCTAACCTCGAGTCTAAAGCAAAGTAAAGCGCTTCTTTGCAGGTTAGAGCAAATTTGTTTACACCAGGAACATTTACTGTAGAATACGTCTTTCGATCTACTTCTTTACGGAGGTTGATGCACCACACAACGCCCAACTCCCAGGCCTATCCAAGTTCGGACTAGTCTTTATCTGGTGTAGATAAGCGTTTCGTGTACCCCGCCAGGAAACGAATATAAAGCAAAAGCCAAGGCTCGCGCTTTTTGAAACCTTTCTGGATCTTTCGGATACCAATTTCAATGCGTTTGAATCGTCAAACGCCTAGGGGGAAGAAACATGTTTGGACCACATTTGATCCTAGAAGCTTATGGTTGCCCAAAAGAACTTTTGGCAGACATGACACTAATGAGTCAAACTCTCGATGCTTATCCAGCAAAGCTAGATATGACTAAGATTATGCCGCCTTATGTCTTTACGTACCACGGTACTGTGGAAGACGATTGGGGAGTTAGTGGAGTCGTACTCATTGCTGAGTCGCATATCTCCGTTCACTCTTTCCCAGAGAAGGGTTTCGCTACTCTCGACATTTTCTCTTGTCGTGACTTTAACGTCGACGACGCTATCGCTTATTTCTGCCAGATCTTTAAGCCAGAAAGCTACGATAAAGAGGTCTTGATGAGAGGACGTGAGTTCCCTCGCAGTATGCCTAAAGCCCAGACAATTGTCGAAGCCGAACGAGTAAGACTGACCGCTGTGTAAGCGTTGACCTGAAGAATCGGTCTAACAGCCATTCACTTGTATTTTGAAACGGTTGGTTCTATCTCAAGAGCCAACCGTTTTTATTATCAGCATAATTGCCTCTTAGCCAGTTCTTTCAGGCAGCTTTGTCTTTTCAGTGGCTATTGTTTGAGCTATTCGCTTGCTTTCTGTTGATTAGAAACGCTCACTCCTTTGGTACATAGTCTTTAGCATGGGAGTGGAGAGAATGGTTAAAGCCCTACCTGTACCAGAGCAAAAACATCCAGAGCACAGGCAAGTTCGATTTTCTGAGACTCGCTCGCTGGGCGAACTCTACGTGGTGGATAGTGCGGGTAGGTCTGAATTTTTGGGCGAGGCAACAGGATTGGTCGATGTGCCCGCCGGTAAACATCTGGCCCTTTACTATAGTTTTGACCCGACCTACGGTTTGACTCCGCTCATCGATCTATCGCCAGATGCGCTCTCAAGCATTTCCTTTCTTGGCTCTGACATTAGAGATGAAGAGCTGGCTGCTATTGGTCGTTTGGTCGGTCTCAAAGAACTTGATATTAGTTGTACTGCTATCGGTGACCGCGGAGTGGCTTATCTCGTGCCTTTGGTGAGCTTGATTAAACTCAATCTCTCTTCCACAAAAGTGACCGATCAGGGCCTAGCCGTTCTGGCTCAGTTGCAGCATTTAGAAGAGCTTGTTTTGGACGACACCCATATTGGCGATAGTGGTTTATCTCAAATAACTCAATTGCCTAGGCTCAAGACCCTCAGTCTTTCTTTCACGCGCATAACTAATAAGGGATTGCCCAAGCTTAAGGAACTTAGGCAACTGGAGAGGCTGCGCCTTAACTGTACTCGCATAGGTGATTCTGGCCTCACCCATGTTGCTCGTATGAAGGGCCTCAAAGAACTCTGGGTGCGCAGTACTGACGTTACATATCCAGGCCTGGTTGAGCTGACGAAGTGGCTAAGTGACTGCGAAATTATTCGCTGAGCATAACAATCTTCTGGTGCTCCCGATAGTAAAAGTGGCATGTAGTGTTGCTACATGCCACTTTTGTTACTTCAGAACTTTCAGTTAACTGGTTATAGGGTTTCTTTTTGCTTCTTGCTAGCAATACCTTTCTTGCTAAACGGGTTCAGCTTCGAGAAAGTATTAGTCATTTTTTCTGACATGCTAGCCATTCCACTTTTGCTTCCAGTGCTTGCTTTTTCGGATATCAGTTCGTTCGAGTCTGTCATTACCGGAGCCTTGGCTGCAATGGATGGATGTTGCTTAGCCTGATCTTTGTGGCCGCTGGCAGAATCGCTCCCCTTCGTGCCTGATAGGTTGACTGAACCGCCGGCTAGTGCCGGTAAGCTGGTTCCGTTCAGGGCATTCTTGGCTTCGCCCTTATTTTTCTTTTGGAAGGGATTGGGCACGTGTGGCATACCAATAGTAGCGATTTTTCCAGTGCCACCTTTGATCTTCTCACCAGTTGCCTTGAAGCCGCTGCCTACCATGGAGGCCCCTTTAGCGATGACGCTGCCGGATGCTTTGGCACCATTAGCGATGCCGCTGCCGACTTTCTTGCTGCCGTTTACCATACCGCTAGTGGTGGCTTTGAGAGTTTTTGTCATCACGTTGCCTTCGCTTTCGTCGGCACTAGACTTGGCTGTTGAGGCTACTTTTGATGTCTCAACTTCTTCGCCAATAGGGGTTTCTTTGACGGCTTTGCTTTCAGTTTTGTTGGCTGCTACTTTTGCGGGTTTTTCTTTTTCCGCATGTGCTACTTTGCTTTCGGGCTCAGCCTCTGGTTTAGCTTTGCCTTTACCTATTAAAGGAAGAGAGGGCATGCTTGGCAGACCAATTTTAGGGAACTTACCGAAAAGTTTGCCACCGCTGGCTCCAGACTCGGCTACAGCAGAATTGTGTTTAATGGCTTTGCCGTTGCCGCCGCCTGGTGCTGTGACATAAGTCGTATTACTCGAGATGTCTTCAACTTTGGTTGAGCTAGGCTCACTCTTGTGAATCGGTGGCAAGCCTTTCTTGGCTCTGGCCTTATTGTTCTTCTCTTCTACTTCTTTGGCCGTTGGTGCCTGAACATGAGCATAAGGATCGAGCGAAGAAGATGGGCCAGCTTTGGCTGGATTTGTTGTGGCTGAATAGGTGCTTGCTATCAAAAGACAGACCAGGCTCACGGGTATATACCGTTTTGAAGCTGTCATCAGTGCCATTCTCCCTGTTTCGCGGAAATCCAATCTAATTTGATGGTAACTGAGAAGTTATAGCACATCTCTGCTAGTAGTAAGGAGCTGCTTAAGGGCCGCTAATACCCTGCGGAGGGCAAATTACAAGGGGATAGACGAACATTAAAATAGCTACAGTTTGAAGTTCAAATGTTTATAATTTCACTTCAACGGTATTATTGAATTAGTGTTCTCATTGTTACTAGGCCTTTCTCAGCTTTTAGGAGTCTGGATGCAAGACTTTCAAACCCAACCCGTGGTCTTCATATTTATTGTTTTGGGCGTGAGTGCCTTCACGTTCCTGTTTCTTGGTGCCAAGAAAGCATTTTTTGAACCCTACACTGGTCCAGACGAGCAATAGTTAAGCAGTGCTTATTTTTCGCTGTTTTTCTTAACTATCTCCACTGAGCACGGGGCTTCCGTCAAAACTGCTTGGGAAACGCTGCCAAGGAAAAGTTTCTCTATACCTTGACGCCCATGTGAGCCCATCACAATCATGTCGGCGTGCCATTCACGAGCACATTCGACGATTCGTTCTTTGACGTTGCCTTCTAATACTTCACCTGCTACGGGCTTTGAGCTCGCCGTAAATAGGCTTTCTTCAATCTTTAGGCATTGCCGTAAGCGGGCTGCTGTTTCTTCAATAAGGGTGTTGGCTTCATCAAGCCTTTCTTGTTGGGCTTCTATAGCCAAGGGCACGTAGCCGGAATGCCAGCCGGCCAGCTCTGGGTGAAAGGGTTCTAAAACTGTGATGACCTTGAAAAGGGTCTCTGTGGGCCAAGCCCTAGTAGCAATAGAATCGATTGCTAGTTTGGAGCAGGGTGAGCCGTCTACGGCCAGTAATATCTTCATTCGCTCTCTCTGTTTCTCGATTTAGTGCGCATGTCGCTAATCAGGCCGCCTAATCCAATGATAGCAACCAAAACGACAAGGCGATTGCCGAGGCGCGGAAGTCGCCCCATGTCTGGAATTGTAGCGATAGCTGTGAGAATTAAGGCCGTGGCCGCTAGTGCAAACCAGCTGACAAGTATTGTCTTCTTGGTTTCCTTCAATTCTTGACGAAGTTGCTTGCCGACCAGGTCCGTTAAAGTACTGGCGAAAATATTGATACCGAGCCCCATGCCCACAACGTAGCTTATCTGCACAATTGCAATACAGCCTAAGGCCATTGGTACTAATGCATCGGTCTGGAAGGCAAGGCGGGAAACAGATAGTAAGATTGTTGTATATAAAAAAGCACTGGCAAGGCAAACCAAGAAGTTTTTACGACAATGCTCTTGGGCCCCAGCTATCATTCGTTTGGCAAATATTTTTGTTAGGCAAGCAGAGAGCATCATGATGAATAATAGTCGGCCCACTGGCCAGCGTTGATTGATGGCATCGCGGAAAAATAAAAACGGGCGACGTAAATTATTGTCTAGAACAATTGGTGGACTCTCGTCCGGACTTAACCAGTGAAATTCTTTCGTTAACGAGTCTGGGCGGCTGCTCCAGGTCGAGGGGCTGTTTAGTTCTTGTGCTTTTGAGGCCTTCTGCGTGTCTGGTGTCTGGCCATAGCTGGCCGGGCAAACAACTGAAGTAAGGAACAGAAAAGAGAAAGCTAGTAGGAGATGCAACATCTTTGGCGCTCTCATGCTGGAGTTCCTATCTGTCGGTGCTCTAGTTGTTGGTGCTCAATTACAGGTTTGAGGGCAATGAATACCATGAGAGCAATTAGCCACGAGCCTATGTTCCAGAGCGACTCGTCGAGCTGTACACCGTAGGTGGATGCTAGGGCAAAGGCTACAAAGGAGATGGCAACTAGCGAAATTTCGCCACAACGATTGTTGCGAAATTTCGATGCGGGTGTAATTGTGTTGTCGCTGCTTGTCTCTCTGTCGCTTAGAGCGGTGGCACCAAATTCTGTGGCAGGCTCTTCCATAACCGCCTGCATAATGCTTGCGGTGAGTAGATCTGCTTGCGGTATCTCATGTAATGGTAAAGCTACTGCCGCTTCTATCAACATGCGATTGGCCACTTGATAGTCGCGGCAGTCGGCGCATTGGCCCAAGTGCTCTTGGTAGTCGCTTGTAAGACTTAGCTGGCTTGGGTCAATCTCTTTGCCTATTAAGCCCGCATCAACTATTTGATCGACTAGTTCTTCTAATCGTTCTTTTGTTTGATTACAGTCCCGTGACATTGTCAGCCCTCCCTGATTTATTCAAAATTAGCTTGCGCAAGCGGTCCTTTGCTCTGAATAATAGTGTGCGCACAGTGTTCTCATTTTCTTGCATTGATTTACTAATTTCTTCGTAGCTAAATTCGAACTGGTAGCGCAGTATGAAAGCTTGTCTGTGTCTCAATGGCAACACTGTTAAGGCTTGATTTAGTTTTTCTACGAACATGATGTGCTCCGCATCGACACTGGCGTCTATGTTTGTCGATGGTTCTAAATATGGTTCATCGCAGAGTAATTGATCGAGTGAAACTGTCGATTTAGATTGGCGCAAATAGTCTAAGGCATTGTTGGTGGCAATTTTGATCAACCAAGGCTTCACTGTCCGATAGTGCTTTTGATCAAACTGTTTTAGATTGCGGAAAGCCTTCAAGAAGGCTTCTTGAGTTAAATCGCGGGCCACCTCGCTATCTTGCACCATGCGATAGAGCAAGTTGTAGACCAAACCCTGGTGTCTTTTTACCAGTGCTTCGAAGGCGCGGCGATCGCCCGCCAGGGTTTTCTTTACGCAGGCAAGGTCTTCGTTATCGCTGTGGGCAGAGTTACTTTGGGCTGACATGCACTAAAGAGATTCTCCTGTGTGGCTAGAGAATCTCCAGCTTTTCTTTCTGTTCACCAGTAAGCAGTGCTCTGACTTTTAGAAACGATTCTAAGCGATCATCCATCAACTCTTCATGCAACACCCTTAACTCTTTGGCTTTGGCACGTAAGGTGGTAGAGGAGCTGTCTGAATTATCCAATCTCGTGGCTGACGAAACAAAATCTTTCATGCCGGTCTTGAGTGCTTCTCGTTTGACTTGGTTGGCCTTGCGCTTGCTGTTTACTAGTTCTGATATCTCTTTTTTCTGGCTCTCACTAGCGTCAATTCGATTGAAGAAACGTTTGAGAGCGTGTTTTACCAGCGCTTCTTCGAACTCAGAATCGCCACCCGACTGTTGTACCTGTGAAATTAAAAACGTGGTCTCTTCTGCAGACTTTTCCGCTAATGCTGCAAGGTTGCAGCCAGCGACTAGCATTATGCCTCCTGCCGTTAGAAAGAGTGCTGTGTATTTATGATTGTGCCAGTTTTTCATGATTGACCCCACAAGGAAAGCGAAATTGCACTATTCATTACGGCAGTCCCGCTAAAAAGTTTCAATTTTTCTATTACTTTAAACTAGCTTGGCTAATTCGCTTATAGGGAGTGCGGCTTCGAAGTCTACCTGTCCAAGTTTTGTTTGCGGTAAGACTAGTCGGATAGTCTCTCCGCTGCGTTTCTTGTCAGAGGTCATAAGATGAACAAGCTTGTCTTTAGCAAGGCCCTTCGGAATTTCATAGGGCAACTCTGCCCTAATCAAAATTTCTTTGACACGTTCAAGGGCATCTTTGCCAATTTTCTTTTGGGCGACAGCATATTTGGTTGTTTGAGCCATGCCAATAGCAATGGCTTCGCCATGGGATAGTTCGCTGCTGCTATCTGCCGTGGCTGTCTCTAGCGCGTGACCGAGTGTATGTCCGAGGTTGAGTG
>LNEX01000303.1 GCA_001464165.1 bacterium Ga0077546
AGGCTACGTACTTTCTCGAAATCACCAGGGCGCGGGCCATAGGTAAGGCGATTGAGCACGCGGGTAATCTGGTCGCTCTCACTAGTCTCAGCGGCATTGGCCGCCAGAGCAAAAGGCCAGGATACCGCCTCTGTTTGTGCGCCAGGTGAAAACAACAACAAAGCCGGTAAAACCATGCTAGAGAGGACACTAGTGGCAGCAATAGCAGTAAGCGCAGGTAAAAACTTCATCGAAACCTCAAAGCAGCAAAAAAAACCTGATTGATTACTAATACGCTAGCTCTTTCAAAAAAGTTCAATTGCAAAAATTATTTTTTTAAAGACGAAGCTTTATTCGCTATGCCCTTTGGTCCAAGGCTCAACCGTGCTAACCCCGTCACCCTTGGGCCCTCTCTTATTGCCCATGACCTTGTCGCGCATTGCGCCCACAGTGAGGTAAATTACAGGCACGATGTAAAGGCTCAAGACAGTAGAGAAAATCATACCGCCGCACACTGCCGTACCCAGCGAATGCCGACTGGCGGCTCCAGCCCCCGTGGCAAAGACAAGAGGCAGAATGCCCGAGACAAAGGCCAAAGAGGTCATTAGAATCGGCCTGAAGCGGGTTTCACACGCAGCCTTAACCGCTTCTTCTGGACTCAAGCCCGCTAATTTCAAGTGATTGGCAAACTCAACAATGAGAATGGCGTTTTTACTAGCGAGACCAACCAGCATAACTAGCCCGATCTGGCAGAAAACATCATTGTCTAAATGGCGCAAATATTGAGCAAGTAGCGCACCCATCATAGCTAGTGGCACTGACAACAAAATAATGACTGGGTCAACGAAGCTTTCATACTGAGCAGCTAGTACCAAGAAAACCACAATGATGCCGAGCACAAACAAAATAGTCCCCTGGGGGCCGCTTTCTTTCTCTTCTAGCGAAATACCTGACCACTCATAACTCATGCCCTGAGGCAAGACGCGCTTGGCCAAGTTCTCCATAGCTTCAATGGCTTGCCCTGAGCTGACACCGGGTGCAGGAGATCCGTTCACTTCAGCCGAGCGGAACAGATTGTAGTGATTGATAGTTTGAGCAGTGGTAGTGCGCTCAATTTTGACGAGATTGCTCATGCGCACCATTTGTCCGGTTTGAGACCGCACATAAAATTCGTCGATATTGCGTGGATTAGCCCTAAAGAGAGCATCAGCCTGAACATAAACGCGGTAAATGCGATTACCTAGATCAAAGTCGTTGACATACTGCGAACCAAGAAATATCTGCAGTGTGCTAAAAATATCGCCAATCAAGATATTGAGGGCCCTAGCCTTATCACGCAAAACCTCAGCAATGAGCTGGGGGCTACTAGCAGTAAATGTAGAGAAGACGCCCCGTAGCTGCTTCTCTTGATTGCCCTGCATCATAACCTGCATGGTAGTTTGAGCTAAACGACTAATATCAGTGCCATAAAGGTCTTGCAGCTCAAAGGCGAAGCCACCAAAATTGCCCAAGCCCTGGATAGCAGGCGGGTTAACGGGGATAACCATGGCCTCGGTAATGGCGCCAAAGGGCCCACGCAGACGATTGATAATGCCACTAAGACTGTGCTCTTCACCATGCCGGTCATGCCAAGGTTTAAGGCTGCAGAAAACAATGCCATTGTTGGGGTTTGTGCCAGAGAAACTAAAACCAGCAATGCCAAACGATGAGACAATCTCAGGACAATTGTCTAGCTCTTTCTCCAACTTTTTCAAGACATTCAACGTGTAATTGACTGAAACGCCCTCTGGCGCCTGCAGAATCACAATGAAATAGCCAACGTCTTCATCAGGTATAAACGCCGTCGGTACTTCCTTTGAAAGCCAGTATGTGCCACCAATCATCAGGGCAAAAACAATCAGCACGAGGGGCTTGACTTTTAGAACCAGAGCCAAAGTCGCCGTATAAAGATTTCGTGTCGAGTCAATCACCCAGTTAATTGGCCGAAAGAATTTACCCCCTCCATGCTCTCCTTCTTTAAGCCATAAAGCAGACAGGGCTGGAGTTAGAGTGAGGGCGTTAAAAGTAGAAATAGCTACCGAAATCGCAATGGTCAAAGCAAACTGTTTATAGAGTTGCCCGGTGGTACCAGGGAAGAAAGCCACAGGTACAAACACGGCCCCGAGCACGAGTGATATCGCTATAACAGCCCCTGTCTCTTCGGCCATGGCCGCCGAGGCGGCCTGCCTGGCTGGCATGTGCTTCTCGTTGATAAATCGAGTGATATTTTCAATTACAACAATGGCATCATCAACCACCAAGCCGGTAGCCAGAGTGATACCAAATAAGGTGAGGGTATTAATAGAAAAATCTAGTACTTTCATCACAGCAAAAGTACCAATTAGCGAAACCGGAATGGTAATTACAGGAATTAGAGTCGAGCGCCAATTCTGTAAGAAGACAAAGATAACTAGAACTACCAACCCAATTGCCTGAGCCAAAGTAATCAAAACTTCCTTAATTGACTCACGCACCGACAGCGTCGTATCAAAGGCAAACTCATGCTTCATGCCCGGCGGAAACCGCTTGGCCAAGCGCTCCATCTCAGCGCGCACGCCGCTTGCTATCTCTAGAGCATTAGAACCGGGCCGCTGGAATACACCTATACCGACCGCTTCTTTGCCTCTAAAA
>LNEX01000304.1 GCA_001464165.1 bacterium Ga0077546
TTCGTTCGTAGGGGCCGCCAAAGTTTGAAAACATTGGCTCGGTTTTTAGAAAGTCACCGTCACCATTGCTGTGATTAGGGTGCTTGTGCTGATTGAGGCCTTTTGCCGGCTTGCTCATATCGTGCCCGGGCATTTTGCTCATATCGTGCCCAGGCATGGTGCTCATGTCATGGCTTACGGCTGGTTTGCTAGGCTCTTTGCTAGGCTCTTTGCTAGGCTCTTTGCTAGGAATAGATGTACAGCCCGACAAGGTAATTAGCAGCCCGATGCAACAGGCTGAGAATAGATTGTTCATATGATTAGCCAGCCTAGAAAGAAAAGGCCAGCTATAACGGCCAGTGGAACTACGACGTAAGCGAGCATTGTAGGCGGCTGGCGATAAGGCTGGCGATAAAGTTGACGTTTAGTCTGCTTGTTTGTTTTTGCTGTTGTTGGTGTCATGTTGAACTCTATAGTTAGCTTGGTGCCAGGCTAGGCCGAGCACCAAGACAAAGTTATGAGGCTTCAGTCAACTACGCGGTCGATTGCTCTAATGACATCGGTAGTTGTCTTAAGAACTTGATTTTCTTCTATTTCAGAAGTCGAAATCCCAGTATTGCAGGCAGTTTTGCCAGTACGGAAAGTTTTGCATTAGCCAGGCTTTGGCTAAGTTTTCGACGCGATCATGAGCTACTTGGTCGTGGTATTGATTGGGATGGCTCTCGCACAGCTCGTGTCTCAATGGTACCCAGGGAGTGAAGTGCAGAGCATCAGTGCCGTCCATGACCACAACACGCAGCTCTCTGTTGTTGTGGGCCACTTCAAAGACCGTAGTAAAACGACGACGTAACCCAACAAAGGCTCGGGTGCCGCAGTAGTCGGTGCAGATGTAGATATCGGCACGATTGCGGCCATTGCTGTCGGTCAGTTCTTGCCAGTGCGGATGACCGGTTTGTTTTACCTGCCAACCTTCAGGCAAGTTAACTTCGCAAGTGTATTTGTTAGCAGGGCCAACTCTTTCGATTCCCCAGGTAGCTAAGTCGCTCCAGGTGGCAAATCTGATTTCGTTTGGCAGTCTTGCTAAGTTAGTAAAGTTTTTCATGTTTTGTTCTCTCTTGATTGAATGAAGATTGGAATTTTCATGCCAGCAATCCCTAGCTGCCATAAAGGGACAGTTATGCCACCACATCCAGTGATTGCAGTACAGCAGTCTCTATCTAGATCGCTTGAAACTAGTTCAAATCTCCACGGCAGATGCGTGGAGATAGCAAGTGAAGATAGAGCTATTGGTTGTTTTTACGGTGTAAAAGCTTGCTCAAATAGAAGAAGATGTAAAGTGGATATATCTGAACCTAACATCCTCTCCTGTGGTACAGAAAGAGAAACTATTACTAATTTACTTACTCCCAGCATATTGGTGTGTATCCAGCTAGCGAGCAGTAGACGATCCGACCAAAGTCGGTGAGACACTTGCCGCTGCTGTTGAGTGGCTGAGTTTGTCTTCGGCAAATTTGAGATCGACAAACAGGTTATCGAGCTCAAGTGGCAGCGAATCTTTGAAGTAATGTCGATTTCTACCGGCCAGCAGCAACAGGGCTTTAACTCCGCGGTTGCGCGCTTGAGTAAGGGCTTCGTTACTCAAGAGACCATGTTTTTCGAGTGCCTCTACAGCCGACATGTAGCCAGACATAATCATTTGCCACTTTTCTCTGCGGGTCATACTAAATTTGAAAGAGCCATAGAGTGGAGCCGGTGGGCTGATGACGATGCGATCATGATTGTCGGCTAAGGTAATGCCGTCCATTCTTAGGCTTTCGCGATCGTGGCTGATGATGCCATAGACTTTGTCGATCAGCTGATGCAGGGTGCTTTTGTCTTCTCCCACATTGACTACGACTAAGTATGAGTTCTCCATGGCAAAGAGTGATTGCGGCACTGAAATGGGGCAGCGACCTTCGGGGCCGAGGCCGCCGTCAATGAGCAGGTGTTCTTCACCGCTGTCACTTTTCCAGGCCACTGGGTCAAGCAAGATTGGCACTGCACAAGTAGCTCGCACGGCCATGCCAATTGGTATAGGTTTTGCTGCCACTTTCAGCAGTGTTCCGTCTTGCTGTTCATGCCAGACACCGTCTTTTGTAAAGATCACTTTGGCCTGGTGCGAAAGTGCTACGGTGCAAAAGAGATTGGGCCAATCTTTGATGCGATCGTCGAAGTATTGGCCCATCAGTGTGGCGTCGAGTGCGCCTTCCAAAGGTGGGGGATCCACAGCCTTTGGCTCACGTAGAGCCTGGGTGAGGAATTTAACAAGAGAGACTCGCCGAGCCACTAGTTGGTTGAAGTCGGTGTCTAATACTTGTGCCAGTAGGTGGGTGACATCTGCATTAGCGCTGATCAAATCCGCTGGAATTGAGCCTCCGCTCACCCCTGTAATCGAGCGAAAACGGCGGAAATTGGCTTGGGCTAAGACCAGTAAAACTCCGGTGCCAAATAGAATGGATCTGGAGCCGCCGGTGCCGATGAGAAGATTGATGTCTTGGCTTTCAGGGCCTTTGTTTTCTTCTGAGTTCATGGAATTTCTCCTGGAGTCGCTACTACTGTGGTGTTAGTTTCAGGCTTTCCCTTTGATACCCCGGGAATTACTTTGGGTACTTTGCCAATGAAGAAGTCGGTGATTAGTGGCCGACTGGGGTCCATCGCGTAAGAGCTGAGGTCTACTTTGCCGGCTACTTGTACAGCTTTGATAGTGGCCATGTCGTTGAGTGGGTGCAGTGCATACATAGCTGGGTCGCTTATGCCAGCGGCTTGCATGGTTACGACTACCGAGTCAGTGTAGAAGTTGCCGCTGGTTGAGCGTGCTGGTTGACTGAAAATCCATTGCGCTGCTTTAGCTACAATTTCAGGTTTGCGTGAGTGAGCAACTGTGGTGGCACCACCAAGTTTGTTGCGTACAGCAGCTGTATCAACAGTGGTTTCTGGCCAGAGTGAGTTGACAGCGATGCCATCTTGGCGAAACTCATCAGCGAAGCCCATGGTCAGCATGCTCATTGCATATTTAGTCAAGGTGTAAGTAAACTGGAACCATTCTGGATCCAGGTTTAGTGGTGGTGAGATGTTTAGAATGTGCGGATTTGAGCTCTTTCTCAAATAGGGCAAGGCATATTTGATTACCATGAATGGCCCTCTGGTGTTGACCGCATGCATGAGGTCAAACAGTTTCATCTCAGTTGACTCAATGCCGGTGAGGCTAAGCACTCCAGCATTATTGATGACGATGTCTATTCCACCGAAAGTTTCGACGGTTTTGGTAATAGCAGCTTTTACTTGTGCTTCATCACGCACGTCGACTTGAAGAGCAAGAGATTCACCACCAGCTGCGATCACTTCGGCTGCTGCGGTGAAGATAGTGCCTGATACTTCAGTGCGTTCCTCTACAGTTTTGCCTGTAATTACTATTTTGCAGCCATGTTTTGCTAATTCAAGGGCAATGGCAAGACCGATGCCGCGTGAGGCACCATTGATAAATACTACTTTGCCTTTCAGGCTTGTTTCGTTAGTTTCCATTTTTTCCGTCCTAGCAGATTTTGCTGAGGTTAATGTAATGCCGTGTTGCCGGCGGTTGAGACCGGTTGAAAGTCTCGTTGATTGGTGGTTTTCTTCCTTTGCGGTGCTTTAAGAATGCCTAGTGTTTCCTGAGCTCCGTGACTGGAGAACAAGAAGTAGTTATTTAGAGCCAAGCGATTGGTTTTAATTGACGCCCCTAGGCAAATGAGAAAGAAAACACTCTTCAATATGCCTAAAGCTAAGACTGATTGACAACTAGAGATTGGCTTAAATAGAGCTGTTTAGCTAATTACTCTCACATGTTGTGTGATTACAAATGACAGTGGTATTAGTGTCTCTATTGAGCGTGGTAAAGCGTCACAACTAGAAGAAATGTGTGGACTTTTACCTTGTCGGGATGTGTTGGTAGTTACAAGAGTCTCTTAGACTTCTGTTTAAATCGGCCTGTTCGTCTCTAGAAGCCCTTGCGATTAATGTCTTGCATCAGGCCATCGAGTGAACTGTTCTCATCTGATCCGCGCAGCACGTCTTTGTCATTAGAGGCACGCATGGCTCCTGCTGGTGCCTGAAAATCACTAGGAGGTAAGTTTACTTTGGTGATCTTTGTTGTTTGCAGCATGTATTGTTTGTTCTTGCCTTTGCGCTCTATTAGCAGTGAAAGCGGTAAGTCGCCCAAGGCGGGGAAATTATACTGCTGCCGGACGAAGGCAAGCACTTGTGGTGGGCAGGGCAGGTCTTTGGTCGTCAGCAGTTTGGCGTCAAAGAGTGTGTCTATGCCTTTCTCGACCTTCTCCGCTTTGGTCAACTTCTTCATTTTAAATGAGCGACACTGGAGGCCAAGAATGTTCTCTTTAGCGCCTTCAACAAAGGGAATGCGGGGAAAGGAAAAGCCCCAAAATATGATGGAAATACGGAGCATGTGGCCCTCGTATTTGTTCAATGGCGTTTCGAAAATTCTATTGGTTTTGGCATTGTATATTTGTACTTTCCATTCTGGTGCGTGGGCCATAATGCTCACACCATTGGCCGGATTGGACCAGCGAAAGCCATCTTTTCCGAATGAAAATATGGTTCCTGTTCCGTAGATCTGGCTGTCTTGTTCCAGGCGCAGGCAATCCATCGACTGGGCTGATGGTGCTGCCACAGCCATTAAGGACGCTGCTATTGCTAAGCTCAAAGTTGCTGTTCTGCAGTAATTGTTCATCGGTTGTAAGCACTTATAAGCTATTGGTATTTGTCAGCTATGCGTTTAAGGCGGCTGTAAACAGCTCTAGCCTCTGGGCAAGATCGCTTTCTTCTATGGCGGCAAAAGCGAGAATGAATTCAAGATCCCGTGCATCTCCTGCATAATAGCTGCGGGTGCTTGTCATTGGTAATTGACTGGAAGCAATTGCTTGCTCGATTTTGGCAGCCTCATAGTGATTGTTTAAGCGCACAAGCAAACTCAAACCGGCGCTTTCTGGTGCAATGTAGGCTGTGTCTAAGGCCTTCGCTAGAAGACTCAATAAATTTTGCCGGCGCACCGCATAGCGCGAGCGTTGCTTTCTGATTAGTTTTTCCAGATGTCCTTCGTTGATAAAATCGGCAAGGGCCGCCTGCTCAACTAAAGAAACGTCTCTTTCTACAAGGCCTTTAGCTGCTGTGAGCGGTTCAACCAGGGGGTCAGGAACTACCATGAAACCTATTCTAGACACTGGTGCCATGGCATTCCACAAACAGGAAAGATAGATTGTTCGGTCGTTGGTATCCATGCCCTGTAGTGATGGAAGCGGGCGACCGTCATAGCGAAACTCGCTGTCATAGTCGTCTTCGATAATATAGGCTTGATTTTTAGCGGCATATTCTAAAAGTTGCTTGCGCCTATTCATTGACATCACTGCCCCGGTTGGAGCTTGGTGTGATGGTGTGACGTAAATCAAGCGTGGAGCTGTTTTAAGCTCATGCAACTGTTCTACAATCAGGCCTTGGTTATCTACACCAATTTGAGCTATTTGGGCACCGTTGGCTAAAAATTGTTCTCTTGCTGCAGAGAAGCCAGGCTCTTCCATGGCTACTAGATCGCCGTCATTGAGAAGCAATCGAGCGAGCAAGTCGAGGCGTAAATTGCGTGATGCAAAAGTAATCAGACGATCTTGACTGACCTTTACAGCGCGCGCCCTAGTCAGATATGAGGCGTAGGCTTCGCGCAGAGGCTGATAACCAAAGGGTTCTGGTACATATTGTGATTCTTCTTTTGAGGCCGCATGGCAGTGTCTAACTAGAAGCTCACGCCAAGTGCTCAGTGGCAATTCGCGCAAGAGGGGGCCGACATAGGCAGTCTTGGCAGTAACTAAGCCAGCGTCAAATCGTTCTTTTAGTCTATTGCCAAATTGAGATAGATGAACGGTTTTGTGCACTTTGTCGCGAGGAGGTAGCTCTTCTGACTGGCCGGGAAGGTGTGGACATACGCGTGTGCCTGAGCCCATCTCGGTGACAACATAACCTTGAGCCGAAAGTTCATCAATTGCTCTGGCGGCTGTCGAGCGTGAGATGTCTAAGGCTTTAGCAATGTCACGCACGGAGGGCAGAATTACCCCTGGGCTGACTAGTTTTTCAATGATCGCTTCTTTCAGTGCTTCGGCAACTTGTCTTGATGCCGGAACGCCTGAGGTTGGGTCTAGAGCTAAATCTAGTCTATCAATTAGCATCGTTGCTACGACCTGATTGTTTCTGGAGAGCTAAGGCAAAAGTCTTGACGACGTTGTCGATACTGTTTTGGTCGACTGAGGCGAAGGGCACTATGTACTGGCCATTCTTTGTTGCACTGGCATAGTATGGTTTGGTGCTCATTAGATTGAAGCCGCTTTGCTGGGCTGCTTGTTCGATGGCGCTGTCGAAAAAGTTTGCTTGGAAGTTCAGTATCAGATGGGTGCCACCGCCGTCTGTTAGTGGCTCAACCATATCTTTGAGATAGCGTGTAATCGCTAAGATTAGCGATTGTCTGCGGAAGGCAAGCACTCGCTGGGTTTGTTTGAGGTGCTTTTCTAAGTAGCCGTCGTTTATAAAGTCTATGAGGGCTAATTGTTCCAGCAGTGGTAGGTGTCTTTCTAAATAGCTTTTGCCCAACGCTCCTATGTTTACCAGGCAATCAGGAAATACGACAAAACTTAGACGCAGCGATTGATATAAGACTTTCCAAAAGGATGCCATATAGATGACGCAGTCGTACTGGTCTAAGGCTTTGATTGAAGGCAATATCGGTCGGCCATAACGAAATTCGTTGTCAAAGTCATCTTCGACTATGAAGGCACCAGTGGCGGCGGCATATTCTAGAAGTTCATGACGGCGAGGCATGCTCATCACATGGCCGAGTGGGTCCTGGTGTGAGGGCGAGACATAAATTAGTTTGGGAGGCTTTGGTAAGCGCCTCAAGGCCGCTACTGATAAACCTTCTGTATCGACGGCAACGGGCGTGATCTTTACGCCCATCGATTCAAGTGTATTTCTGTTTTCTGGATAGCCAGGTTCTTCGTAGGCAACTATGTCGTCTGGGTTGAGCAGCAGGCGGCCGATTAGCTCCAGGCGCAATTGTTTAGAGCCGAAGATGCAGACGTTCTGAGGGCCGCTTGAGATTGAACGGCGACGCAATACATAAGCTGCTATAGCTTCGCGGAGCTTTTCTAGGCCGAGGGGGTCAATCATTTCAGCCACTTGCTCTTCGCGGCTGACATCGCAGTGCTTTATCATCAGCGTTTTCCAGTCGCGCATGGGTGAAAGCTCAATTGGCGTGCCACCGTATTCTAGGGCAGGCACGTGCACATGTTCGGTCGCTTGTCTCTTGCCCACTGCAAAAATTGTGCGGCCCCGATCGGAGAGTGGCAGGGGTTTGAAACTTACTGGACGGTTAGCTGCTGATAAGAAAGCTGGTGCTAGCTCACCCAGGTCGCCGGGCAAGGTGCTAGCCACGAAGGTTCCTGAGCCAGAATGGGCTACTACCAAGCCCTGAGTCTTTAAATCTTCGTAGGCCTTGAGAATTGTAGAGCGCGATAGTTTCAAAGTTTCGGATAGCTCTCTAATTGAGGGCATTGGCTCTCCGAGTTTGAGGCGACCTTCCATAATTGCCTTGCGCAGGGCGTCCGAAAGGCGCCTGTAAAGGGCTACATTGGACTTATATTCTAGGTATATAGCAATTGCCACGGCAGGCCTTATGTCTGGTTTGCTAACACGATAGCAGATAGTTCTCAATCAACAAAGCGATAAAGCTGGGCGGGCTTGCGACCAGTTTTCTGCCATTCTTTGCTGGGCTCAACAATGCCCTGTTGTAAGATTTTGCGTCTGAAATTTCGCTTGTCTAGATTTGTACCAAGAATAGCTTCGTGAACTAGTTGCAGTTCTGTTAGGGTAAATTTTTCTGGCAAGAGCTCAAATCCAACATTACTGTAATCAAGTTTATTACGCAGTCTTTGTTGGGCGTATTCGATTATGCTTTGATGGTCAAAAGCTACGGGTGGCAGCTTATCTAGAGAAAACCAGGCGGCGTCGGCAGCATCGGTACCTGACCTGAGAATATGGCTATTGGCGACGAGGGCATAATAAGCCACAGTTATGACCCGACCGCGGGGATCGCGATTGGGTTCTCCAAATGTATAGAGCTGTTCAAGAAAAACTTTTTCTACGCCAGTTTCTTCTTGCAGTTCTCTGTGAGCAGCCTCATCTACAGATTCGTTTTCGAGGACAAAGCCACCAGGCAAAGCGTAGCTGCCCCTAAATGGTTCGGCCAAGCGTCGAATTAAAAGCACATGTAGTTGTCGCTCTAGTATTGTGAAAAGCACTATATCGACTGTGATTTGAAGTTTCGTCATTTCGTTTTCATGATGCTAGCTTTAGGACACCACTAAATTGGCTTTTTCACGGGCAAGGCCAATGGTAGCATCAGTGCCAGAATTGAATTCCAGGTAGTCAGATTCCATGCCGTCAGAAAAGATTACTCCGCCACAGGGCATTTGCGACTCTAGTTTTAGTGGTTCGCTTAGTTTAATTGCGCCAACTACAATGGCTGCTTGTGAATGGAGGCTGACGAATGGCTCGCGCACAACAAATAGCAATCGTTCTTCTTCCCATGACATAGGCTGGGGCCTAATTGGCTGGCCACCAAGATATGAAATGATGCCGCTTGCTTCATTGAAAACTGAAGACATCCAGCCTGTGCTGCCAGCTCCAGTTGAGACGATTATTCCGCTAGAGGATTGATTTTCTTGACGCTTACCGTGAACAATGCGATAGCGAGCCGATATGTGAGAACTTGCACCGATAAATAAATCGTTGAAGGCCAAGAGTCTCTGGCCGTCTTTCAGTTTTGCTTCGGCCATACTGACGGCGCGGACTTTCGCTTTCTCTTGCAAAGTTAGCTCTAAAGCTGTCTTTAGCTGAGCGGGTAAAAATGGAATGAGTATCCCATCAAAGTGCTCGGCATCAGGATTGACTGCAATAATTGGCTGCCCACCTACATACTTTGCAGCATTTGCTACCAGCCCATCTTGGCCGAGGGTGATAACAATGTCTGTTGCCGCAAAAACATAGGTGGGAATGAGGCTGCGGTCGAGCAATTGAATTTTTAGCCCACACTCAATAGTGCGTCTTACTGCAGACAGAGAACGTTGGTAGGCGTCATGCTCAACTACGTATGAATTGAAATCACCTCCGCTATGTTCAATATAAAACTTCGCCTGTTCTCTGGTGTTGAAGCGATCGACTAGTTCATCAAGGCGTGTTTTGCGAGTTATTAGCACGATTTTGTCGTACATTTTTTTATCCTCTCTGTGCGCCAGTGCTAATCAAGCTGCGCAAGAGGTCGGGAGAGATATTCAATTCTCCGATTTTTTCAGCATTGTTGGCTAGCTCGTGAAAGGCCATGGCGATAGTGTTTTTTGCGTCTCCGCCTTGGGGATTTAGCATCATCAATAGGCGCCAATCAAGGTCTTGCACGGGGGCGATCACTGCTTTCAGCGCATAGGCTCGGCTGTCGGCTTCTTTGCGTTCATTCTCAGTCTTTTGATCGGTTAGTCTGGAGCGTTGTTCTTCTAGTGCTATCTCGCCTTCCATCTGCCGCTCATGCAGTTCTCTTTGCTTGCTCTGCACTAAAAGGTCGGTCTGCAATTCATTTTCTTTCAGTTTGCGCTCTTGCTCTATGGCCGAATTGCGCCTGGTATAAATTGCTTCGTCAGCTTTGCGATTGAGTGCCTCTCTTGCTTCGGCCTCTAGAGCTTTGGCCATTTCTGGTGTTGGCTTGAGCGAGAGTATTGCGAGGTTGAGAATTTCTACTCCGAGCTGGAGAACCTCTGGGCTGGTTTTGAGTTTGTCGAGGACGACGCTCGTCAGCTGGTCTGAGTGCACCAAGCCCTGGCGCAGCTGTAGATGCTGAATTTCCGCACGAATTTGCGTTTGCAAATCGTAAATTAGACGTTCGGGCAACTTCTGATATTGATCACTTAGATAGCGCCCTTTGGCATCGATAGTGAAGTCGAGCATGGTCGCTGCCCTTTTGGCATCGGCAATTCGGTAGGTTAGTTGTCCTTGCACTGTAATTGTCTGAAAGTCAGCTGTGGGCTCATTGAATACAAATGGAATATTGGCACTTGCTTGCGAAACCAGGGCAATAGTGGATGCTGGTTGAAAGTAAAAGAATGATAGACCAGCGCCCTCTCGTGCAAGATGCCCCTGGGAGAAGTGCAGAACATAGTCGGTTGGTTTTGATTTGCGATAGCTGATGCCTAACATGGTGCAGCCCTCTTTTGGTTTTGGTGGTTTGTTTCTTTTTTTTATTGGTGTCTTGATGAGACTAATATAGTGTTAATTTGACACTTTGTCAAGGCGTGAGGTGGTCGGGGGTTTCGCTGGTTTTCTGACTTGGTCGTAGTGAGTAGAATGATGGTTTTTCCCGATACCGCTGGGACTGGTTTCCCTGAGCGATAATTTGGATTGTAGTTTGGTCAGGAAAGCCGAGACATTTCTGACTTAAGCATGCTTCTTTTTCAATTTTCCCTCTAGTCGGGGACAGAATTTATGCGGAAATTTGAACTAATTTCCTCGAACTATCGTTATTACATTTATGACACTTGTGGTGGGACCAAGGAGGTGCCTATGTCTTGTGTTGAGCAGATTATTTGCTTGGTTAAAAGTCTTGCCAATGGCGCCCTATTTGCTACTAGGGACTGTTTAAATTTTGGCATCCGAAATACTGTAGATAAAGCACTGTCGCGCCTGGTAAAGATCGGCTACATAATGCGCATTGCTAGAGGAGTTTTCGCTAGGTCCGATTCTCAGTCGGCGGTATTTGACGTTAGGCAGATAGCGGCTTTTAAGGCTGGCGTTTACAAC
>LNEX01000305.1 GCA_001464165.1 bacterium Ga0077546
ATCGCTTTGGCTTGGTCGAAGACGCCAATGCTGAGGCGACCTTCTACGTCTCTGGCAGTTCCAGCTCGTTCGATAGCATTTTAAAGAGAATCCATTTTAAAAGGGCCAGTGCAAAACGCCTTGCTACTGGTGAAAAAGCAGTAGGTACTTTGATAAGAGCGCTTTGGTATCTCCGGTTGCCAGAAGCAAACGAAGTTGCGCAAAAGGCAATTGCTAGTTTGTCCGAGAGTGAACAAAAAGAGTTAGTTCAAGCCGCTCCTCTTGTGCCCGGTTGGCTCATGACACAGGTTAGGATTCTTCTCTCTGTAGCTTAGGAGCAAATGCCAAAAGTCTGCCAAAACTTTGACCTAATTCCGCCAAGACTTTGGTTTAGATTGCCTTTGTCGATGACGTTACTAGAGTATTTGAGGCCTGAGCAATGAGTATCAAATTAAAGATTGTTATCTCTTGTGGCGTCATCGTTTGCATTAATCTGGCTGGCCACTCCGGTAATGCTGCTCTTGCTCAGGGCGCTCAATTCGATACGGCTTCGATACTTAGTGCTGCCGCCCAAGGCTTGGGTCTAACAAGTGGCCGTCAGTCTTTGCCGGTTGTATCAACTGGTTCGGTCGATATTAATAGCTGCGACATGCCATTCTTGCGCAGTGCGGGTGGCTCCGGTGCTTTTCCGGGCAGTTCTGGAAGTGGCTCCGGTGTAAGCGGTAGCTCAGGCGGTCACACTATTACTCCTGCTCCAGCTCTACCCCCAGGCTATGTGGGCATGACTAATACTCACTCGGGCGATTATATGGGTTACATTCCACCTGGTGGCAATCTATATGACTGGTCTCGCGGAGCCTACGGCCTCACCCCCGGCCAAGAGGCAGAAGCTACCTATCTGTGGAGTAGTGGACAGCTGGCTCAGGGTTATAACAGTGGCATGTTCGCTGGCACTGGTATTAGTTTGGGCGGCCCTTAGCAAAGAACTGCTTGAGCAATTCACTGCATTCACTCTCTAATATTCCTCCTAGTACTTCTGGAATGGGGTAGGGGCGCTTACCTGTATAGAGATTGAAGGCCGAACCAAGGGCTCCTGAGAGTGGGTCGTAGGCTCCAAAAACTACTTTTGATACACGGCTTTGAATAATTGCTTCAGCGCACATTGGGCAGGGCTCTAGGGTCGTATAGAGCACCGTGCCGGGTAGACGCCAGGTGCCTTTTATTTCGGCTGCTTGGCGCAGGGCTATTATTTCAGCGTGGGCTGTGGCATCGTTGAGCAGTTCTTTGCGATTTTGACCGGTACAAATTAATGTGCCGTTTTCGACAATTACAGCTCCGACCGGAATATCTTTGGCTGTTTTGTCAGAATTATCACTAGTTTTCTGATTTTCATTTGTTTTCTGGCTCTTACGTATATTCTGAGTTTCTTCTGCTGCCTTTAGCGCTAAAAGCATCCATTCTTGGTCAGTTTTGAGAATATCCATAATTATTTTGATTTTTTTTCTGAAAATCTGTCGAGAAATTTTGGGCCCAGTATATATGCGTATGTCAAACAACGGAAGCGCTAAATCAAGAGCAGGGGTGTATCGAGATTTAGACCGCGGAAGCAGCAAGGTCAGGGGTGTCCCTGCTGAAGAAGCAACCGTTAGGGAAGGAAAGACGCAAACTAGCCAAGCAGGGGTGCACGGCAGTGAGCGGAGCTTAAAAAAGGAGAAGCGCTACTTAACCGATTTTTTCTTTTAATATTCGAACTAAAGATGCGAGCGACAAAAAAAGTTGCTCGCATCTTTTTTTATTAGAGGTATTTTTTGGTTACGCCCAGGTCTAAGGCGAAGCGATAGCCAATGAGCTTGTACAGTAGTTTTGCTGCTAAGAAATTAGGAGAGTGCATGCCCTTGATTGGCGATAGTTCGGTGATATCAGCCGCTACAACGTTTTTGCGAACGCACACCAGCTTAATTACTTCCATCAATTGATACCAGTCAATACCGCCGGGTTCAGGCGCTCCTGTTGCTGGCATCATACCGCAATCAAGTGCATCGACTGAAATTGAAAGGTAGACATCGTTGGAAAGGGTATTGATGATTTCGCTTACGTCCCACTTGTTTTGATTTCTTGCCCAGAAAATGCTGATGTTTGGTTCTTCTTCTTCCATCCAGGCCACTTCTTCCCAGCTGATATTGCGAATACCGACTTGGGTCATTGCCGGATTTGCTAGGGCTTTGTAGACTTGGAAGCCCACGGAAGCATGGCTATGAGAATTGCCGTCGTACGATGAGCGTAGGTTGCTGTGAGCGGCAATTTGCAAAACTGAAAGATTGGGATACTTCTCAAGGCAACCCTTTACGCCCCCGAGGGTGAGTGTATGTTCACCACCCAGCAATATGGGGAATTTATCGCTGTGCACGAGGGGTTTGATCAAGTCGGCCAGGGCGCTAAAAGTATTTTCGCTTTCAGTTGCTGCAGGTTCTAGTTGCACCGAGTCCATTGTATGAATACCGATTTTGAACGGTTCAATCCATAGCTCATCATCAAATAATTCTACTTGTTGGCTGGCTTCAAGCATGGCTTTGGGACCATCCTTTGTGCCTTTGCCGTAAGTTGTTGTCGCCTCGTATGGTACCGGTACAATCGCTACTCTAGAATTATCTCTACTAGAGTAGTCTTCGGAAAGTCCGAAATAGTTTTTTGAATTGCTTGACGACATTTGACCTTCGCTTTGGAGCGTGCAAAACGGGTACTGGGATCCGTGAAGAGGGTGCCTGCCAAGGGTTGGCGAGTTCCCGTAAGAAAGTTCAGGTTTTATAGCATTTTATAGATACGATTGGCTACAAGTAGCTGCTTTGCAACGCCGCCAACATTGATAACTGCGGCCATCGGGCACGGTAAGGGTCATGCTAGACTTTTGCACTGTGATTTCGTATCTAAGTTGAAGAAAGACCGCCGTGATTAAACTCAAAAATGCCAACCAAAATTTACTCTTGCGAAAATCCATGAGATTGTCTCGCTTGCTGCATGTGCTTGCTTCACTTGTCGCTACTTTAATTACAGTGCAGCCCGCCCATGCGCTTTTCTTTGGATATAACCAGCAGGCTGAGGCTTACAAGCAGCAGGGTGAAGCTGCGCAGGAGGCTCAAAACTATGATATGGCTATTAATTATTTTACTAGCGCCATTAACTGTCTGCCTTACGATGCTGCTCAGAATCTGGCTGATCTTTACTATGTGCGCGCCATTGCTACTGACGTCACTGGTCAATATGACAGAGCCACTCGCGACTGGCAGGCCTCCCATGATAATTTTCAAAAGTGTGTGGATCAAGCCCAATATAATCCTGGCACTAATGTTGCCTACGATAAAGAATACGCCGATGAATTGCAGCGCATGTTGAACTGGCGTGCGACTGAGAATCCCAATACACCCAACTACATGGAATGTGGCCCCATGAAGCGTTTCGCTGCCCCTTCCAGTATAAGAGTCTATGTTGACACTACTGAGCAGGCTGGCTTTTCTTACGATTTGCGCTACATGATTTTTCAGGCGATGTATCAATGGTGCAGTTTTTCAGGTTCACCTATTCGCATGGAGCAATGGTCAACAGCTGATGGCGCCCACATAATAGTGCAGAGAGCCAATGCGCCTGGGCAAATTGGTTTCGGTGCTGGTGGTCAGACCAACAATCAAGATAGTGTAAATGCGGCCGGACAAGACATTATGACCAAGAGTTTTGTGCGATTGACAAGTCCTGGTTACAATGGCAACAGCATGTCACAGGTGGACAAAAACAAGCTCTACAATTTGGCTTTGCACGAAACTGGGCATGCATTAGGGATTGGTGGTCACTCGCCATCAGGATTAGACGTCATGTATTTTAAGGCGCCTCTGCTTAAACTGAGCGATAGAGACAAGGCAACCATGCGCATGATGTATCAGTAGTGAAAATTTATCAGTAGTGACTATGAGGCCGACAATGAAAAGTAGTTTGAGATCTAACTGGAAATTGAGTTTGTCGGCGTGCCTATTGGCTGGTTTGGTTCCTTTAGTTGGAATCTCTGTCGCAGTTATTGGGTTCGGTTCATTTGACCCAGCAGCAGCCGTTCCTGACGTCTTTTCTACTGCAAAAAGTAAGTACGAAAAAAAAGACTATCAGGGCGCCCTCAACGATTTCAAAGCGCTCTCTGCCAAGTACCCAACTAATGTGCTCTGTCATTACTACATGGCCTTGTGCAATCAATGCTTATCTCGCGTAGGTGAAGCAAAAAAAGAGTACCAGTGGGTAATTGCCAACGATAGAGGCAATCTCTCGAGCCAAGCTACTACTGGCTTGAATCAGCTCTCTGGCGTTAATAATGGTTCTGGCTCAGGTTCATCGGGCTCTGCCACTGCTGGTGCGTATACTGCTATTGGTTCCTCCGCTGGAAGACCGTCAGCTGGTGGACAAATAAAAATGGTGCTTGATTTCTATACGACATGGTGCGGCCCCTGCAAAGAGATGGAGCCTGCTTTTGAGGCAGCCAAAGGTCGCTACAAGTCGATTACTTTTAAGCGTTATGACGCGGAAGATCCAGCTAATGCGGCTCTGGTGAAACAATTTGCCGTTCGTGCCTATCCTACTATTGTTATGATCGATGCCAAAGGCAAAGTGCTTTACAATGAGGCGGGTGGCTTGCCAGACGAAGAATTGGCCAAAACTATTGATCAGGTTAACGGTAAGTAGCTGGCGTTGCCAACTTTATGACCAGATCTCTATTGAGTTTAAAAATCGCTCTGTGTCAGAGGAGTTTACTCGAGAGGCTTCACCAGCCGCACCAACTACTACCATTTTCTTCTTGGGGTAGTTGCAGTAGATGCGTAGTTTATAGCTTGTTTTGCCGTCTTTCGAGTGTGCCGTAATTTCTCTGCCGCTAAAAAGACCACCTTTTAAAGCTATGGGCACCTTGCTATCCAAAATGGCTCCCCTGTCTGCAAGCCAACTAGCGCTGAAGGTATCGAGGCTGTTTTGGATTTGAAGCGGCTCTGAATTAAAGTTAGAAGAGCGAGCTAGGCTGTTATTACCAGCTGGAGTGGCATTGTTGGAAGAGCCCCACAAAGCTTTTTTGTATTCTATTGGTGCAAAAGTGACAGTTGAAGTTTGAATTGACAGCGCCGGTAGTCTGAATTCACTGAGGTAATAGACTTGCTTCGAATCCGCCAGAACGCGGTTTTCTCCGGACTGAAAGGGCGATATAAACAGTTGCTGAGAATGAGATGGCTGATGGGGTGCGGCTGTTCCTGGAAAAGATGCTTTGCAGTGTCCGTGGGGTAAGGCGAAAACGACCAACGGTTTACCTTGTAGATTCTCTGCATCAATGCTATCAAAGGCAAATAAACCTTTGTTGAGTGTTGCTGTAATGGTGCTGACATTGAGGCAGGCATAGGCTGTAATTGCAAGTAATGCAAGCAATACAAATACTTTCATTTCGCCACCTAGCGGTTGTTGTCTAGTTGTTGTCTTACTCGCTCAAAGTCTCCTCGCACCTTATGTCGTAACTCATCAGACTTTCTTTGTTGTTCTCTTCTTGCTGCTTCAAAATCAAACTTGGTGCCTGAATTGCCTAAACTGGACCAGGTCGAATTGTTTATGGAACTAGGTTTGAAGCTAGACGAATTGCGAGCTTGAGTAGAGTTTCTTTGACTAAAGCTACTTTTACTAACACTACTTTGACCTACACTGCTATTTCGTGAAGCCGGGGCTGCGGCATAGCCTGATTCGGGAATAATCTCAAGTGAGTTTTCGAATTGGCTGAAGAGTTTAGACTTAAAGAAATCAGCACTGCCTTGCCCACCCACGAGATAGAGTCTGCGACCACTGGCAATCATGCGACTGCGGAAGTACGTCGCTTGATTGGTCATACCATTTTTGCTTGGTAGCTTACAACTAAGTTGCATAGCGGCATTGTGAGTACTGCTAGCATTGGCGATGGGTAGACAGGTTGAGTTGGTGCCCTTCATGTTTCTGAGGATAGCGCTAGCAACCAGTTGCCTAAATTGCTGTTGTCTCTCGGCACTTTGTAAAGCCGAGGGTAAGACAATATAAGACACGGCCATTATTCCACCTAAATTTGAGTAGGCGTAGTCGACCATGCGAATGCCGTTCACGGTCTCGTATTTTACCTCTGGTTCAGCGGGAAGCATGATGCGAAATAGCCCTTCTGGGAAATAGAGTGACTTGAGATTGTTGCCACCAAAATTGATACTGCTAGGTGCTTTCTTTTGCGCGGTTGTTAATTGCTCAATGGAGAAATTTTCTCGTTTTAGTTTCGCTAATAGGCCTTGTTCGCCTACTAAGTGCGCTGCACCTACGGCAATCATAACGGTGCTGTTTTCTGGCAGATTCTTTTTTACATCGTTGAGCATTGATTGATTTCTCTTGTCTAGAATGGCTACCCTTGCAGCCTCTAGGTCTTTGTCTTTATCTTGGTCTTTGTCACTGGCATCGATGCAACATGCTGCCAGGCCTTCGGCGTCGCCACTCTTCCAGCTGTTCTCAATCTTTTCTAGTTGAGTTTTTACGTCACGTAGAGAGAGAATACTGCCCAGTAATTGTTTGTCTTGGGTCTCCTGGTTGAAGCCACCCATGAGGTTCAGCTGCGAGTCTACCGACTCAAGAGGGATGATTTTCTTGCTGCTGTCGTGGGCGATGCCTAGCAAATGTCGATCTATACCTAGCTCGCTCTTATAGCCAGCTCTTCGCAGGGCGGCACTGGTCAATATTTGCGATACCACCCAGGGCTTGTAGGGCTGATACATAGAGAGAGACTCGCCTGACCATTCTAGGTATTGGTTTAGGGCGTCTTTGGTCGTATCAGATAGGTGTTCAGAAAGTGAGGCACCAGGTGGATAAATGCCAACTCGCTTTAGAGTTTCTGTAATTTTTTCGGAACTGATCTGCAGTGCATCAGCTTCGACAAAGAGAATTTTGCTCTCTGCTAATGCTTTTTGCATTTCTAGTGGGAGGGGATAAAAACCAGGTCTAGCCACATGGATAGTGCCAACTAAATAAATAGTTTGATTGTTCTTTTTGCACTTCCACAAAAAGATTGGTTTCAGGTCAGACTTTTTTTCTGTAGTGATGTTGGTTTGCGCTGCAGTCTCCTTGCTTGCTTGGCTTGCGCTGGACACTTCTAATGTCGTGCTTTCAAGTGCAAGACATAAATTGCTACTGCTTAAGGCTAACGAGGATGCCGCCAGAACCGGAAGAAAGATGCCTAGTCTTCTTAAATTCATCGAATTGCAACCAGCTAGGAATTGTCGTTAGTTTCGTACCCGATTTGGCCAAATAAACCACTTTTCTGCCGTTGATATTTTCTGCTTAGCTTTCTCGTAGCTTCGTTATTTGTTGGTACCAGCTTTGGTGCTTATGATAAAGTATAGTATATACGCGAAAAAAGAAAGGTGTTGGGCTAAAAACCCCTAGGGCTGCCCAGCCCCCGAAGAGGATAGGCAGCCCCAGGCTAGTCAAAGTCCGAGCTAACTGATTGAGCCAAGCACCAGCAGTGCCACGCCCCATTCCGGACAAACCAGAAGAGCGCAGACCATGCCGATGGCCGCCAGCAAAGCCAGGCCGAAGAGCAACACAGACACTGTGAACTGCCAAAGCGAGAGATGAGCAACGAGGTTGCCATCTTTCACTTCCACCGAATGCAAGAACATGCGGATGGTCTGGCCCTTCAAGGTATCGGGTATTTTGTAGACCGGCGTTATGGCAAGCACCGCTTCGGCAGACCGTTGCACCAGCCTTTGGCCGGCCACTTCAGCAGCTTCGACAATTTCTTGCTTGTTGGCGGTGATCTTGGGCGAATCTACCCATTTGTCGAGTAGGCCGCCAACTTTGTCGCCAATACTGATACCGGCACCATCGGCTTTGAAGTCTTTCAACTCAAGCTTCTCTGGCTTGAAGAAGAAAGCGCCGCGGCTGTTGTCGTAGGTGAGAACACCCTTGCCGGCGCCGTTGAGCGAATACTCCTTGCCGAATTTCTGGGTCGAGGCGACGAAATCGAGAGTGATGTCGTTGCCCAGAACAACGGTGGCCTTCGAGACTGTCACCCCGTGCTTGGCGGCGAAGGGCATCTTGGCGTCGATGCGGTTCTGCAACTCGCTTTGCGAAATCGTGATCGATTGCTCCGCGAAGAAATTCCAGTAGACGCCAACGGCACCCACCAGAAGGAGGATGGTAGCAAGCGTCCAGGCTAACATTCGTTTGGTCATAAGCCGTGTTCCCTTGGCTATTTCTCGGTTGAGGCTTGGGTCAGCTGGCCTTTGCCGGGCTGTTGAGCAGCACGCCAGCGGGCAGTTCGTCGATGTTGACGGTTTCACCGCGCAGGAGCTGTTCGCCGATGGCGTCACGCCACGACCAGTCGGTGTTGGTCACCGTTGCCTCCGGATTGATCCAGGCCAGCACAGCCGGCAGTGCGCGAGCGACCTTGCCAGCCATGGTCAGTTCGCCGAAGGGGCGGAAAGCCAGCGGAGCCGGGACTTCGCCTTCGATTTTGATCACCGAAGTGTGGCTGATGATTTCGCCGGCTGAAAACGGGCAGAGCAGCGCCGCCGGGATGGGCTTGCGCTGGCAGCGGGCATAGGTTTTGGTGTCGGGGTTGGTGGTGATATTCGAAGCGTCCATGATTGACCTCAATCTTTGCTGTTGAAGAGAGTAGAAGAGGCAGGTGCCTCTTGGGTTTCGGCTAGGCTGTTGTTTGTGAACAGTCTGGCGGGCTTAGGGGCCGAGGTCGGCTCAGAGACCTATTTCGGTTTGGTGGCCGATTCAGTCGCCGATGACCGTGGCTGCCGTGTTGACTGCGCCTTCGGCTTCGCCGATGAGGCGCTCGACGGTCACCAGTTCAGCCGGGCTGAAGGTGCCGAACTGGTTGTCCAGGTTTGCGACCTGCTGCCGGGCAAAGCCGAATTGCCAGGCCAGCGACGGCCGCATGTCAGCGGTGATGCGCGGGTCAACTTCGAGGCTGGCGATGCGCTGACGCAGGGTGGTGAGGCGGGTTTGCAGCGCCGATTCGGCGGGAGAGAGGGTGAGGGAGTTCATATGGTCCTTTGGTTGCAGTGAAGTTCTCGCTAGCCTAGAGCGGTCTATACGAGATTGGTTGAAGAACAGGTTTGCTTGAAGAAGGTCTAGTCGCTAGCTCACAGTGGCGTGAGGAGAATCCAGGCGACCAGGAAGAGCACACCAGCGACGGTCAGTGGTGTGGTGATGACGCCCAAGGTGATGCAGGCGAAGATGCCGACGGCAGCTCCAGCCAACACCGCCAGTGCAAAACGCGGCAGGTTGGAGTAGGTCTGCTCTTTCGGCGGTAAGACCACGAACATAGCTAACAGCCAGACCAATTCAACTGTGCCCAACGCGAGCAGCAGTGGAACAGCGGAGGTGTTGGTCCAGGCGCATTGCACAAGGCCGGTTGCCAGTCCCGCAGCAAGGGCTGCGAGAATGTGCAGTTCACGACAGAGGAGCTGCTTCTTCATGAAGTTGGCCCAGTAAGCATCGTTCGACGCGAAGTCGAGGGACGAGCTGCCCTGGAACAGGTGGGAAAACAAGAATCCAACGGCGATGATGATGACGATGAAGGTCGCTGCGGTGGCTAGTATCAGAGGCATTATTTCTCCCGATAGTTTGTGCGGGTTTTTGTTTCTGAAGGTTGATAGAGGCGAACGTAACGTCCGCCTCTATCCTTGGCTGTGTGCAATGAGCTTGAGCTCAATGGCCGCCGTGGTAGACCTCGGTGGCAATCTTGTCGTCGTACTTGTCGATGCCAGCCGGAATGCTGAATTGAGTCAGCACTTGGTGAGAGGCCGGCACAGTGAAGTTGGGGCCAGAACCAGGTGCCACGATCACTTCCGGTAGTTGTTCGCCTTCTTCGTCGCGAGCCTTGTACGAGACCACTTGACCCTGCTTGTTGAAGGCGTACTCGATGCGGCCCTTGAGGTACTCGTCGTTCTTGTACAGCGTCACCTTCTCGATGGTGCCGTCTGGCCGAATGTTGAACTCGCGGATATGCCGACCAGCTTCGTTGGTCTCGATGAACTTCACAAGGTTAAGGGGCCGGTAGCCTTTGCCGTCCACTGGACCGCTCTTGCTCTCGACCCAACGAGTCTCGAGGTAGGGTTTGCCGTCCTCGTTGTAGTGCTTGAACGTGATCGAGCGGTCTGACCACAGATGCACTTGAAGCTCTTCGGTGCCGCTCTGGCGGTAGAACTTGAGGGAGGTGTACCCTTGGCCGCGGGAGGCATCAACGCGAGGCTTGCCGTTGGCATACATCTCGCTAATGCTGTAGTTTCCGTAGCTGCGCGACTCCTTGCTCACCACCACTTGGCCGTCGGCAGAGAAGTGTTCACGCTTGAAGTCGGTCTCACTCGGTTTGAGGGCTTGGCGCACCAGAGCTGTGCCATCGGGGCGGTAGAGGGTTTCGCTCTCGACGCTGTTGCTCGTGAGGTTGTAGGTTTCCGAGCGGGTAGTCAGGCCGGCTGTGCTGAAGAAGTCGGTCTGAAATTTGCTGCCGTCTTCGATCAGGTTGCCGGCTGATACCAGCTTGCCATCGAGGTCGTACTTGCGTTCACGAACAGGCTTGAAGCCCGTGGCGTCCCGCTCGCCATCCTTGGCGAACGATTCGCAGTTCGTGCGGTCGCTGCTGGGGGGATAGTAGGTGGTTTCACTGTGAATCAAAGGCAGGCGTTTGAACACCACCACCTTGGTCTTGCCGTCGACAAGGTCGATGTTGTCGATGGCACCGCCAAAGTCGTCGAGCACACGGCGGCGCTGACATTCACCAACGGCGGCAGGAAGTAGAAGAATCTTCGGCATGGCGACTTCGGCAGGGGCAAACGAGACGGTGATGTCCTTGTTGAACATTCCGTTGACGTAAGCAAGCGAAGTCAAGCCTGCCACGACAGCGAGAGCTGCCGCAGGCAAAATATACTTTCTCATTTTGGGACTCCTGTTGAGTGTTAGTCCATCGTGGAAGTTGGGTCGCTATTGGGCGACCTGTGAGTCTTATTTGGTCAGCTCAGCTGGCACGCTGAACTGTGGTTGATGGCGATATGAATCGGGCACTGAGAAGACAGGCGTGATCTCTGTCGTGGGTTCTTCGCCTTTGACGTAGTTGACTGCCGGTAGCCGGTTACCGTTTTTGTCGAAGGCATGCCACGAGATGACGCTGCCTTGGTCGTTGAAGTTGTATTCGACTTCGACCTCGAGATACTTCTTGTTCTTGTAGAGCGTTAACCGCAAAAGTGTGCCGTCTGGACGGTAGTTGAATTCGCGGGTAGGGCGCCCGTTTGCGGTGACTTCACTGACGCGCCACAATACGAGTGGACGGTAGCCATTGGCGTCAACCTCGCCTATCTCGCTCTCCATCCAGATGCTTTTGCGGTGTTTTTTGCCGGCTCTGTCGAAGTGTTCGAAGCTCACCATGCGAGCAGACCTGAGCTGGTCATAGCTTAGTTGCACATCTAGCTCGGCTGTTCCGTCGCTTCGATAAAACTTCATTTCGGTACGACCGCGTTTCTGTTCGCCTTCGAACCTTGTCTCACCGTTGGCGTACATAAGGCTGAGAGCGTAGTATCTGTGCCTGCGCTCTTCTTTCATCACCAGAACTTTGCCGTCCCTCGAGAAGTACTCCCGAACGAAGTTGTCGTCTGACGCGAATGTCGATTGCCGCATCAGACGTGTGCCATCTGCGCGGTAACTGGTCTCACTCTCTTGCACGTTATAGACCAGGTCGTAGGTGGTGGAGTGAGTAATCAGTCCGTCTTCGTTGTAGTAGTCTGTCTGCGACTTTTTACCCTCTTCGATTAAGTTCGATTCTCTTACCAGCTTTCCCTGTTGGTTGTACTGGCGAAAACGCACCGATTTAGGTTCAGCAGTGCCTTCTAGTTCGTTCCATGTCGCAATTGGGCCGTGCTGGTTGGGATTGTTCAGGCCTCCTCTGGAGAAAGAATCGCAGTTTGTGTAGCCCTCAGATGGGTGGTAGGTGATATACGTGCTGACGAATGGCAGGTGTTCGTAGGTGATCACCTGGGTCGAACCATCTTTCATGTCGATGGTGTCTGTTGCACCACCGGTATCGTCGATTATCCGTATGCGTTGACATTGCTCGCTGTCTGGGGGCGGGAGAATGATTTTCGATAGGTCGTCAGCGGCATAGTCGAATGGAACGGAAATATCCTTGTCGAAAATTCCGCGCACGTGGGCGGTTGATGAGAGACCAACAACGATAGCCAACGCTGTTAGAGTTAGAAGAAGCTTTCTCATATGAGGGCCTCCGCTAATGGTTCATAAGAGTCGTGATTGGCCCTTACTTCGATGTGGGTCTGCATAGACAGTCGCGATCGAGCTTGCCTTGATGCAGCGAGAAGTAGAGTTACGTTCGTTCGGGGGAGTGCTTTTGGTCTTTTTGTTGTTTTTTTGTTTTTAAATAAGAACGGACATACTTCATTAGATATCAAGAGTAAGTTCCAGGTAACAACTTAAGATTTGTACAAGTCGCTCTTTACAATTGTTATGATCGCGTGGCGCGGCTAGTGCAAACCTTTGGTTTTTGACGAAAATTACCACTGGTTCATAATCTTGCTGCTTTGTTATTTGATTAGCGCGAGCTCACGCAACGCTGTTTAGAATTGCTTGAACTCGTTTGAGTTCGGCTTCTAATTCGTCCATGGTGCTGAATCGCTTGTCGGGATCTTTTTGCAAACACTTGAAAAGTAGGGGCTCCATTATGTCGGGAAGTTCAATGTCTGCCTTGATAGAGCGCGGTTGGGCTGGCATATCGTGGACATGTCTAAAAATCAACTGCACAGCATTTTCGCCTTTCAGCGGAGTGACGCCCACGAGTGCCTGGTACATTACGCAGCCCAGAGAGTATAGGTCAGAGCGAGCGTCCATTTTGTTGCCCATGCACTGTTCTGGGCTCATGTAGAGGGGGCTTCCTAAGATGTCGCCCGTGCGCGTGAGATTCATAGAATCTTCGTTTTCGTCAGTGAGCACTTTGGCTATACCAAAGTCGACAATTTTGACGAAGTCAGGCTTTTCTGGAGTAGTGGCAAGAATTATGTTGCTGGGTTTGATATCGCGGTGAATCACACCCTTACGGTGAGCATGCGCTAGAGCACTTGTGGCCTGAGTAAAAATGTGAAGGAAGCGAGCCAGACTAATTGTGCCGCCAATTCTGGTGACTGGGTCAAGATTAGAGCCGTCAAGCCATTCCATTACCAAATACGCAATTGATTTTGCTGTAACACCAAAATCATGTACCACCACAATATTTGGGTGGTCCAATGTGCTAGCTGTGCGAGCCTCTTGCTCAAAGCGGCGTAAGTGCAATTGGTTGGCTGAAAGATGCGGATGCATTACTTTTATAGCCAGCCGTGCACCAGTTCTTTTGTGGCGGCCTCGGAAAATTACACCCATGCCTCCTTCACTTACCTGTTCAAAGATCTCATAGTGCTCAGGCAGGTCAATTATGTCGATTAGGGGGCGCTGGTCAAATGGCATTATGAAAGGCAGATCTGCGGTTGGTTTGCTGCTGGCGATTGGCCCCATCCCTGTGATTTGGGTCGCTCCAGATAAGTCAAATGAATTGAAAGAATTTGTTCCATTCTCTTGAGGCGCAGGTGTAAGTTTGCCAAAGTTTGGTGGCGCTGCTTGTCCTGCTGCTCTGGGCATAGCGGGAGTGTCTCCGGGGCCTCTGATGGTGAGCGGTGAAGTACTTTGACCGCTCTTAGTTACTGTCCCACTAGTTGGTAGGGCCGCAATCACCTCTGCTTCGTCTAAGGCCGCTACCGCACGATTAATTAGTCTTTTGGCTAATAGTGCAACCGTCAGTGAGAGCGCTGCTGGGCATTTGTCATTGTCATAATGTTTGTAGCGAAAATGGGCGTAGGCTAGACGGCGCAAGTCTAGAACGCTGTCCCAGAGCGATTCTAGCGAGTCTTTGCGATCCTTGCGAGCTGGTAATTTGAATTCTTTAGCGGCCTACCAGGCAAAGCAGGAAAAGCACTAAAGGTAGCCAACCGCTGGCTGAGATTAGGTTGAAAAATGAAGCGCCCCAGGGTAAGGCACCTTGGGTTTGATTGTAATTTAGGGCGAGGTGGTCTGTGCTGGAAATGACCAGACCAAGGCAACAAGAAACCCAAAAGAATATTTTACCGAGATGGCGAAAGAGCCAGCCTAAGCCAATAGTTGCCGCCGCCAGACCGGTCCAAATGGCGTGCCCCGAAACGATACGACCATTGATAAGCTCTGAAGATGGCAGCCAGACTGATAAATTGTTCAATGTTGAGTGGCTGGCAGCGTGGGCATAGGCATCTTCCACGAAGGCAAACCCTGCTCCAGTAATGGCACCCATAAGCAAAATGTCAGTGGCAC
>LNEX01000306.1 GCA_001464165.1 bacterium Ga0077546
AGCAAAAGTAAAAGAGGCACTAATTTGAAAATCTCTTCTAATGGCACAGTGAAAAATGGCCTAAGGGGTGAAGTACCAAGTATTTTCATGAGAGGCATGCAGGCCAGCACAGTGAGGCCCATGGTCAGGCCGCCAGCAAAGAAAAACGTGCCAATTTTTTGGATGGTGATGCTGCGAACCGGTGTGGCAATGATGGTTAGAATCAGCACGAAAGCAAGGTTAAAAGCGAACCAGGCGATGCCTTGAATCCCTGTAACGACGAGGGTTGGAACGAGCCAAAGGGCGACACCGAGCCAGAGCACAATGTGACGCACCTGCAGTCGACTGGTGCCAAAGGGCACGGTTCCCCATGAGTTAACTTGCCCCTCTAAATTCAAGTTTTACCTCCCACTTTTGGGAGGTTTTTTTGTTTGCTTTGATATTTGCCGAATGCCTCTAAAGCCAGATGAGCCGCCGGATTGGCCTTCAGTGCCTGGAGCAGACCTGGAACGCCTTTGGGGCTTGCATTGCTAGCATCTTCTAGCTGTCTGAAAGCCAGTAAGTATTTGGCTTGCAACGCTTCAGGGTCACTGGGAAATTCTTTCGGTAAGCTCTTTCTTTGGATTTTTGCCACTCCGGATAGTAGAGCGAACATGGCTAAGCCTGCTGCTATAGCGCCAATGACCCCGGGATTCCCGACTTTTTCAGCGACGTCGTGCATAAATTGGAAATTCATTACAGTGTCTCCCCGAAGATGTGCAGGAGAGTCTGTTCGTAGATACTGCTCAATTTATTTAAGTCGTCGATTGAGCAGCATTCGTCAACTTTATGAATGGTGTCATTGACGAGCCCAAGCTCGATTACTTCAGCGCCGCAGGGGGCGATGAAGCGACCATCTGAGGTGCCGCCACTGGTGGAAAGTTCTGTATGTAAGCCGGTTTTAGCTAAAATTGCCTGTTGCACTGCTTCAAGGAGCTTGCCTGTGTCCGTTAGGAATGGTTCTCCAGAGAGGCGCCATTCAATTGTGTAATCGACTTTGTGTTTGTTTAATATGGCTTCTACTGTTGCCTTTAGGGTGTCGGCTGTTGATTCTGTGGAATAGCGAAAATTGATCCAGGCTTCTAGCTCTCCTGGTGTGACATTTTCTGCACCGGTACCAGAATTGAGATTAGTCACCTGAAAGGTTGTAGGTGGAAAAAATTGATTGCCGCTATCCCACTGACTTTGACACAGTTCCGCCAGGGCGTCAGCAAAGGTGTGAATTGGATTAACTGCTTTATGTGGATAGGCAGCGTGTCCTTGCACTCCTTTGACATAAATACGGCCGTTAAGGGAGCCTCGCCGACCGTTCTTAACCATGTCTCCTACAGTATTGACCGAACTAGGTTCTCCAACGATGCAGTAGTCGATTTTTTCGCCACGTTTTAAAAGGGTTTCTACAGCTTTAACTGTACCGTCCACACTGGGGCCCTCTTCATCACTGGTTAGTAGCAGGGCTATTGATCCTGAACCAGCAGTGCTGCTACTGAAGCTTTGCGGATGCTCCTGGCAGAAGCGCTCAAGGGCAGTGACAAAGGCGGCAATATTGGCTTTCATGTCAGCTGTGCCCCGGCCATATAAGTAGCCGTCTCGCTCACTAGGTTCGAAGGGAGGGCTATGCCAGCTAGCTTCCGGACCGGTAGGCACTACATCGGTGTGACCAAGAAAGACAAGAAGCGGTCCGCTGCTGCCTTTTTTGGACCAGAGGTTTTTTACTTCTCCAAATTGCATGGTTTCGCTAGTAAAGCCAAGGGAGCTTAACCTGTTGGCAATTACACTTTGACAGCCCGCATCATCAGGTGTGATTGATGGCAATCGCACTAGCTGTTTGGTCAATTCGAGGGTGTCAGTTTTGTCTATTGCTTTGCTCCGTTGTCCGTATTTGCTTCTGATTCTAACTATGCATCTGTTTCAATTCCAGCTCTAAGCAGTTCGTTGATGCTGACTTTGCCGCGGGTTTTGGCATCGACCTGTTTGACTATAACAGCGCAATAAAGGCTGTATTTACCGTCGGCAGAGGGCAAATTGCCAGATACCACCACCGAGCCTGCTGGTATTCTGCCGTAGCTTATTTCGCCAGTCATGCGGTTGTATATGCGTGTGCTTTGACCTAGAAAGACACCCATCGAAATAACCGAGCCTTCTTCGACGATTACGCCCTCTACTACTTCCGAGCGGGCACCAATAAAGCAGTTGTCTTCGATAATTGTTGGGCTCGCTTGCAAGGGCTCAAGTACACCGCCGATACCGGCCCCGCCGGAGAGGTGAACGTTTTTGCCAATCTGAGCGCAAGAGCCGACCGTGGCCCAAGTGTCGATCATTGTGCCTGAATCGACGTAGGCGCCAATGTTGACGAAGGCGGGCATGCAAACGACGTCGCTGCCAATGTAGGCGCCCTTGCGCACTGCTGCTGGTGGCACTATGCGGAAACCGCCAGCGCGAAAATCGGCTTCTGTATAGCTTTCAAATTTGCTTGGTACTTTGTCATAAAAATTAGTTGATTGGCCTGGTATAACGACATTATCCTGGGTTCTAAATGAAAGTAAAACTGCTTTCTTGACCCATTCGTTTACTTGCCACTGTCCTTCTTTCTTTTCTGCTACTCGCAAAGAACCTTTATCAAGGCCGTCTATGACGTCACTGACTGCTTGCCGCACTTTTACGTCGACATTTTTGCTATTGATTTCAGCGCGCTTTTCAAAGGCTTCTTCAATGGTGGCCTTAAGGGTGCTTGCAGCGGGGTGTTCGGCTTGGGCGGTATTTTTCGTATCCATTCGTCGGTTTTCCTTCTTAGTGATCAAAGTTATTTTCTTACAAGCCTTCTACAAAATTTCGCAGGCGCTGGGCACCTTCTATGCATTCTTCTAGCGGTGCTACTAGTGCCATGCGCACATGATTGGCGCCTGGGTTTGCGCCGTGGGCTGGGCGTGATAGATATGTGCCAGGCACCACAGTCAAATTTTCGCGGGCAAAAAGCAGGCGAGTGAATTCGGTTTCGTCAATTTTGGTGCCGTCAATATTTGTCTGCGGCCATAGATAAAAGGCACCTTGAGCTGGTGCTACTTTAATCACAGGGGAAATAGTTTCAAGCACAGCATTGAATTTTTGTCGATATAGCACGCGGTTGGCTAGAACATGGGTCTCGTCTTGCCAGGCTGCCTTGCTAGCCTTTTGGAAAGGTGGTGACATGGCGCAGCCGTGGTAGGTGCGGTAAAGCTTGAACTGGGCAATTATTTCTGCGTCCCCGGCAACGAAACCTGAGCGCATCCCTGGTAAATTAGATCGTTTGGATAGGCTGTGAAAAACTATACAACGGTTAAAGTCAGCTCGACCCATGCGAGCGCACACTTGTAAGAGCCCTACTGGTGGCCGGTTTTCGTCTGGATACAATTCTGAATAGCATTCATCAGAGGCGAGGACAAAATTATATTGGTCGGCTAGTTTAACTAGCTTCTCAATTTGCTCAGCTGGCATTACTGCCCCTGTTGGGTTACCGGGTGTGCATATAATTAAGAGCTGACATTGCTGCCAAATTGCTTCAGGCACGCTGTCAAAGTCAGGCAAGAGCGTCTCTGCATCAACATTGAGAAAGTATGGCTTGGCTCCAGCTAATAGTGCCGCTCCTTCATAAATTTGGTAGAAGGGGTTGGGCATTAGTACCAGCGCATCTGGGCCGGGAGTTACCACCGCCTGAACAAAGGCAAACAGGGCCTCACGGCTGCCATTGCAGGGCAAAATGTGTTTGTCTTTTGATAGTGAATCGGGTTCTAGCTTGAAGCGCACCTTGAGCCAGTCGCAGATTGCTTCACGCAATTCTCCCTCGCCAATAGTGAGGGGATAGTTGCTAAGGCCGCTGATTTCTTTAGCGATAATTTCAGCGATAAATGTTGGTGCTGCGTGTTTTGGCTCGCCAATCGACCAGTGAATTGCTTTCTTGTCGGCTGGGGTCGTTCCCGCCAGTAATTTAGCCAGTCTTTCAAAGGGATATGGTTGTAATTCAGCCAGATGGGGGTTCACTTTCGTATCTTCTCACTTGCCTTTGTAGAATTGAGCAAGTCTGCGCGCTGTTTCAGCTAACACTGCTGAGCCTATGAACAGTCCTGATTCATCGAGGTCGAAAGTCGGGCTGTGATGACTGCGAGTGCTACCTTCGATTTCAGCGCCTAAGAACATAAATGCACCGGGTACTCTTTCGGCAAACATCGAGAAATCTTCGCTCCATGTTTTCGGCTGAATGGCGATGACATTGTCTATGCCAATTAAGTCTATGGCTGCTTGACGCATAACCTCGGTTACTTCAGGATGATTAACCGTGGTGGGGTAGCCTAGTTCGTAGTCAATTTTGTAGTCGCCGCCTAAAATTCTGGCCAGCTGGCAGGCTTTGTCAAGTTCTTGCATGATTTGCTCACGCACGGCCTGACTAAACGAGCGGAATGTTCCTTCAAGCTTTACGCTTTCTGAAATGATATTACCCCTGGTGCTAGAGCTATGAAAAGAACCAATAGTGACAATGGCTGGGTCAAGAGCTGAGATGCGGCGGGAGATGATTTGTTGAATTGCTTGCACTACCTGCGAGCCTAAGACAACAGCATCTACGGTGCTTTCAGGGTAGGCGCCATGGCCACCTTTGCCAATAATGTGAATGGTGAAACTATCCGCAGCTGCCATGATTGGGCCAGGAATAATGCCCACTTTTCCCGCTGGTAGGCTAGCGTCCATGTGTAGGCCGATGATTGCTGAAACACCATCGAGAGCGTCATCTTCTAGCATTCTGCATGCGCCTGATTTGCCCTCTTCGTCACCAAATTCTTCAGCTGGTTGCAGCACCATGCGAATGCGGCCTGGTATTTCGGTTTCTGCTAGCATTTTTGCTGCAGTGAGACCGCAGGCCATGTGACCATCGTGGCCGCAGGCGTGCATCACCCCTTGGTTCTTGGAAACATAACCGGCTTTGTTATCTTCATCAATGGGCAGGCCGTCCATATCGGCTCGAATGGCAATTAGTGGCCCTTGTTTGCCAAGGTCGCCAATAACCCCAGTTTTGCCCACGCCTTTTTTTGTTTTGTAGCCAAGAGCTTCTAGTCTGTCGTTCATTAACTTGGCAGTTTCTAACTCATGAAAACTTAGTTCAGGATGTTCATGCAAGTGCCGGCGCATTTCGATAGTTTCGCGCTCTAATCTCTTGGCATTAGTAAGAAAGTGTTTGTCGCTCTCAGCTTTTTCTGTAGTCGGCATATCCTGATCCTAGTTATCTGTTATCGGTCTTGGCTATCGGTCCTGTAACTCTTCCCAATTGTTCTGTAAGCACCATGGCGTTAAAGTCTTCGCTGCCTTTTCGGCCTCGAAGACTTCGAACTTTACTACGATTTCGTCGACGACGACAAGTGTCTAATATTGGCCCCGGCCGCCGGAACTCGGTCTGAAGTTTGCTAGCGATTCATCAACTGTTGTTTGGGTAATGCGCAGAAACATCTGGGTGAGAGCCTCAATTTGCTCGTCAGTAAATTTTGCATTTGTATCTTCCACAATATTCTTGATGATTCTTGTGGCTTCAGATTTCAGCATTGCGCCTCCGATATGGTCTTGTAATGGCTTTGACGCTCTTGAGTTTAGCGCATGCCTGTAGCTTTTATATATGACCAGATTTAGATAACTAGGCCAGAGCAAGCTGGTCAAGAAGGTTAGAGAGCTGTTGCACTTGTTGGGCAAAAACATCTTTGACGCTCTTCCAGGCAAAAGCTAGGCCACTCTTTGCCTGTTGATTCTTGCGGCAAGTAGAGGCAACCAACATTTTTTGGTGGGTCTTTCGGTGAGCAATTTGTTCTTGGCGCTTTGAGTTAGTGACTTCGACTAGAGCGCGCAATTCAGTTGGCGAACTGACTGGCAGCATGCCTGTTTTTGCTGGAGGTAGTAATTTGCGACGGCGAGCTGGTGCGGCCATGATTGGAAGGGCTTGCAGTTTGGCTTGGGAAGCACCGACAGCTAGTACTAAAGGTGAAGAAACGGATGGTAATTTGTCACTGGTGGCCAGGATTTTTTCGTCGTCGTTATCGAGTGAAGCTAAAACTCTGGCGGTTCGCTTCAGGCGGACCACGCTGTTATCGGCGTACAGGTTGCGTAGGGCTTCGTTAGAAGAGAGTGACCCAGAGCGGAACTCAAGCAATTGCCCAAAAGACGGTTGGTCACTGGTCATTGCTTGTTCACGGTGTCGTTTGCTAGCGCATATGTTGTCGAACTCTTGGCTCATCATCTCTGCACTTGGTAATGACAGGAAGCTTTTGGCAGAGGCGTTTTCGTTTGTAAGGGCGCTAAAAGATGGCGAGCTCATTGGACTGTACCTCGACGAATTTCATGTGTGATATTGATTGGATGCCTTGCTGTTTATTGTTTGCCATAATGACAACGAGGCCTAAACGTTGTCATCACCTCTTGGCACCACGTTTAATGTTTGCTAGTGATTTGGTTTGCCTAATTCGGTCCGATTCAACGTCTGTGTATAAAATGAGGTATAAAGGCTACAGTTTTCTCTAGGTTTCAGCGGATTTCACTACAATTGACGAGATAAGGACAAGCTGTGAATAGTTACATCAGAGCCATTGCCGCCATTACCTTTTTTCTCTCTGGTATACCCGCTCATGCTGCGGAGAGTGCATCAGTGCCTGCTGCTACTGCTGCTGCTACCTCTGCTACCTCTGCTACAAGTGTTCCTCCGTCACCCGCGTCCAATCAAGTTGTTAATCAGGCAGCGGTTGCTGATAGTGTAAATAAGCCCGTACGAGATAAATGGGCATTGATTGTTGGTATTGGTGAATTTAATAGTGACAAAATTCCCAAACTTAAATATGCCACTAAAGACGCCCGTGATTTTTATACTTATTTGACCAAAGAAGCTCACTTCGCTCCTGATCACGTGCGCATTTTGCTCGATGGCAAAGCTACTCAACGCCGTATTATGTCTGAGTTGGGTAGTAAGTTCTTAGCACGCCTAGCGCGGCCTGACGACATGATTGTGCTCTTCTTCTCTACTCACGGCAGCCCATCGCAAATGGATATTCGCGGCCGCAATTATATTGTTGCTGCTGATTCAGACCCAGAAGATTTGTTTGCTACTGGCATTGAAATGCAAAAAGTTCTTGAGTCAATTCAAAGCCGTGTGCTCTCTGACAGGGTTTTGTTAGTGATGGATGCCTGCCACAGCGGCAGCGTTAGTGGCGAAGGAAAGGGCATTGCTCGCACTGGTAACTTTGATGCTGAAGTACTGGCTGCAGGTTCAGGTCAGATGGTTATTTGCTCAAGTAAACCTGATGAGCAGTCGTGGGAATCTAAGCGTTATCAAAACGGTGTCTTCACTAAGAATCTGTTGGATGGTTTGCGCTCTGGTGGCTCATCTACATCCATAGCCAAAGCGTTCGAGACGGCTCAGTCAGCGATTCAAAACGAAGTAAAAGAAGATCACCCTGGTGCTAGGCAAACACCAGTCTTGCACAGCAAATGGTCTGGTAATGAACTTCTTCTGGCAATTCGACCAGCAGCACCTGAACGCATTCCACCTACTGTGTTTGAAGAGTTAGATTTGGATAGCACTGATGTGGTCACTGGTGTTGCTCCGGCGAAGCAAGCTGCAAAGCCGGTGAAGAATCCAGAATCTACTCCGGAAGATTTCGCACCGGCCACCTCTGGTTCCCGTGCCAATACTGGTTCTTATGCTCCCCGCTATAGTGCCGAGGGGGCTGCTTCTGAAGACAGCGATAAAAAACTGGTACTAACTAGGGCCTATTTTTCTAATGACCCTACTCCGGAGAAGTCATATCAGTATGCTTGTGAGGCATCAGGAGCCAATTTTAACAATACCGATCTCTACTACCGGAAGGCTGCACTGTTAATCCAGATGGGCAAGTACGGCAAGGCAATGCAACAGCTAACCGGTGTCTTGGTTGATGATCCAAATAATGAGCACTATCGCCTCGCCCGCGCATTTTGCTATGCCAAGCAAGGCATGAGAGCTTTGGCTGCTGAAGATATCCGCACAGCACAATTTAAAAACCCAAAATTGCCTACCAAAATTGAGTTCGGCGATTAGCTCTTGGCATTTGCATCTGTCTTTGGCCGAGTTTTTGTCGAATATTTGGCAGTCTATCCCCTGGTAGGGGTCATGTCACTGCGCTAAGGAAAACCCCAGTATATGAGTTCTCTATTAGGCGATTTTGGGGCAGTTTTATGTGGTTTTAAGGTGCTTTTAAGGCGAAATCAAGATTTGGCTGTTGTTTGCCGCCGTGTAACCCGGTTATGTTTTGTGCTGTATTTATCTATTTCTACTTTCACAAATCTCTAGGCGATTTTCACACAACCTTCATCTGACGCTCTGTTTCTAGCTCTTTCGTAAGACATAAGTCTTGAGAGTTAACAGGGCTGATATTCGTCGTAGTGATATTCGTCGTAGTGATGATTGCCAATCGTCGCTTTTGCACCCTCCTACTCACCCACTACAACTTCGGAGTAAATTATGAATCACGCAGACCACGCAGTGCACATGGAAAATATGCAGCATATGCACGAGCATGTTTCCTCCTTTCCTTTTCTCTCGCTTCTGGCTGGGTTTTTCCTGCTCGGAGCGTTGTATTACTGTTTCCGCCTGTTCAGCCCTAAGTATCTGACCAAAGTCAATGGCTACCTAGACCGTGAAAACGAAGTCTGGCACGGCGCTTGTATGGTCGGCATGGTGAGCTGTTTGGCCCCTGGCTGGTTCGGCATTGCCGATCTGTTTTGGCAAATTGCCTTTGCCATCGGTACAGCCTGGTACCTCGTCCGTGCCTTTACTTACGGCCGTTCGCTGCCCTTCAATAAGCAGTGGTATGACTTCGCTCACGCTGCCATGATGTTTGGCATGTGGTGGATGTTCGCCGCTCCTCTCAATGGCATTGTCGTTACGGTTCTCTTCACGGCATACTGGACCTGGTTTGGCTCTTACTATGCCTGGCGCCTCTACAACGACTTCAAGAAGCCTCACTGGCTTTCTTTTGGTCAAGACATCGCTCACTTTGGCATGGCTGTGGTCATGGCTCTGATGATGGTGTTTCCGGCTACTTTTATGGGCCATCAGCACAACATGCCTGGCCATGCCATGCCTGTTCAGCATATGCCTGGCCATGATATGAACGACCCGTCCATCTGCAAGAGTCCAACCTCTCCGCCTGCTTCCGTGCCTGCTGTTCCTGTCCCTAATTCAGCTGGTGACTCGGACAACTCTGGCGGTCATTCACACAGTCACTAATTTAGTGGCGACTGTGGCTAATTAGGCTAACCGGGAGAGCTGAAATGTCCACCTCGTGTGGCTTTCAGCTCTCCGTGGTTGTTGTTGTTTTTTTATTTTTATTACCATGGCATATCGTACAAAAGCGCTCTCGGATAGGTCTGAGAAAGACCATAGCCAGGCCATAGGCCTGCTTGTCCTAGTGTCTATCGTTGTTAGTGCTAAATGAATTAGCAGAGGCTAGGTCGTTTTCTGCTTCTTGATCCATTCCCAGTTCTCTCAAAATTGATGCCCGTTGTTCGTAGGCGATCGCTTCACTGTCGTGAATTCTCACATGCTCGTTGGCCATCTCAAGTGCCAATGGCCAATCTTTGTTGTACACCGCTGTGTCGGCTAGGGTGTTCCACAAATAGCCATCATTGCCATAGCGCTTTTTATATTTCTTGGTAAGAGTCTGAAACTCTTGCTCTCGGTCAGGTAGCCGGCCGATAACTCCCAGTCGGCGAATTTTCCAGCGACCGTCGCGACGGTTGAAGCGTATTACTTTGGTTGCCATTTTTTCAGCAAGAACATAGGAACCCACTTCTTTTGTTCTTTCAAAGTGTCTTTTAGCAACTTCTGTGTTGAGGGGGGAAATCGTTGCTGCAAGCTCAACTTGTTCTTTTTTTAAAATTTCATAGTCCGCCGGGCTCATGTTGCTTTGATAGCGGGGGTAATAACCCTCTGCCCAGATGTAGTCGACGGCGTAAGTGAGGCAGTTCCAGCCTGCTAGCAAGATTGCCAAAAGTGGCGCTGCTAGAGCAGCGCGCCGTATAAATTTTTGAGCGCGTTCAGAGAGAACATCGGACTGGCTGCTTGGCTTGCCATGGCAAATGGCGTAGATAGTCGCTGCTACCGCTAAGGCCGCAAAAAGGCAAAGACCTACGAGCGATGTCTTGTACAGGTAGCCACTTGTTTGAGCTATGACGTAGCAAGCAGCTCCGCCGAGGGCAAAGTAGATTATGTTGAAAATCTGTTTACCAGGTCCCTCCCACCACTTGCCAAAACTCTGGTCGTCGACAAACTTTCCTGGTCCGTTAAAATCGTATACTGATGTCCATATTTGTTCTATGTGGCTTTCTTGAAATTGTTTCTCTTGCGCCTTTCTAGCTTCTTCTTTTTCAGCTTCTGCTTGGGCAAGCTGCGCGCGAATTACATCGCCGAGAGATGGTAAAGTGTCTTCTCTGCCGCACTGACAATTCTTTATTTGTGGGGTTACCTCCACTTCGGGTAGGGGTGTTGTTGAAAGTTCAAGGGCTTGGGTTACTGCTTTTGCTGTCGGCACTTCAACCAACTCGGGGCTTACAGTTCTAAGATCTTGCATCTGTTCTTTGTAGACTTTCTCCGCCATCAGTTCTTTTTCTCCAAGTCAGCGGCAGTCACTCTGCTAACGGCAGAAGCAAGTCTGGGTCATAACCCCCTATCGACATCTTACCCCTAGATTGACAAAGAGATAACTTAATTTTTAATTTAGGGCGTCTCTGCTGGATTGAGCAGGTGTTGGGAAATCTTCTTTCTAGCTCCGATGAGTCTTCCTCTGTATAACCACAAATGACTACCACCGCTCGTTATAGCTGAAGATTCTTGCGTGGTTTGCGGAAAGCTTTTTGCAAGATTCTTCTGTCTGAATAGAGATGGTTGTCCTGAGAGTAAATATTGTGAGCGCGCTTCCTGACCATGAAATTCGTGAACGGTTAATTTCCTACACCTGTCTGCGCAACTGTTGCGGAGTTGCCGAGCAGTCTGGCGCTTGTTGCACTTTAGGTGATAGAGACTGGATTTTAGGCCCAATAGACGACTCTGCTGAAGTCCTGATTCGGCTACAAGAGCGACTTGGTAGGGCGGTTTCCTTTGCTGAAGTTTTCTTTGACTACGAGGAGGGACGCTACCTTTTTCCTGACAAAAGTAGCTGGCAAGACCCAGCGCATTATCCTGCCATGCGGGTTGTTCCCGATGATTTCGTTCGTTATTCGTGCGCTTTTCTCAAGAATGGAAAGTGTTCTATTCACGATATTAAACCGAAAATTTGTGCTAATTTTCTTTGCGATTACGTGCTGAAGGTGGTTAAGTCTGTGGTTGGAGGCTGATCTTAGCTTTTGCAAGAAAAACTAATTTTTAATGGGTATTTCTAGTTCAACTACTACAGGTAAGTGATCACTGCCTATATCCTCTCCAACGTAGCGCTTGAGGGTAACAACATTCTTGCTGACTAGGCAGTGATCAATTGGAAAAAGTGCAATTTTTTGGTGCGTGCTCCAGCTTGGCTGAGGCCCGAAGCCTTGTTCACTGTCTGT
>LNEX01000307.1 GCA_001464165.1 bacterium Ga0077546
TTGCTCTCAAGGGGGATACGGCTGAAGATGGCAATGCCACCGCCAGTAGTGTCGGCAATCATATAGGGGTAATTGGCTAAGCCGGCTTTTAAGGCAATCAGCCAGACTGGTGTTACTTCAGAGAATCCTATTACATCAGGATTGGTTTCAATAATTGTTTGCACCACGGCAACGTATTTTTTGTTCTTGCCGCCCCAGAGATTGAATTGCATTAGCCTGAGGTGATGAAGGTCATCAGTATTGTTGGCCTGGCTCTCTTTTGCCGCGGGTAAGTAGAGCGGTGCGATGGCGGCGGCGTTCAGCAAAAAGGCCATGGTGGCAAGAGTAATGGCTTTCTTGTTTTTCAGGGGCAGGGTGGCAAGTAGCAGAACGGCGCCGAGAAATGCAAACAAAATGCGTCCATGGCTGATTAGCTCTAGAGTCTGATTGGCCGAGCTAAAGTAGGCTGCCAGTGAGACTGCCGAAAGAGCAATTGATAACAGTGCCAGGGCGATTACTATAGCGTTTTTCAATGCGTGACCCGTCAGTTTCTCGCCGCAACTCGATGCTGGCTAGAATGCAGTGGCATATTGTGGCATATTGAAGAAGCCATGACCAAATCCAAACCCAATAACAACTGCGAAAGACCCATACTCAACATCCGGCAGCTGAAGCCTGATGATTTCTCTGCTTTTTGGCCAGTACGTCTGTTGGCCTTGCAGGAGAGCCCTCAAGCTTTTGGTGCTTCTTACGAAGAGAGCCTGGCTCTTCCTGAGCGCGAAGCCATCGGTCGACTTAGTCCGAAAGATGGTGGTTTTGTGCTTGGTGCCTTCGGCAGTGATTTGCTTGGCATTGCTGGCTTGGACCGGCAGTCTGGTGAAAAAGTGAGACACAAGGCTTATATCTGATGGAGCAATTGTTGAAACAGTGCCGCACCATTGATGGTCTTGAGGAAGTGACACTGAGCGTTGTTACCAGCAATGATTCAGCTAAGCGGCTTTATCAATCATTGGGCTTTGCCGTCTATGGTTTGGAAAAAAGAGCCTTGAAGATTGACGGTGAATATTTTGATGAAGAGCTTATGGCACTGCGGTTTTAGGCTGGCGGATCTTTCTTTTACCAGGCGATTAATAGACCGGTCTATTAATTTGGCTTTCATTTTTTGCTTGTGAAAAAAAAGAAGGAGGGAAGCTGAAAGTTGCCAGGCAACCTTGAGACATTCCCCCCTTCTTGAGCGAAATTGCGAATTTACTAACTGATAGACTTACTTAATGGCTGCCTGACCTACTTGATCAGCGGACTTTTCAGCACCATGAGCTTTTCACGGCTCATTTCTTTGGCGCTGTAAGTGATACCGCCCATGCCCAGCCCTGACTGATCTCTTCCGCCAAAGGGCATCCAGTCGACGCGGAAGGCCGTATGGTCGTTTACCATTACGGCTGTGGCGTTGAGGCGCTTTACTGCATACATGGCGGTGTCCACATTGGCGGTGAAAACTGCGGCCTGGAAGGCGTATGGCAGTGAATTGCTGAGAGCAATGGCTTGATCCAAAGTCTCGTAGGAATAGAGACAGACCACTGGGCCAAAGATCTCCATAGTAGAAACTTTAGCACTTGCCGGCGGGTTGAGCAGCACAGTGGGCTCGTAGGCGGTTTCTCCGATGGCTTTGCCGCCACAAAGAAGTTTGGCCCCGGCTGCCACTGCTTCGTCTACCCACTGGCCAACGCGAGCAACTTCGCTCGGTTTGATCAGTGGTCCGACCTCGGTTGATTTGTCGGCCGGGTCGCCAACTTTGAGTTGTTGCACCCGGGCGCTGAACTTGGCAGCGAAGCCATCGATCAGGTCTTTTGGTACGAAGACCCGTTGCACTGAAACACAGACCTGTCCGGCGTGATAGTAGCCGCCTTTGACCAGGGGCGCGATGATGGCGTCGAGGTCAGCGCTTTTGTCTACGATCACCGGAGCGGCACCGCCGTGCTCGAGAGCGCAACGGGTTCCGGGTGCCAGCTTTGAGCGCAGGTACCAGCCCACTTTAGCGGAGCCGATAAACGATAGGTAGCCAACTCGCGGGTCGGTGGCGAGTTTCTCGGCATTGGCATTACTGAGATGAACGACCTGACACCAATTTTCTGGCAGACCGGCTTGGTGCAGCAGCTTGACGAAAGCTTGGCAGGAAGCAGGTGTGGCGATTGCTGGCTTGATCACTACCGGACAGCCAGCGGCGATGGCCGGAATGGTCTGATGCACGATCAAGTTGAGCGGGTGATTGAAGGCGCTCAGTGAGACGACTACACCGATGGGCTCCAGGAAGGTGAAGGCCATGCGGTTACTGGATGCTGCGGTGAGAGCCATCGGTACTTCTTCGCCGTGCAACTGGTGAATGGCTTGGATGCCCAGTTTGACTCCCTGGATAGCGCGATCGACTTCCACCACCGTATCGGTGTAGGGTTTGCCGCCTTCTTTCAGTGCTGTGGCAATCAGCTCTTCGCGCTGCTCCTGCATCAACACAGCCAAGCGCTCCAGAATGGCGATGCGCTCATAGGGCGGCAACCAGCCATCGCGGTTGTCGAAGAGAGCCTTTGCCGTCGCCAAGACATGCTCGACATGGTCAGCATTGTCGAGGGTGACAGTGCTAATCAGCGAACGGTCGTGGGGTGAGCGAACTTCTACGGTTTCTGGCGCGTTAGAACTAGCTCCAGAATTAGCGCTCATGCTGCTGTCTGTTGGCACAATCTTCTCCCCTTCAGGCTGCTTGTCTTGAAGCTGGTTTGCTTCAAGCTGTTTCAGTGCAGAGTTTAGACCATGCAAGTCGAGTTTGCTGTCGACTGAGTAATCAATCGGTACGTCAATGACATGCACGCCTTTGCCTGCAAGAGCTCGCTTGAGAGCCGGAAGCAGATCTTTAGTGCGTTTGATGCGCTGGCCCTTTGCTCCATGAGCTCGGGCGAAGGCCACGAAATCCGGGTTTTTAAAGTCGAGGCCGAAGTCTTGCAACTTCACTTCTGACTGCTTCCACTTGATCATGCCATAGGCGGAGTCGTTGAGAATCACTATGACCAGGTCGAGGTTCAGGCGCATAGCTGTTTCTAGCTCTTGAGCGTTCATCATGAAGCCACCGTCGCCACAGATCGAGACAACCTTGCGGCTGGGGTCGATCAGCTTGGCTGCGATAGCGGAGGGTAAACCTGCGCCCATGGTCGCCAGGGCATTGTCCAAGAGCAGAGTGTTGGCTTCGTGAGCCTGGTAGCTACGGGCGAAGGCCAGCTTGTAGAGGCCGTTGTCGAGGGTGACTATGCCATTTGATGGCATTGCTGCACGCACATCTGCCACCAGCCTTGACGGTACCACCGGGAAGGTTGAGGATTGCGCGTTGCTGAGCAGGTGCTGTTCGCCCAGCTTTTTCACCCGCAGAAAATGCTCGAAGTTCCAGTGATTGGCGGGGCACAGCTTTTTGCCAAGTTCTTTGCCAAGCTCTTTGAGAGAATTGGCGATATCGCCAATGACTTCGTGCTGGGGAAAGTAGACGTCGTCTACTTTGGCCGAGAAGTAGTTGATGTGCAGCACCTTGGCGCCGTTGCGCTCCATGAAAAAGGGCGGCTTTTCCACAACGTCATGACCGACGTTGATAATCAAGTCGGCCTGACTGAGCGCAAGATGCACCACGTCGTTGGCCGATAGTGCGGCCGTGCCGATGTAGAGGGGGTGCCTTTCATCCACCACACCAACACCCATCTGCGTGTTAAAGAAAGGGATGCCGCTCTTCTCGACGAATTCGGTCAGGGCAAGGCAGGTGCGGTTGCGGTTTGCTCCAGCGCCGATAAGGATGATTGGCGAGCGCGCCTGACAGATCATCTCGACAGCGGTTTCGATGGCGATGGGGTCAGGGTAGGGCCGTTTGACGCGGTGGATGGCAAAGGGAGCTCCGTCTCCGTCCACCTGCTCAGCGGCAATGTCTTCCGGCAGCTCGATGTGGGTTGCCCCTGGTCTTTCCTCGGCAGCGATGCGGAAGGCTTCGCGGACGATGGAGGGGATGCGGCTGCCATCGACAATTTGTCGGGCGTACTTTGTGATTGGTTTCATCATCTCGACCACGTCGATGATCTGAAACTGGCCTTGCTTGCTCTTCTTGATTGGCTTTTGCCCGGTGATCATGACCATGGGCATGCCACCAAGTTGAGCGTAGGCCGCGGCAGTGACCAGGTTGGTGGCGCCGGGGCCAAGAGTCGATAGGCAGACGCCTGGCTTGCCTGTGAGGCGGCCGTAGGTGGCAGCCATGAATCCGGCGGCTTGTTCGTGCCGGGTGAGAATGAGCTTGATGCTGGATGTTCGTAGTGATTCCAGAAGGTCGAGATTTTCCTCGCCTGGAATACCAAAAATGTACTCAACGCCCTCGTTTTCGAGAGCTTTGACAAAGAGATCTGAGGCTTTCATAGTGTATTTGTCCGCGCACAGTTGTGCGTCTTCAGTTGTGAGAATGTGAATGGTCTAGTCGGTGTCCTTACCTGCCGAGGTTTAGGGTGAGGTTGGGTTGGTCTGTGGTGGCTTAGGCCAGCCAAATCACGAGACCAGCGAGAGCTGCATGCCCGGCAAAGATCAAGCTGCAGATCAGCTTGGTCTTGCCTTCTTTGGCGTATCGTGAGCCGAAGGTGTAAATCAGTGAGCCTTGCGAAAGGATCATTCCTGCCGCAAAGTATTTGATGACAGTGGCAGCCTGAGTTGACGCTTCTGCCAGCGGTACGTTACGTACCTCTGCGATGAACTGCGAGAGCATTTTCCGAACTTTCTTTTGATTTTTAGTGTTCTGATAACCTGCCGTAACGAAGAAGTAACGACAACGAGTAGTAGTCAAGCGGAAAACAATAAGAGAGAGGTTAGTGTCAGCGACACGCCTCTCTCCCTTGTCTTTAGAAGCTTAGTTGCCCAAGCTCGGCCGCCATCAATCGTCTTCGCGGGGGAAGAGAGTGATGATTGTTGGCACGCCCATGTACTCGAAGGGTACCTTGCCCATGTTGGCAATCATCTGGTCCGGGTCGATCTGGTACTCGATAAAGCCGCGGCTGAGCCAGGCGTCGAGCACGTGCGAGCCAGGCTTGACGAATTCAGCCTTGAAAGCCTCGAGGGCGGCTTGCTCGTCGACCGGAGCGACAGGCGCGCCAGGGGTGACGGACGATTGGGAGGGGTCTTGGGTATTCACTGAGGTTGCTCCTGTTTCGGGCGAACCGAAACGGTAAGGAGGGTTTATCACCAGAAAGCTCTCAGTTTTATGAGCGCTTCCCGGGCTTTTGGGAGGAGTGGAGTGGTAGGTGGGGAAGGGAGAGCCCAGCGTTGATGCTATGCTCCCCCTTCACCGATGGTTCAGTAGCGAAGTTCTTTTCTTTGGTCGCTAGAGCCTTGCTCAGGCTCCAGAGCAGTGCTGGGGGTTGCTTGTCGATCTGACCGACTTGCTAGTTGCCGTCAACCGGTAGACGCGTGGTGGCGCATGCCTGAGTGACGATAGCTTCGCGCACGACTTCGGTGACATTGTCAGAGGTCATTGGCGCGATGTCGTTGATGTAAATCGGCTTGCCGACGGTGATGGTGACACCACCGCGCCATTTGAAACCCATGGCTCCATAAGAGCCACCAGCGGTAGCTTCGTCACGCTTGCCGAAGCAAAGGTGGATGGGGACGATGCCGACCTTCTCCTTCTTTTCGAGCCGCTCATAAGCGCCAATGGCGATCAGAGCTGAGCCCTTCTTGAAGGGAAGATAAGTGCCGGAGTTGGAGATCTTTCCTTCCGGAAAGACTACCAGCGTATCGCCGCCAACCAGCACTTTGATGGCCGGTTCGATGACAGTTTTACCTTTGGTGCGATCGACTGCGAAGCAGCCAAACGCGCCCATAACTATTGCTTTCAGTCCCCAGAGGCCGCGCATTTCTTCTTGCGCTGTCATATACCGAGGCATACGACGCATGATGGAGTAGACGACTGGCGCGTCGAACATCGAGCTGTGGTTGGGGCAGAAGATGAGACGCCCTGGGGCGACCAGATTCTCCTTGCCGACGATGCGGATGCGACCGACCTGGACATAAACCCAGAGGCGAGCCAGATATTTACCAACAAGCTGGAGGGGACGGAACGACTTCGGAATGAACCCGCTTGTAAGACACAGGTCCACATACTCGCGGAATTTCTTTCTCCAAGTGGCGACGAATTCCTTGACGAGATGTGAGCCCCTATTGAATGGGGTTTTCACGGTAAGTCTCCTGTACTCACGGGGTGAGTAGGTTTTTGTTTTTGATGAAAGTAGAGAAAGATTGGGGCTGGAATGTTTGCACCCAGACTTGCAAGCGTGCGACATTTCTCAATCCGTGAGGGATGTTGCGGAAAAGTTGCCGTGACGGTCTAAGCGCCTGAAAAAGGTGCGAAGAGTGTCACAAGAAGTGCCAGGGGGCTTACAGAGTTTGAGTTAGTTCCAGAATTGGATTGATTGAGTTGCGCTGCCAACCTAACCGAAGCTCATACGAGCTATCAATGCTTCTATCTGGTGTTCTACTTAACCTTAGGCTTAGGTAGATAGAAAATCTTGAAACCAGTATCTACTCTAAAAGTATGGCTAATGGCGTAGCTCTGCTAGGGTGCCCCGAAAATGCTTTATGAGTAGGCTCTTAACCTTCGATGGTTACTCATTGACGAGGTGCGCGAGGCCCATACACTTACTCAAAGCGCTAAAGCCTTAAACCTGCTGATTTTATTAGGTTTTCAAGAAGATAAAGGATAGGTTAAGTTATCACTTATACACCTTCAACAAAACCGGATAAATCAAAGACCCAGACCCCTGACCCGCGCATCAATCAACCGAATCTTGAGGCATTCATCTTGCCTCTTTGACGTTGCCGTCCTCTTCCCCCGGGGAGTTGTGCGAGTTAACCTAGTGTCTTAACTAAGTTCGAAAGGAGCCATTATGGGAATCTTGTTAAAGTGCCTGTGGCGGCTCGTCTTTACGTGGCGCATGCCCGAACGACAAGCACCACAGACATTTACCAGCACGGCAAAAAGCAATCCAGCTGCGGCACATCACGCTTCCACTCCAAACTTCGAAGTCGAACGCAAGTTCCGTCTTCAGGATAGTGAGCTTGGTGCTGTAAGCGAACGACTCGTGCAAATGGGTTTTTCGCAAGGACGTTTGATTGCTATGACCGACCAGTTTTTGCCCGTCAAAGTCAAAGGCGAAATGCTCCGTATTCGCGACGAAGTCGTGGGTAGTGAGAGTGTGACGCTTCTGACCATCAAAGAGTGGGTGAACATTGCTGGTGGCCGAGAACGCCGTGAAACAGAAGGGCAACTTTCTGGCTTCACTCGGCGTTTTCTCCTGGCACTGGGCGGTCTACTCAACGGCGGTAAGCTCATGTCATTTTCCAAGCAGCGTCAGGAGCACCACAATGCTCAGTTGCCTGGGGTAGTGATTACGCTCGACGACGTTTCTGGCCTGGGTAAGCACTCGGGTCGCTATGCCGAAATTGAGGTCCTCGTTCCTCAAGACGGCGATGTTGAGTCTGCTCGCGCACAGATAGCGCAGCTTGCTCGAACTTTGTTTGACGAGGAACGCGCACCTGTCGAAATGTCGTATCAGCTCATGCTGGAAGACTCACTTCGCTAGGCGTTGCTGTAACAGGGTTGAGTTCGTAACCCAACCCAAAGGGGAAGGCATGTTGCCTTCCCCTCTTTTTCTTAAATCGTTCCATCCGTTCAGCGTAAATGGCTTCGAGGTCTTTGACTCGTGGCTATTTGCGCTTGCGTGCGGTTTGGACTCAAAACCGTTCTCGGCTTCACGGCCGAGCACAAGGAGACTTGTTATGAATACGCAAATGAAACCAGTAACTAAGAAGGGTCGCAGGCTTGACCTGACCAGCCCAACCCGTTCCGAAATCGACATGACCGACTTCCTCGGTCAGCGTCTGATCGGACAGAGCGACGCCATCTCGGCGGCCGTTCGCATCCGCTCGCGTGCTTTGAGCCCTCTTCGCGATGGCAACAAGTGTGCTGGCTTCTACTACTTCATCGGTGAACCCGGCGTCGGCAAGACCGAGCTGATGAAGCTTCTGGCGCTCTACGTTCACGGCAACCCCAACGCCTACGTCAAGCTCGACGGCGGCTCGCTGGCTGAGAAGCATCAGGCCGCTCGTCTGATTGGTGCTCCTACCGGCTACAAGGGCTATCAGGAACCGGAAGACCAGGAGAAGGACAAGGCCGCCTTCGACAAGAAGCTGGAAGAGCTTCAGAAGACCGACCCGGAGAAGGCCGCCAAGACTTTCCGCCGCGATCCTCGCAAGCTGCTTTCCCGGGTCAACCTGGAAGCCTCGCGTCGTGGTTCGAAGGTGCCGGTGATCTTCCTCTTCATCGACGAGGCCGACAAGCTGCATCAGTCTATCGATGACCTGCTGCTCAACGCCATCGAAGACGGCATCCTCAACCTGGCCGACAACGAAGAAGTGCAGTTCTCTGATGTCGTCATCGTCATGGCCGGCAACACTGGCTCTGCTGACGTGGTCGACCGCAAGGAAAAGATCGGCTTCGTTCGCGAGTCGGCGGTGCAGAAGCAGGATGCCTCGAAAGAGATCATTCTGTCGGCGATGAAGAGCCGTCACCGTCCGGAGTTCCTGGATCGTCTCGACGAGGTGATTTTCTTCCGCGCCCTGGGCAAGGAAGACCTTCGTTCGATCACGACTCTGCGCCTCAACGAAGTGGTCAACCGCTTCTTGAGCGTGATGGAGCGCGGTAAGGCTTTCACCGTTGAGGTGGAAGATTCTGCTCGCGACTTCATTCTCGATGAGGCGATGAAGGGCACGGGCAACGCGCGTAAGATCAAGCGTACGGTGAAGAAGTACTTCACTGACTCGCTGGATCGTCTGTGCACCAAAATCGCCGAAGGCGAAGAAGGCTTCGAAGACGTTCGCGCCGGCGACTTGGTCAAGGTCACGCACTCTTCCGGCAACGTCCTCGACTTCGATGTCTTCGACGACGAGGGCGACCTTTCGGCCGCTGACTCGTTCACCACGCACAAGCCTGACTCCACGGTGGCACAGCGCCATCTGGGAGAAGTTCGCAAAATCGAAGCCGCTGCAAAGCGTGCCAAGGGTGCGAGCAAGAAGGTTTACTCTGTGACCGTCGCAGCTGATAACGCTGGACAGATGATCATCGAGCGTGATGATGCAGTTCGGGTGTTGACTCAGCATCTGGGCCTGGAGCTGGTGTTCGTGGGTGCTGCTATGAAGGCGCCTTGGATGATCACCGTTCACGTCGAAGCAACTGACGAACAGCTCGCCTTCATCAAGGATCGCTTCAGCACGAACGGCGTTGTTGCCCTCGTGTCTGACGGCGAGTAATTGCTTGGAGGCGTGCAGCTTGATTGAGCAACTATGAATGAGCCATATGGTTGGTGGTGTAGACAGAGCAATCTGTTCTACACCACTGCCTGTGGCTCATTCTTTTTCGCTCGAATTACTGCAACCTATAGTATGATGGATTCAAAGCGCAAGCCTCGCGCGCTTGTGAGAACCTTGAACCTGCCATATTTAGCCCACTTGGCTTTGTTATAACAAAAAGTAATGAAGAACTGTTGCGTGTATGGGCCTGGATGGCTAGGTTCATTACCATCACCCCCAACTTGCAAAACAGATCCCCGCAACACCCCTACCCCTGCTGAAACGACATATCCAGATTTCTGCTCTACTGCTTTTGCGGTAGTTGGCAGACCGGAATGTTTTTCACTAGCACCAAGCGGTAAGCGAAGTTTTTGTTCTGGCAAGCGGTCTCAAGACCATGAATCCCCAGCTTTTAGTCTGGATTTCAGCTCAAAGGGTTTGAAGGAACCACTAAAAATTAAAGGACACCCTTATGTTTGCCAGAGTAAAAATACTTGTCGGCGCATTGCGCAGCCGCCTTCTTCAGGCGCATGGCAGAACCACTGCTACTGCCCCATCTTCTTCAAATGCAGTTGGTCTCGACTTCCACCTCAACTCCAGCTCTAATGTCAGCACTGACTGTCATGTCGCTTTCACCAGTCTTTCTGTTCTGGACCAGCTGGCAGTTAAGAGCTATCTGGCTAGCGTTGCTGAACTACTCGGCCTGTTGAAGAGTATTCAGTTGCGTGGCCGAGCAGTTGACCATGACTTGGTGCTGAGAAATTTCGCCAAGTATGAGGCTGACTATGTCAGCTCTGGTTTCATGCCTATCATCCCTGGTGCTCTGAAGGCCTCTGGACTGACTTCGCTTGAGCCTGAAGCAATTGACCGCAGCGGTTTGGTTCGTCGCAACGCTGGTGAAAACTATGCTTGTTTTGCTCAGGCAATGCGCCTGCAGGTCGCGAGATTGCTGCGCAGCGGCCAGGTGCTTCAACTCGATTCAAGCGTGGCTCAACAGCGTCTCAACGACTTGTGTGATGCTGCTCGAAGCGAACAGTCTGACCGCTGAATTGGGCAAGTAATCGGGGCAAGTAATCGGGGCAAGTAAGGTAGTGGTTTATAGCCGCTTTCTTGCTTGCCCCGGTCTACCAGTGAAAAAAATGAAATTGTTATACTACAGCGCGTCGTATCTATGCTTTTTCGCCTCTTTGCGGTTCATGGCTTCGATCGACAGTAGTTATCACCTGTCGTAAACGCTCATTAACATTGATTCTTAGGTTACAGAACATTGCCAAATGTATGTAAATATCACTTCAAGAAGGGCCTGGTTAGCGCCGCTTTCTAATTATTTTGTTGAGATCTTTCGTAGTGTTAACTGAAATGACCCACCAGGTTTGCTTTTGCGCCCTTCGATATTGAAGGGTAATGGTGCAATTCAATTATTCCTCCTCAGGCATCCATACCTTTACCAAGCCAAATCCAGACAGTCTTATTACTATCAGCCCCGACATGCAGTACACCAGTGCCGTAGTTGGTCGCCAGTTCTGCCAAAAGCTGACACTGTGACTCTTTGCCAAAAGCATTGAGGCTGATTTGATGAGATTAGGCCAGGTTAAGGGCTGTCAAAAGCAGCATTTGAGGTTATCGGAAGCGTGCTGTCACGAGCATTATCGCTTTCAGATTGCGCCTGCACTTGGGCGTTCGGAAGGGTTGAATTGCACCAACTAAACAACTAACTATCTCGCAGCTATAGCAGCGCACCAGAGCCAGTGTATTGACCACGGCCCTGTAAGCACTGCAGTTACACACAAAAGAGGAAATATGCACAGCGCCAACACTTTGACTCTCGTTCTCTCCAGCTATGCCGCAGCATGCCAGAGGGCTGACGCCAGCATGACGGCCACCCGCGAGCGTCTTGAAGCACCTCTGATCGCCGCCCGTGAAGCTCTGAGACACGCCAAAGCGACCACACTACAAGAACTCGGGATCGTCTTCGAGCGAGCCTATTTGGCCGCTCACCAGACTTATGAGAAAGAGTATCGCCAGGCTGGCACCAATCATGGCCTTGCCATTACCCGAGCCCTTGCTGGCCTTGACCAGCGCAAGCTCACTATTGAAGCCGAACGCCTTATCAGGATTTCTCAAGCACAAGCTTGTTACCAGCAGGCTTGCGCTGAAGCCGGTTCGCCCGATCACATTTCGTGCCTGCCGGCCTTCGATGCCCTCAAGCTGGCGGAGGTGGAAGCCGACGAGATTAGCGCCGAGCAGTTGCGTGCTAGTAATGAAATCTATCAGGCCGAAAAGTGCGAGCAAGACATCATCTATGCCGATCGTCTGGTTGAAATCGAGCGCCAAAAGCGCGAGAGTCTCGACCAGAGCAAGCAAGTTTACGACCTTGCCGTAAGTCAGTTGATTCCCCCTCTTGAGGCCGCTTTTGGCACTGCCCAGTCCATTTTTGACGATGGGCTTCGCGCTCTCGCTGCTCGCTATAACCAGGTCAGGCAGCAGCGTCTCTCTATCTATGATGGCTTCGTCAATGGCAACAGCACTCCGTCTCAAGCTATTCGGTGGCTTGATCAGATAGACTGACTCTGATCTAGTTTTGAGTTCGAGCTAGTGCATGTTCGTGGCTCACTGATGTGAGTTATGATCTAGTCAAATGAACTTTTTTTGCGGCGACATACTCACGATCGAGTGTGTCGCCGTTTTTTTCTTCAAACCACCCCAAAAAAAACTTTTCTTTTTTTCTACTACATTCTATAATATGTAGAAAAGTAGTATAAAATTGGCGCCGAAAATTTAGTATGGCCTGATTTCATTTTTGGTAATTTGCTCCAGTTTTAAGCCGTACGGGTTACTAAGTCTTCTTGCTGAGTCTAGTGGTTGGCCAAAGAACTTGGATGCCATTAAAGCCAAGTTTCTCCAAGAGCTCACCAGTCACGCTTGTAAGCTAATTTGCAAAGTTACCAAGCGATAGATATAATATGTACCACCATGTGGTAAATTTGCATGCTCTATCCTCGAAATACCAAATCTGAACTCCTTGAGTCTATTCAGCACAGTCCCGTTGTGCTTATCGCTGGCGCGCGCCAGGTAGGAAAGAGTACTTTGGCCAAAGGTCTCTTTCCCGAAACTGAGCGTCCCTTGTACGTTACGCTTGATGACATCTCAGCCCTAAGTTTGGCGAGAAGTTCTGCCAAAACTTTCCTGCAAGGCCTTGATGACCGTGTCATTCTTGATGAAGTGCAGCGTGCTCCAGAATTGTTCCTGGCAATAAAAGAATCAGTAGACGCCAGTCGCAAAGCTGGCCGATTCATTTTGACTGGATCGGCTAATGTACTTACTTCGCCAAAGATTAGTGAATCACTAGCAGGACGAATGGAAATACATACTCTCTGGCCTTTGTCTCGTGGTGAGTTTTTGGGGCAGCGAGAGGGTTTTATTGATTTTGCATTTGCTGTAGATAAAGTACCAAAGTTAACTCCGCCGCAGCTGCCCCAGCTTATCGAAATTCTTGTTGCCGGGGGCTATCCACCGGCATTGGCGCGGCCTTCTCAGAAGCTTAGAGACAATTGGTTTCGCGGTTATCTAAGTTCTATCGTTGAGCGAGACATCCGAGACTTGAGTCATGTCGAGCGGTGGCATACTCAATCTAGCCGATTTGTCGCGCTCGCTCTCTATGCCTTATATGACACTGAAGCGCTATTTAGCTTTGTTTGAGGCTATCTTTTTAGTTGTTCCTCTCAATGCTTGGTCCAGCAATATTGGTAAGCGCTTGGTTAAAGCTCCTAAGCTTTATCTCAATGATACTGGCTTGCTTTGCCACATGCTTAGGCGAGATAGCGCAGCTCTTGAAGCAGATCGTACTCTTCTAGGAATGGTATTTGAAAACTTTGTGCTAATGGAACTTGTAAAACAGATTTCATGGAGTGAGACTAGGCCTCAAATTTATCATTTTCGCACTGCTGATACAAAGCATGAAGTAGATTTTGTGCTTGAGTCAGGTGATGGTCGCGTTGTTGGAATTGAATGCAAATCCTCATCTACTATTGATCAGAGCTCTTTCAATGGCTTACGCGCGCTGGCTAACCAAGCTGGCAAAAAATTCCATAAAGGCATTGTTTTATACACCGGCACGAATGTCCTGATGTTTGATGAAAATTTGCTGGCTCTTCCTATCTCTGCCTTGTGGGAGATCAAATCTGGTAACTCGCCTGAATCAGAATTGTTTGTGAGCGAGGAAGAAGGCAATTATTTCCCCTATTAGGTTTCACTAGAAGTTCTTCTAAGGCTTCATTAGTTAGTCCAGGAGCTCTAACGGCACTGAGCTATCCTAAAATCACTGATGCAAAATCTGCGTCAACGCAATAGCTTAGTCAATTTTTTCTTTAAATCTACCCCTGATAAGATAGGGCACTAGAAAATTGCTCTTAAAAACATTCGAAATTGTCTTTCACAGATGGTCTGGCGATAACTCTAATCTTCGTCCTCTTCGCCATTTAATTAGAAGTCGGTCTGGGCTTGTCTTCAAATTGATTCATGCGATCTTCTAACCTTACGATGCGTTTTTCGAGACGGCTAACATTGCTTTCAGAAGACAGCATCAATGAAGAGATGCCGCTCAGCTTGGTATTTACATCAGAGCGGAACTCGTGCAATTCTTCGATTGTCTGGTCTGGTCTAGTTTTGCGTTTGTCTGGTCAAGCTTGGCATTGGTTTGGCCAATACCATTTGCAAGCAAGGCAAATCCAGCCCGCATTTCTAGCTGCAAAATTTCAATTAATTGCTTGTCCTGGCTCATCTCATTCACCTCGTTAGTCCCACAATAGAGATAACGCTTAGCGCCTATTAATTGTTCAATAGCGACAAGGGGTTTTTGCCTTTAGTTGATTTAGGTAGATTAGTTCGTTTTTCCTTAACAATCTCTTGAACTATTTTTTCGTTCTAGCATAATGAATTGATGAACAGAAATTGCTACATGCTCCCCACCCAACAAATTGTCGCCGAAGGCGCCAAGCATAGGAGCACGTCGCAAAGTATGTACTGACACAAGCAGCAAACAGCATTCAGTTCAGCTTAGTCGACGGCTCCCACTTAAAAGGGAGCTTTTTTTTGCTGAATTTTTTGTTGAAGCATTGTTTGTTCTAGCCCGAAAATTGACCCGTATATTTCACCCTTATGGAGATAGAGAGTGCACTAATGAAGCCTTTGAAGAACGCAGTAGAAACCGAAAATTTGAGAAAAGTATTTGAAATTAAACAGGGCCTCTTGCGCCGAAATGCTAAGAGCGTTGTGGCTGTTGAAGGAATTTCGCTTACTGTTCCCGCTGGTCAGTCGGTGGCGTTCATCGGTCCGAATGGTGCTGGTAAATCGACCACAATTAAGATGCTCACTGGCATTCTTAAACCTAGTTCTGGCACTGCGTCGGTGCTGGGTTTAGATCCCTGGAAACAGCGCTCTAAACTAGTGAGACAGATAGGCGCGGTGTTTGGTCAGCGCTCACAGCTATGGCTACACTTGCCGCCATCAGACAGCTTTGACTTGCTGGCTGAGATCTATGGCATTGACAAAAATGACTATAGAAAGAGAAAAGCGCTACTGGTAGAACGCTTTGATCTTGGTCGCTTCCTCTCTACTCCTGTGCGTAAACTCTCTCTGGGTGAGCGTATGCGAGCAGAGATAGCTGCCAGTTTGTTGCACCGGCCGCAGTTGCTTTTGCTTGATGAGCCAACCATTGGTGTTGATGTTATCGCTCGGCAAAACTTGCGCGATCTCGTCTGTGAGTGGAATAGAGAAGAAGGAGTAACTGTCTTCCTCACTAGCCACGACACCGGTGATATCGAATCAGTTGCCGATCGAGTTATTGTCATCAACCATGGTCGAGTGGTTCTAGACGACTCTCTATCTAGTGTTAGCGAGAATACCTTGATTGAAGGAAAGTCAGCTGGGCTGGAAGAAATAATCGCTCACTTGTTCAATAGTGCAGCTGGTTTGCCCATGCAAAACTGCATTTCGCCAAGTTAGCCTTAAAAGTAGGAAATTGCATAATGAAAAATTCAATACGCCAGATCTGGGCCGTGGCTAAAGTAGCGGCCCGGTCGAACCTGGCTTACTTAGGTGAAGTAGCCAGTCGTACTTTCTTCTTGGCCGTCATTCTTTTCATCTTTTTGAAGCTCTGGCAGGCCACTTATCGAGAGTCAGCTAGTGCCGTTATTGGTGGCTTGTCGCTCAATCAAATGCTCTGGTATTTGACTGTGACTGAGGCTATCTATATGTCGGCTCCGCGCTTGGCCCAGCAAATAGATGAAGACGTGCGTTCTGGCGCTCTGGCTGTGCGTTTGCTTAAACCAATAAGCTATCCGCTTTACTGCTTAAGTAGCGCACTTGGTGAGCGAATCGTTAGATTCTTAGCTAACTTCGCTACCGGTGCAGTCCAGCAGCACCGATTATGCTGCTAGTTGCAGTTCTTCTAGCCTTTGTTCTGGATGGCCTAGGTCACCTGATCATAGGGCTCTGGGCATTTTGGTTAGAAGATACATCCGGCCTGTTGCTTATCTACACCAGGTTAAGCATGATTCTTGGAGGCATGCTCATTCCCATGGAGCTGTTCCCCGATTGGCTGAAGAGCTTTGTCTTCTTCCTGCCTTTTCCTTATTTGGTCTGGGGGCCAGCTCATCTCTTCGTTCATTCCGATTGGCTGCAATTTGCTCAGCTAGTGGGTTTGCAGAGTTTGTATATTTTGCTTTTGCTCGCTGTGGTTAATCTGATTTACGGTTGTGCATTAGAGCGCATTTCTGCGCATGGAGGTTAACTATGTGGTTTTCAAAAATTCTGAGCTATCTCAGGCTGGCTCGGGCTTATATCAAGCTCAACTGGTCGATGCAAATGGAATATCGCGGGGCCTTTGTTTCGCAGGCCCTAGCGATGTTTCTCAACAACGGTACCTGGCTTGCCTTTTGGATGCTCTTTTTCAGCCGCTTCCCAGTTATTAAAGGCTGGGAGCAGTCTGACGTGGTAACCCTCTGGGCTATAAGTGCTGCTGGATTTGGCTTGGGCAATGCTTTTTGCTGGAATTTGCATAATCTGGCTGCCATGGTTTCTCGTGGCGAGTTAGATGTTTGGATGCTATATCCGAGAGCTTTAATTCCCCATCTTGCTCTCGGTAAGATGAGTGCCACCGCTATTGGTGATTTAGCTTTTGGCTATTTTATTTATATCTTCATGGTTCGGCCAGATTTGCAGCACTTCTTGCTCTTCAATTTGCTGGTGGTTGCTGTTGCTCTTGTCTTTATAGGCTTCAATTTGTGGCGCGGAAGTTTGGCTTTTTATTTTGGTCAGGCAGAAGTATTATCTGAGCAATGGTTCTTCGCCATGATTACTTTCTCTACTTATCCTAATTGTCTCTTCGACGGTTGGATGAAAGTAGTGCTCTACACCTTGATTCCAGCTGGCTTTATCAGCGGCTTGCCGGTTGAAGCTCTGCGCGATTTCGATTTTAGCGCTGCTGCTTTCACCTGGCTTGGTGCCCTTGCCGTGCTCGCTTCTGGTGCGGCATCGTTTGAGCTTGGCTTGCGTCGCTATCAATCGGGTAACTTGTTAGGCATGAGGTCGTGAGTGTTTCAGTGGGCATCGTACGATTAATTCCTCTCAGAAGGCGAAAGTCACAGTTGTGGAATTTCTCAGAAAGAGAGAGGATGAAGTAGTCGTTGCAATTGAGGGTGACTATGTCTAAGCGCGTCAATTTAGATGAGGTTAGCATAGCCGCTCCCTGCCCAGTCTCGTGGGCCGAAATGGACGGTGATGAGCGCAAGCGTTTTTGCTCTTTGTGCTCGTTGCATGTCTACAATATTTCTGAGATGAAGCGCAAGGAGGCTGAAGATCTTCTCTCTGAAAATACTGACGGAGTCTGTCTTCGTCTGTTTCGCCGGGCCGACGGTACTCTTATCACCAAAGATTGTCCTGTCGGTCGCCGCCTTACCGATGCTGTAAAACGTAGAGTGCGGGCTGCTGCGGTGGCCTTGGTGGCGATGCTCAATGCTTCCGCTGTCTTTGGTCAGGATACTAAATTGAAAGTGCCGGATAGCCTCGTAAAGACGGAACTAGCGAGGGCGGGTGTTCCGTTCTGGCCTGCTAATACTTGGCCGAAGAATGCTGAGCCTAAGAAAGACGGTGAGAAAGGAGTCAAATCGGAAGTGATGGAGGGCGTTGCTCCCATGGTGACGGAGCCGTCCAGTCTTGAGAACAACAGAGAGCTCAATCAGAAGGCTGACACCACTGCAATGGATGCATTTCACGCCGCTCAGGCTCATCAGGCCGCTAAACGCTTAGCCTCAGCCGCTAAATCCTACGAAGTAGCCATCAAAGCTTTTCGCAAGGATAAAGGCAAGTATGACCACAAATTTGAAATGACTGTGGCGAAAGAATATTCCAAATTATTGCGCCAATTGAAGAAGAAGGCGAAAGCAAGGTGGATTGAGAAAGAGTTCGGCAGTGTAAAATAGCCTGTCTTGTCGATGATGAGAGTCGTGCTCAGCTTCCTAATTTGAAGGCGGTCTAGGCTTGTCTTCGAATTGATTCATGCGGTCTTCTAACTTAACAATGCGCTTTTCAAGGCGTCCAACATTGCGTTCGGAAGATAGCATCAATGAAGAGATGCCACTAAGCTTTGTGTTTACTTCTGAGCGAAACTCATGCAATTCTTCAATGCTCTGGTCAAGCTTAGCGTTTGTTTGCTTGAGGCTAGCATTGGTTTGGCCAATACCATCTGCAATCAAGGCAAATCCTGCCCGCATTTCTAGCTGCAACATTTCAATTAATTGCTTATCCTGGCTCATGTTACTCACCTCGCTAGTCTCACAATAGTGATAATGCTCAGAGCCTGTCAATAGTTCAATGATACTGGAAAGTTTTTTTCGCTCTACATTCCGCTACCAAAAACCGCTACAAAATACCGATACAAAATACCGCTACAAAATACCGATACAAAATACCGATACAAAGCGAAGCTTTGACATTGTGAAATTTGGGGCATGACACTATAGCATACAGTATAATTAAGATCAAGCAATAGTCGCGGGTTAGGGTCCGTCTAAAATGATATCGAAGAAAAATGAAGGAGGTGTCCGATTAACTCGAACACCCCCTCCATTTCAGTTTCTACCTATGCCAGTGCTTGCCTGTGTGGGTCGTTTTACCCCTTGCTCGGTCGTTTGTTCTTGTTCTGGCTGATTGCCGGCTGCCGCTCTTAGAAAATCTTCCAGTAGCTGGGGTCAGACGGGTAGTCATGGCCAGCTTCAGTGGCGGCGGTAAACGACAGCTCCAGGGAGAGGTCGCAGATGGCCCGAGCTTGCACCATGAAGGTCTTGTGCTGGTCCAGCTCGGCGCTGTGGCAGGCGATGCCGGCGCGAGCTTTGAGGTGCTTGGTGTCGGTCGGCACCAGAGGTACTTCGCTGGCGTTTTCGCCCTTGTTGAGTGTCTCCTCAAGGGTTTCGGCCAGACGCTTGTCGGCGTCGGCTTGAGCGTGGGCACAGGCCTCTTCGGTACGCACTACCACCGAGTTGGCCAAAGCTTGCAGAGCCTGCAGTTTGGTCAGCACATCGGCGGCGCTCAAGGTCTTGGCCTCGTCAACGATGGCGCGAGCATTGGCGGCGACATCCTTCACCGCTTGCACGGTGAGATAGATTTCGGGGTTGCGACCCAAATCGATGCCGTCGAAGTGCTCGGTGCCCAGGTAGTAAATCGCCTGTGCTTGAGCGTCGAGGGCGAGTAGCTGAGAACGCAAGACTGTCTTGCGGATCTGTTGCAGGTCAACTTTGTCTGTAGACATGGCTTGTTTCCTTTTGTCGGGTTAGTCGGAGGGATGATCGCGCGCCTTGCGCGATCATCCCTAGGGATAGTTCCAACTGTTCAGTCGGGGCTTAGGACGATGGCAGGCTTAGACCAATTGGGGAATGTGGCAGTGGTTGCAGAGCGTGTGGTCCACGGCGATGCCCTGTTCCAGGTGTTGCTTGGCTTGCGGTGCGCAGAGCAGACGAACTTCCTTGAGCGATGGGATGGCACCGCTTTTGGTCTTCTGATCCACCAGACAGCGCAAGACAGCGGCTGTACCACGCAGGTTCATAACCGCTCCCGAGCTGCGTTGCGGGAAGATCGGAATGAGAATGGAACGAGCCTTGTATTCGCTGGCCAGAGCCATTGAATAGTTGAACAAGGCGCACATGCGGCGACGGCTGATGTCGTCGGCTTTGCCGAGACCGACCACGACGATGTGCCGGGGACGGCCGCCAGCTTCGATGGCAGGAACTTCCACCGCGAGATGCTCGCCGACGTTGCCTTGGAAGTTGTGTGCGACCATAGCCTTGCTGATGGCACCGTTGTGATGGGCGTCGAAAGCCATGGGGCCAGCTCCCAGGTCGCTGCCGAGCACCTTGGTGAGAATCAAGAGATCGGCCGTGTCGTATTCCACACCGTGCTGGTGGCGTGGGTTGATGCCGCCTGTGACAGTGATGGTGGGAGAGAGATGTTCGCCGGCGCTGGCGTCGACGGAAGTGCAGCCTGTGCAGCCCTCACAGCGCTGGCTCGAAGGGCCAGGGCAAATGGGGGCAATAACCAAAGATTTCTTACCAGTAGTCATAATTTTCTCCTAAGAGTTAGTGTTGCTTCTCGCGTCTATTGTTGGGAGCGCGAGTGCGGAAGGTTGATGATGGCTGTGCGCGGATGGCTACAGCTGCTGCAGAGAGGACCAGCAATGTCGACGCCGCGACAAATGGCTGGTACCTGTTCGCTTTCGACGATCAAGGTGAGGTGAGAAAGAACGAGAGCGGCTTGCTCTTCAAGCAGGGCGAAGGTGAGGCGACAGCGCGTCAGGGCCGCGATTTGCTGACCACTGTTGGGAGCACTGTTGAAGTCAGAGACGGCAATCACAAGGTGGTTGTGCAAGCCGCTTACTGCTCCATCGAGGGCGCTGCCAACCAAACCGCACATGCCTTTGGTTTCAATGGCACTGCGATCGCCGAGGCCGACAAGAAGCACATGTGCGGTTGGTTCGTCGCCGGAGGAGTTGGTGCTATCGGAGGTCGATGGGCTGGCGGGCAAGTCGATCAGGTGAGTTTGAGCGCTGGCGCCTTGAAAGTCGGGGATGGACAGTTTGCCATCTTTGAGTACTTCCGGGGCGCGGGCAGCAAGCAGAGCGCTGCCGTAGGGGCCCAGGCCGGTGTCAGTGAAAACAGGCAAGACCACAAGAATGCTGGGCTTGGCGTCGCTGCTGTTGTCGGTCACGCTATGGCTGCCGATTAAGTGCGATTTGCTCTGGTCGAGCGCCGGTGTCGAAAAATCGCTCAACGCTTGGGGTAGAGTGGTCATGTCGACTTCCACGTTGAAACCAGCAGCGCAGAGGTTGTGATGGGGCGAACTACAATGGGGACAAAGCATAGGATTAGCTCCTTTTT
>LNEX01000308.1 GCA_001464165.1 bacterium Ga0077546
TTGCTGCCGGAGCTGGCCGTCTGTGGAGACAATTGGCTTTCGATAAAAGGTCTTGGTGCACTGGGCGTTTTGCCTGGCTTGGTCTTGGGTGAGCGGGCAGCTCAGCAAATAACTAATAACCTATCTCTGTGCAAAAATAGATGAATGCTAAGGCTTGTCTGGATTCGCTTCGGTTTCTTTCTTTGGAGTGTGGGGCAATAGCGGCTCTAACTGGGCAATCAAAAGCTCAGCATCAAATTCTTGCATATAGACATACTTGTCAGCACCCAATAGCTTCCCTGCCAGTTCAGTAGATTTGTTGATAGCTGATGCTAGCGGGTTTGGCTCCATGCATAGCATGACGAAAGATACGTCTTTATGCAGTGAGTCTGGAGCTTTGATGCGCTGGAGAAACTCAAATACAGATTCGTCTTCTAAGTGGACTGCAGAAATAATCAAGTCGACGTGATCTCGACTGTCTAAAAAAGCCATTGCTTGTGCAATAGTCAAGACTGGCACAACTTGATGACCAGCGCTTTTCCACGCTTCTTTGAGCTTGTCAATATTTTCGGGGTTTTCCAATGCCAAAATTCTGAATGTATCTTCAGAATCAAGCTTAAGAGATGGTTGTTCAATTTTTGTCATTGGCCAGTATACCAGTGGCTGTATCTTGTATTTCCACAGTTTAGCTGAGTGTCGATGAGCTTTCAAATGTTAAGTAATTACTCTCTTCTGCCAGTGCTAAAGTATTTGAGGAATAGAAGTAGAGTCAGGGGTTCGTTCTATGTATGATGAAAAGACAATTCAGCTTGACCAATTCATGAAAGTTGCAGGTTTGGTGCAGTCGGGTGGACATGCCAAGCAAATTATTCAATCGGGTGCGGTTGTTGTAAATGGTGAAGTTGAAGTACGCCGCGGTCGCAAACTTCAGGCCAATGACGTGGTTGTATTTGATGGGCAGTCATACGTTGTGCCCGAAATTGAAGTCTAAGATTTTTGTATTTAGCTAACGCTCAGAATCCGCCGCCTAGCCCACCCGTATTGTTAATCAGGGATGTACCGATCAAGTATCGTAGCCATAGTCAAACAGCTGTCCGACTCCAGTCGACGGGCTATAACGTGGATCCACTGGGGCGCCTACTAGACCTTGAGCATTTGCACTGCTTGCTAGAATCCAACATAGTGCCACCATCAGTGATGCGCAGTATGCCCGTAGCCGATTGCGCATTTGCTTCAGTTGTTTGGGACAATTGTCGGTTACGAGTTTGCCGTCATCATTGCGGTAAAAGTAGGTGCAAACCCTCTCCCCTAAAGCTCTTCTGCCGAGTAGAGCTACTACTTCTTCATCGCTTAGACTGCTTAGATTGTGTACGTTCAGTTTGCAATCGCCACAAAATCTTGAGCTATTCGCCGGCGTTAAAGCTATTGACGTTAGCCTTGATTCTATCCTTGAATTCAGTTGGTGTATCGACTGGGCAAACCATTTTCACGTACATATGAGTTTTCAATTCTTTTGAGTATGGCGCCAGCAATATGGTGGTGCGGGCACCTTGGAATTGTTCTGAAGGTATTCGATCTTTGTCAAACCCGTTGTATTCGCCTGGTCTAAGCTCTACATCACCAAGTACACCACCAGCATCAGGGGCTAGTTCAAGCTTTCTTGAGTAATGCTCGTAGATCTTGCGGGTTTTCCGTTCAAAGTGCAGTGAGTTTCCTTTTAGTGTTACTGTAGCTTGGGGGAAGTATTGTTTGACAATGGCCATAATATTTTTGTAGATAACATCCGGTGGCTGCTTTTTCAGCACCACTTTAGGCGGCAGAATGCGCTTGTCGGGATCTACAACTAGAGTCGGCTCATTGGCGTTGAAGGTTCTCACTAAAAATTTAAATCTGTCTTTGAAGTCAGTTAGTACATCGGGCGGATAAATCAGTTTAGCGAGTAAGTGACTGTTTCTCTGTCTAGAGAACTCGGCCATAGTGAGAATCGATTGAGTGCCATCAACTACATCTGATGGCAGTAGTTCTTTGTCTGACCCTTCGTAAGTACCGGGCTCAAGTGAAACATCACCAATAATACCGCCAGGTAGTGGGGAAAGCGCGACGGTTTTGTAATGAGCACTTTGTAAATCTGCTACCCTAAACTGAAAATGCAATTTTCTGTCGGCAAAAGTAATCTTGCTGTTGGGATAGTACTCTTTCACCAAGTTCTGTAGGTCTTGGAAAATCGTATCGACATCCACAGCCTGGGCTGTCGAAGATGGTGTCGCCGCAATTTGGATCGGGCCAGCGGCTTGTGCAGCTGTTTGGGCAGTGCAAGTTATTGTCAAGATAGTAAGGCAAGAAAGAGCAAGGGTGGAGCGGTTAAACCGGGTGCGGATGTACGACGGCAAGATTCTACCTCTTTGGACTGTACTACTGTAAACGTGTACTACTAAAGATAAGTTACCCGAGATTATACCCGCTCACGTGCCAGCCAGATTAAATTTGCTACTTCTCCACTACTTTGTTTCCTCTGTTTTTAGTTAGTAAAGTCGTCTCTAGGGCTCCTATTGTGCCGCAGAATTGGACAATTTCTTCTTCAGTGTTGTAATAGTGTACCGATGCTCTGACAAGGTCAGCTAGTCCGCGATTCTCCATATCTATTCTTGTGCCGTTTAGTGTAGATGCGGCAACGTTGATGGATTTGCTGGCGAGAAAATTCTTAATTTCTATGGCGCTGAGGCCGTCTACAGTGAAGGTGACGATGCCACATTTGCGTTCTCCTAAATCTTGGACCGTTACCCCATCAATCTTTGAGAGTGCGGTTCTTAACTGCTCTGCCAGGTTACTGACCCGTTCTTCTATATTGTTTAAACCCAAAGCGAGGGCGTACTCGACAGCTTCTCCCAAGCCGAGCTTGGCTGCTACGTTGCTTTCCCAGTTTTCAAAACGGCGAGCATCGGGGCGCATTTCGTACTGGTGGCGGCTGCTCCATTCGGCTGCATGAAGGTCAAGAAATGGCGGTTCCAGCTGTTCTAAGATACTTTTGCGAACATAAAGAAAACCCGTTCCTCTAGGGCCGCGTAAGTACTTGCGGCCGGTGGCCGAAAGAAGGTCGCAACCAATTTCATCAACATCGATGGTTAGTTGACCTACCGATTGGCAAGCGTCAAGCAGGTAAGTGATCTTGTGCTCTTTTGCTACTTTTCCTACAGCCGCGGCTGGATTGATCAAGCCCCCATTGGTTGGTACATGGGTGAGGGCAATGAGTTTGACGTTATCGTCGATTTTTGCTTTCAGTGCCGCTAAGTCAATTTGTCCATATTGGTCATTTTCCACTACGTCGATTTTGATGCCACGAAGTTTTGCCATTTGCAAAAAGGCAATGTAGTTGCTGGCATATTCGTTGCAGGCTGTAAGAATGCGGTCTCCGGCCTTCAGAGGGAGTGAATAGAAGGCCATATCCCAAGCACGCGTGGCGTTTTCTACTATGGCAATTTCGCTTCTATGACAATTTAGAAGTTTGGCGATTGACTCGTAAACACCTTCTACGCGCCCATTCTCTTGATTCGCGGCTTCGTAACCACCAATTTTTGCTTCTAGCTTCAGGTGTGTTATTACTGATGTCAGTACTGGTTCTGGCATCAATGCAGCGCCAGCATTGTTGAAATGCAGTCGCTCTAAAGCTCCTGGTGTGTCTTGGCGAGCTAGTTCGATGTTTAGGGGTGTAGTTTTTATTGTCTTCGATTTCATCAGATAAGTTTAGCGCTAAGAAGAGTTGTTAGAGGTCGTTTGCTCTATATTCTTGGCCGTTGGCGCCCAATGCGTTTTTCAATGGGGCGGAAGTGGCATATAATCGCTGTTATGAGTCAATTTAATCTATTCAAATTGGTAAGAGTAAAGCACTTGGGCCAGATGCCGTCTATTGCTGTAGGTGGCGGAAGCATTTTATTGTTTCGCCTTCACTTGATGTTATTTGGCATTGCCCTTGCCATATCTCTCAGCGCTTGTGGTGCTGTTCGCAGGCCAGTGTTGAGCGAAGATATAAAAAAAGTACGGACAGCTAAGCAGATTAAATTAGAAGATAAAGTGCAAGAGTTTGGTAATGAGACCCATAAATTCTCCTTGCTCCCACCCAAAGGATTTCTTTACTCTCATGTAGATACGTCCCATGGGCAGGTATTTACTTTCTCAACTCCAATTCGTAAAGACGGTCGTGCAGGAGTTTTTAGTGTTAGCTGTGTTGCCAATAAGCCTGGTAAAGACAAAGTTAGCGCGAGCTATGTTTTGAGTTCAGTGCTGGATTCGTTGGCTCGTAGTTGTATCGATTTTCATGACGGTACAGTTGAGTCATTTGATGTGAATGGACGCTCTTTTGTCGGAGCTCAATTTACTGGTTCATACGGGGGCTACTATCTAATTGTTGGATATCTCTGCGTGACTCCAGTGCCGGGCGGTTTTTATATTGTGCAGTGGCAAGATGGAGAAGTGCATATTTCCTTAACGAAAGAGGTAATGTTGAATTCGCTTAAATCAATGCATATTGATTATTAGTATTGCTAGGGATGCTTGCGACTGAGATCTTTACAGGAGAGAAGTGAACCATGCTGATGGCTGATACGCTGGCAATATTTTTGGTTGTGCTGGGTTTTCTCTTGGCTTTGCCTGGGTTGTGGCTTTTGTGTTCTGGTCTTTGGCCGACTACCGTATCTCGCTCAACTTTTGATTGCAACTCGGGATTACTCTTCCCATTCCTTGTTGGCGTGCCAATTTCGTTGGTGGCATTCTTTGCTACTGTTTTCGCCAGCAAAGAACTTGGGCCGGCTAGCGGATTTGTGTCAATTGCTATTGTCTGTTTTTATGTTTTGTTTGCCAGTGTTGGAATTGCCGGCTTAACCACGGTAATCGGTAATCGCTTGCCGTCACCTGTCGATATCGAGCGCCCCTGGAAGGCTACTATTAGGGGAAGCATTGTCTTGGAATTGGCCTTTCTCTTGCCACTTTTAGGTTGGTTTGTACTCTTGCCTGCGGCTCTGATTATAGGATCTGGTACTGCTTTTAGGTCTATTCTCAAGGGCCTGAGAATGCCAAAGTCGGCGCAGAGCAAGGTTGTAGCTGAGACTGCTGAGAGTCATCTTGCCAAGGAAGCTTTAGGCAGTAACCCTGAGGTAGCCTGATGACCGTTTCCCGGCGCAATGTCCTCAAATTTGCGGCACTGGCTACTGCTTCCGCTGGCGCTTTGCCTTTGAGTGGTTGTGAGGGCATCACCAGTAGTGCGAGTAAGTTGTTAGGCGAGGGCATTCCTTCTAAAGTTGGTGTGGCCACTGGCGCGGCCGTTGACCCTGACTTTCATTTCTTATCGAGGGCAACTTATGGGCTGTGGCCTGGAGATCTTGATTATTTAAAGAAGATGGGGCGAGAAACATGGCTTAAAGAGCAGTTGGATTTTGAGAAGATCGATGATCGTGCTTGCGATTTGAGGGCGAGGCGCTTTGAGACTTTGTGGCTAGATCCCGGTACTTGTTTCGAATATAAAAAACCAGTTTTGCGTGACGAACTGGTGCGCCATATGCTACTTCGTGCGGTCTATAGTAAGAGGCAGCTTTATGAGGTAATGGTTGGTTTTTGGAGTGACCATCTCAATATTGATGTGGGAAAGGGCGATGCCATATACGCCAAGGCCACTGATGATCGCACTGTCATTCGTCGTCATGCCTTAGGTCGGTTTCGAGATCTCGTTGCTGCATCGGCTAAATCGGCAGCCATGCTAATTTATCTCGATGGCAACGAGAATCGCAGCGCTGCTCATCCTACAGCCAAGAATATTCCTAATGAGAATTATGCTCGCGAATTGCTTGAGCTTCATACCATGGGAGTTGACGGTGGTTATACCCAGCGTGATGTTTATGAAGTCGCTCGCTGCCTAACCGGCTGGCGTATTCATACACCGTGGCAGCGTGGCAAGATTTACTTCGAATCTGCCGAACATGACGATGGTGCTAAGGTGGTTCTAGGTAAAACCATAGCCGCTGGCGGGGGCGAACGAGATCTTGATTCTGTGCTAGATATTGTCTGTAAGCATGAGTCTACTGCTCGTCATATCGCCACGAAATTGCTGCAGCATTTTGTTAGCGAAGATCCACCAAAGTCTTTGGTGGCAAGCGTCGCTGCGGTCTTCGAGAAGACAGGTGGTGATATTAAGGAAATGCTGAGAGCAGTTTTTTCAGATAAGCAATTTGATCAATTTGCTGCTGGCAAAATTAAGAGACCGTTTCATTTTATTGTTAGTTCATTGCGTTCTCTTGCTGCTGATACTTATGCGCACTCATCTTTAACAGAGTATTTGAACCGCATGGGCCATGCCCCGTTTCAATATCCTACTCCTGATGGTTATCCCGATCAGTCCTCATATTGGTTGTCGACTTTGCTCTGGCGCTGGAATTTTGCTCTTAGTGTTTGTGACAATCAAGTACCAGAGGTAACCATACAACTAGCCGAGCTGGCTATAGCTGTTGGTGCCCTAGCTGATACGGAACAAGGTATTGACACTGGGCGAAATTCAGCAACTGTTACTAGGCCTCAGCTTGACAGAATGTTTTCTCATTTTGTCGGTCGCCAGCCAACCACTTTGGAGCGCCAAGTCTGCTTCGATTTTTTGGCTCAATCAAAGAAAGATTCTCGCCCAGAGCTTGTTGGTCTAATTCTTTCTTCGCCAGCATTTCAGAGGTATTGATGGCATCTCCAGAACACTATTCAAGAAGAGCATTCTTGCGCAAACTAGCCTTTGCCGATGAGGCACATTTAGGTACCATCAATAAGTCTTTGGTTTGTATTTTCTTGCGTGGTGGCGCCGACACTCTCAACATGCTCGTGCCATACGCTAACGACGACTACTATAGATTGCGTCCGAATATCGCTATTAAGAGCCCTTCGCGTGGCGGCTCGGCCGCAGCCATCAAGCTTGATGATTACTATGGTTTCCATCCTAGAATGGCACCGCTTTTACCTATTTATCGAGCGGGACGCTTGGGTATGGTGCAAGCGGTTGGAACTGATAATTTTACAGGTTCGCATTTTGAGGCTCAGGATCAAGTAGAGCATGGCGAATCTTGTGGCCATAGCCTTGGTGGTGGCTGGCTTGGACGACACTTATCTACTCGTAGCTTAGTGCAACAAACGCCACTGTCAGCAGTAGCAATTGGTACGGCCTTGCCTGAGTCACTTCGCGGTGCTCCTTCAGCCAGCGTGCTAAATTCAATTGAAGAGATTAAGCTGCAGGCTCCGGCTGGTCAGTCAATAGCTATAGCCATGGCCTTGGCCAAGCTGTATAGCGCAGAAGTGGCACTGTTGGCTGAGCCAAGTAAGACCACTCTAGATCTGCTTGGTCGGGTTGAGAAGCTTCAGGGTAAGGCCTATCGTCCTGCCAATGGTGCTGAATATCCTGATAATACTTTTGGCAAGGGTTTGAAGGAAATCGCGCGTCTGCTTAAGGGGGGAGTAGGCTTAGAGATTGCCGCCCTTGATTTGAACGGTTGGGATACACATTTTTTCCAAGGGGCAGAAGCTGGATTGCAGGCAGATAGTATTGAACAACTGGCAAATGGTCTGTCTGCTTTTGATAAAGATTTGGGCTCGTCTAGAAGCACTGTTACGACACTGGTAATCACTGAGTTTGGGCGACGCAGCTACGAGAATAGCTCAATGGGAACAGATCATGGTCGCGGCTTTACAGTCTTTGCTATTGGCGATCGAATTGCTGGTGGTCAGGTGTATGGCTCCTTGCCACATTTGACCCGTGGGCAGCAAATGGATTTGCTGGGTCCTTCAGGCTTGGCGGTGCAGTTTGACTACCGCTCAGCTCTTTCCGAAATTTTGGTGCGAGCTCTTGATAATCGCCGCATTGAGAATGTATTTCCTGGCTTTAAAGGGCAAGAGATAGGCCTAGTGAAACGGACTGTTGTTTAGCTTTGAATGGGGTTTGGTGCGAGTTATGGCTTATTGCTTTCGAGCATCATGGAGTAAAGCATTGCTTGCATTAGTTTTTGCAAAATTGTGAAGGGGTCCTGTCCAGTGGGCGATTTGACTGATCCCATAGATCGACTCTTGAGTAGAATAATCACTTCTCCAATCTGGTCCAAGTTCAATTCCGAGCTCCAAGCATCATTTAGCCGAGAGACTTTGTGCCCATTTTGGGTCACGAAGGCTGTCTCTTGGGCTGGTGAGTTAACGGGAAAGTGAGATTTTTTGTGCTTGGGGCTATAGGAGGCTATCAGTGAACGGAGGGTATGATAACCTGAGCTAATGAAAAGCATTGACCGTCAAGTAGGAATTAGATTTCGTGCAATTGTCGCTGGTGTGGTGATAGTTGCGCCTATCGGAGCGCCTTTTGTTACCGGACTGCCAGCTATTGCCTTGCCTGGGGCTGGGGTGATGTCGTTCCGGTATAACGAGTCGATTCAGGCTTCGGGGCCTTTCAGTGCTTCCGCTCGCAGTGGCCTTAGACCAAAAACGATTTCTGGTGCGCAGGTGCAGACTCTTCTGAGTTCACTTCTCTTTCTAAACTTAACAACGGTTAAACCGGCCGTTGTTTCTAAGGCAGATATTGCTCTAACTGATTCTATTGGTATGCAAATTAAGGCTGGTGAGCGGCCTAAGATTTCTGAATTGTTGGCGCTCTATAATTTACGCATGAAAGAAAAACATTATCTGGCTGCACTCAGTTGTGTATCGTTCATTTCCTTTCTTCATTCTGCTAATGCCGATGAGAAACTGCCACCAGTTGTGAGTGACTCTGATTTGCAGAAAACTAAGCTTTTTGCTGGTCGTGAGCTTCTTGAGCGAGCCGAAATTGAAGCAAAGAGTTTTGAAGCAAACTCGATGCTTCATTTGAAGTTGGCTAAGTCTTTATTGCAATCTTCTGGGGACAAGAAGCTAATTGAACGTGTCGACAGTGATATTCAAAAGCTTGAGAAATCGGGCCTTAAGCCTCACGGTTATGCTGGCTTTCTTATGCTTGGTAATATTGTTGATGGCACAATTCAGTATAGTCCGGCTTCTTTTTGCAAAACCATTAAGGTCGGCGACCGCATAGTTTCGGTAGATGGAGTTTCTACCATTGGTCTCAGTTCTCAGCGTGTGCGACGTTTGCTTGATGGGGTGGAGCCTAATGTCGCCAAGATAAAACTAGAGCGTGGTAAGCATCATCGTTCCATTAGTTTTAAACGGGGGGAGCCGCTTCCTGCTAGCATTCCTGATGGCTTGACTGCTCAACAGTATTTGCAGCTAGCTAGTCAGCTGCGCGAAGTTTGCCGCTTTGAAGATGGTCGACTGGCGCTAGCTAAAGCGCAGAGAGCTGATGCTAATGGGCCGATTGCTGACCGTGCTGCCAAGATGCTTCTGGCGCGTTTTCCTCGAATTGAACCGACTAAGCAAGCCGTAACCCTTTACTCTTCAGCTTATTGGTTGCATCAAGATAAAAGTGATGCTGCTGAGAAAGTGTTACAACGGTGTATTGCTTCTTGGCCTGAGTTTGAACTTCCGTACCGACAACTTGCTTCTGTTTATAGAAGTTCTGGTCGAATAGGTGAGGCTAAAGCTATCTTAGAAAAGTTGCTGACAGTGAATTCAAATTATGCTCGTGGCTGGAGTGATTTGTCTCAGGTGAAATTGCAGCTTGCCGATAGAGCTGGTGCTTTGATAGATGCGAAGCACGCAGTAGAGCTTGATCCTGATGACGCTGTAGTGAATTCGTGGTTGTCTGATCTGACCAAGAATGAGTCAGGAAAAACGGAAAAGCTCAAGTGATTCACTTGCGTAAATTGTCATTTGACGATGTCGAACATTACCACTATTGATGGTATCGCTTGAATGAGAAAACCGCTCATAAACAAAATAGCTCCGGCAAAGCCAAATGAACGATCTGGTAGATTGTCTGCGTACCATTCAATCATTGGCGACAGTGTTGTTACTACTAACACAGTGCCAGCAAACGTCAGTCCTAGCTTGATGCCAAAGTGAGCTACTTTTAGACTGTCGCCACCAAAGCTAGCACCAAATAACGCAGTTACGCCGGCTAGGCCGCCTAGCACAAGGGCAATTATAAGTTGAGCCTTCTTGAGATGAGGTTTCCTGTCGCTCTGATAGAACTCTGCTGGTGTAATTTTCAATTTGGGCAAAATGACTGAAACAAGCAGTGACAATGGGCCAAGAATTAGGGCGAGTGATTTGTAGTCGACTACCCAGAGTGCCAGGGTCAGGGTAAAGGCTCTAATCGCACCAATACCAAGTAAGAACCAAAATGTATCTGGTTTACCTTTGCCAATGCGATCAATATGCAAGCCAAATGCTGCTCCTAGTCCGATGCCTGCAATTAAGGCAAACTTTGGGCCGAGAGGAAAGATAAAGCCAGCAATCATCAAGAGGCTATAATTGACGAGGCGAGTGATTGTACTAAGGGGACCTTTCTCGCCACCGAAGAGGTCGTAGGCTAAGTAGTCGCAGGCCATTCCCAGAAGTGTCAGTTCAGCTGAAAAATGCGGTTCCATATTTCTCTGCCAGGCTTAGACAATAAACATACCATTGATGGGTGAGATAGTGAAAGGGCAGAACATTTTGGAGCGCGTAGTCGAAACCTATGGCTCTTTTCACTCCTACAGTGATACTGGTACGGTCGATTCAGCAGATTCGCCAGGTGTGCCCATAGAGTTTCAAACCGATTTCAAAAGACCGCTGTATTTTCGCTTTAATTGGCTTTCCTGGCACCCTAAATTCGGCAAGACTAGGCCAGCGAAAGAAACGACAATCTGGTCTGACGGAAAACAATTTATTACTAGTTTTCACGGCGAAATTGAAGTGGCGGAGCGGTTCTCATTGTTGGTCGCTGGAGCGACCGGAATTTCTAAAGGTGCTGTGCACATCATCTTGAATCTTCTCAGCCCAGAGTCACTGGGTCTATACAGCCCATGGCATGAGATGAGCGATGTCATACGTCTTGACGACCAAGCATTAGATTTTCCGGAAGAGAGTGGTAGTGTGAGAGATTGCTATCACATTCGCGGCACTAGTCGGGCTGTTGATGATACCGATGTATGGGTGGAAAAAGACACTTTTATAGTGCGGCGCATAAAAGAGATGAGTGTAATTACTGAGCAGCAGTGCGAAGAGATGCGAGCCTTTGCCCAGCGCCCAGATCAACTTGAGATGATGGTTCGTGCCCTTAAAAAAGAAGGGATTGCCGAGGAAGTAATTGCTGAAACTATCGCTGGATTGGCAACTATATTTAAGCCGAGTACTCACTTTAGTGAGTACAACTACAAGTCCGTTCTGGTTAATCAGGTACTTGAAGACAGTGTTTTCATTCCATCTAGCTAGGAATCTCGCACGATTTGATTAGCGGTGATGTTGCTTGGTGCATTCTGATTAGCCAGGCCAATCAGTAAGTTCTTAACGTTTTGGTCTTGCACGGCATTAATGAGAGCCTCGAAGTTTTTCTCGGTGACAAAATTGTATTTGACCTTGAGGCCGCTCATGTCACCATTGCCATTGTTGTCGTTTTTGAAGGTGGCTTGGATAGCGCGTGTTAGTGCTCTTACTTCGGCAACTGAGTGTCGCTTGCCATCTGTGGCAAGAATGCGCTCTGCTGATTGCCAGGGCCCTTCTCCTCTGCGCACCGTGGCAAGCTGTATCAGGTTGTCGCTCGGCTTAAGAGCAACAGCCTCTGGCTTAGTTTCTTTTTCTACGGGTTCAGGTTTAGGAAGTACTTCGGCCGCTACTTCAGGCACTACGGTGCGAGCAATCACTGGCGGTACTAAAGGCGGTACTAATGGAGTCACTACTGCGTCTTTGGGGGTTCGCGCCACTACCGCTCTTTCGGCCGCAATTCTTTCAGTGGCAGCTCGTTCAGTGGCAGTTCGTTCAGTGGCTGCTCGCTCAGTGGCAGCTCGTTCAGTGGCAGCTCGTTCAGTGGCTGCTCGCTCAGTGGCAGCTCGTTCAGTGGCAGCTCGTTCAGTGGCAGCTCGTTCAGTGGCAGCTCGTTCTGTAGCGGCTCGTTCAGTGGCTGCTCGCTCAGTGGCAGCTCTTTCTGCCAGTGCTTTTGCCGTCGCTTGATCGCTGAGCGCCTCTGCTGCTACTTTGCTTTCGACGGCTGGTGCAACAACCGCTGCTGCAGCAGGTTCGATCGTCTCAGCGACTACTTTCTGCTCGGCTACCGCTGGTACTACCGGCTTAATTGCTCCTTCGGCAGTTTCGATGGTCTTGGGATTAATTTGAGCAACCTCTTGCGCTAAGCGCGAATCAATAGCACTGACCGGGGCAACCTCTATGGTCTCTTTTACTGCGGCTGTTTCAATTTTGGGAACTAGTTTTGGCGCAGCCGCTGGTGCAACTTCTGGTAATACTTCCGGTACAGCAATTTTTTCCACTTTTGGCGCAGCCGCTTGCTCTAGTGCTTGGTGCTCTGCCGCTTGCCGCTCTACTGTTTGCCGTTCTAGTGTTTGGCGCTCAACAGTCTGGCGCTCAATATTGCTGACTGCAAGGCGCTGTGATAGGTTTTGTTCAGCTGTTTCTCTAGCGATGGTAGATGCCGCTATTTCTGCATCTTTTGCAGCTATACCAACTTTAGCGCCAAGGCCGATTGGGGCAATCAGAGCTCCTTGCACGGCTCCTATGAGGCCCTGCCTTGTTAGATTCTCGGCACTATAGTCGAAAGTGCCATTTTCCATGGCGGCAATCATGGTTGGTCTCGCGATGGCACCGGCAGTGGCACCTGCTACTACTAGTTTGGTAGCTAAAGTGGCTCCTTCTCTAGTGGCTAGTGCTGCCATGGAAAGACCACCGGTGGGCCCAGCGAGTGCAATAGCGGCGGCTATTGATGCGGTTGTAAGAGTAACATCGGCAACAAAGTGTGCATATTTTTCATTTGAGTCAAGATTGTTCTGGTAGGTTTTGCTGTAGTACTCAGCCAGGGCTTCTTGTACTGCCGGTGGTAGCTTCTCCATATTGGCATTGAATTGTTTTAGCACCCCTTCATTGACTTGAAGCATTCTCTCTTGGCCAAGGCTTGTGCCATCACCAACTGAAAGAGGAGCAAATTTATTCATTCTGTCGAAGAACGATTGCATACCATCGGTGTTGCTTGCTGTTAAGTAGCGCGAGTATTGCTCGGTGTGGGCAGCATCTACTTTGCCTAAGAAGTCATTGTCGAGAGTGCCACCATAGCGCTTTTGATACTCCGATTTTAGTTCTTGCTTTTGTGGTGTTGTTAGAGTGGCTAATTGACTTTGGAAGTCTTGGAACTTTTTGTCGTCACCAAGCACGAAGGAACGCAGTTGATCTACCAGTTGAGGTTGACCATTTTGAGCAATTGTATTGCGCAGCACTTGCTGCTTCTCTGGGCTTAAACCTTCACGTTTTGAGATGCTTGAGAACAAATCGTTGTTAAGGTCACCGCCATATTTTCGGCTGTAGTCAGCTTTCAGTTGGGTTTGTTGCTCAGGGCTCAGCTTGGCTAGGTCGGCTTGGAAATCTTTGAGCGAGCCGCCGTCAAGTACCAGCGAACGCAAGTTGTCGGTAAGATCGGCTTTTCCGTTTTGGGCGATAACATTGTCGAGAATTTTCTGCGCTGGTTGCGGAAGTGATTCGCGAATGCGGTTACGGTCGGCTTCTGGTAGTTTTGCTAAATCTGGATATCGGCCCACTAGCCAATCACCTGCTAGCCCGCCTGACAAAGCTACTTTAGTGCCAATATACGATTGACCCTTGCCATCGGTTAGTAAGTAGGCGAAATTACCGGGAGTACCGAGAGCTGCAGTGAAGGTTTTGTAGAGCAAATCATCTTCTCTTGTTACTGCGCCTTGCTTTTCACCTCTTTGCACTGCCAGCACGTTTTGCATCCGCGCGAGTAAAGCTGGGTCTTTCATTAGCTCTTCAACTTTACCAATCGTGGCAAGTTGTGCTTTATTGGCAGCGCTTGAGTCTAACGAAGTATCGCTGTCAATTTTCTCTGCGCGGGTCTTAAGGAATTGGTCAAGTTCTCCCAATACTGGTGGCTTGCCTGTTTGCGCCGTCTGTTCTAAGAGGCGGCTGGCGAGAAGTTGGGCCGGAATATTGCCAGTAGATCTGTCGGTCAGATACTTGCTAGCGAATGAATCAACTGAGGCTTTAAAGGCAGGGTCATTTTGATAGCGGCTTGCATCTGCCGCAGTCATTCTTTCGATGTGGCCGACTGCCTCGCTAGTTTTGGTAACAGCAGACGCCGTGAAGTTTTGCATGTACTGTTCAAGGGGCCGTTCTACTGCTTGTGATTGCTCGAAAGTAGCTGGTTGACCTGGCTTTTGCCCTGGTGGATTGAGCTTTGCCTCTATTAATGCCAGTACCTGTTTTTGTTCATCAGCTGTGGCATACGACTTTAGAGATTCAGCAAAGTTAGCTTTGTAAGTTGGATTCTTTAGCAGATTCCATTCAGCAGCTGTCATGTTTTCTACACGCTTCATAAGGTCGTTGGTGGTATGGCCGCCGCCAAAGCCCAGGGTGCTATCTTTATGTAATTCGGCTAGGCCCGAAATTAAAGTCTTGCCACCATGCAGTAGCTGATCTCGTAGTACTTCGCGACGCGTTCCCGATGCCGAACTTTGAATATTTTTTTCGATAAACTCAAAGAAGCGTTTGGCCTCTTGTTCTTGAATTGTCTTTGGCTCGGCACCCGACTTTACTATGTCTCTTCCGCTGGCATAATCGCGGCGCTCTTTACCAGTAGCATTTGAGAAAACAAGATCGCTGTTGGCGGCGTTTTGGAAGTAAGGCAATATCGCTGATGTATCAGCTTTAAGTATGGTGCCCAGCGATATACGTCCTTCCCGCAGGTAGTCTTCTGCTATTGGGTTAGGCACTGTGCCTCTACCCCGTGAAGTGGTGCCAAATGATTTTCTCATATTCGCTACAAATTCAGGATCGCTGTTGAGCGCGGCTCGTGCTTGAACATTGGCTGGCAAGTCGCCACCAATTACACCAGCGAACATTTGTAAGTCGCGTGATTGCACGGCCCTTTTTGCCATATCCACTATTTCAGCAGAGTCGATTTTGTCTACACCCTTCAACAGAGTCGAGAATATTGCTTTCTGGTTCTCGCCAACACGGCTTGATTCAACGCTCTGTATGTCAGTGGTAAGTGGTTTGCCATAGTCTTTTTGATAGTTTGCTTGTAGTTCAGCGGCTTGGCTTGAATTCAGCGGTGCCAAGGTGCTACGCAAGAGCCTCATGCCGCGCTCTGGATCTTCTTTCATCACCTCGAGGGCGATGCGAGCGTTGCCAGCGAGGTTGGTGGCGCCGTCTTTGCGGTTGAGCATTGCTTCTATGGTGACGAACTTTTCTCCGCTGCCCAATTGGTACTTCAGTTCATCACGCAGAGATTTTCCAAACTTTTCTTGGTATTTTGCTTCGAGTGCTTGTCTATCGGCCTGTGCCATGGGGCCAAGGGTACGGGCTAGAGCGTCAGTGTCTGGCGCACCAATGAGGAAGAGATAGTTGGTGAGTTTGTCTTTGACTAGATCGACGTTGGCGTTGATCGCTTCTGGTGATAGCCGCGATTCTGCTGGCTTGGTAGTCTGTTCTGGTAATTTGGTAGTTTGTTCAGGAGCGAGAGCTGGTAGCGCAGCGTCTACTGTGGCACCCTTGCGGGTATCGGCGACAAGGGCGCTGCCGATTAGTGGTTGGGTTTCGAGTAGGGCTGGTTTGCCAACAAGCTCGATGGTTGGTAGCAGATCTGTTGCGGCTTTGGAGGTTGCTTGTGGTGTTGCTAGTTGAGAGTCGGCTGCCTTGGTCAAGTCGACACCGGTGACTTTATTGGTCACATCATCGGTGGGTTTCTTAATTTCAGGATTTAGGTCTTTTGCTTCTGTGGCTGCCATAGTAAGTCTTCCACTGTCCAATAACTGCTAACCAGAGCGTCTTTTTGACTTGATCTGATTTGATGCCCTCAGCCAATTTATCCAGTTACCTAATTAATTAGACAACCGAGAAATTAATTGTATTGAGGGCGACGTGACAATTATGTGAAAGTATTGTGACTGGGTTGTGATTAAGCTGTAAGGGCCATCTGCAGGGCTATTTGCCGGCCTATTTGCTTTGGGGTAAGTCAGTAAGTGTCTTAGGGTTCGGAATCTTATCGAAGGACATAAGGCGCTGCTCTATCTCTGCTCCGTTTTCCTTCAGCCATTTGCTCATCTCTGGACCGGCTTTTTCGCCATAGACTCTGTGAGAATAGATAATGGCGTAGCCAGTGTCGTTGACGAGAACAAAGCGGGCAAATACAGCCTCTAAAAACTTTGGATCGCCCAATAGAGCTGCAATGATGTGTTCAGCAGGTTTGGTTGCGGTTCTCTCTTTCGAGTCTGTTCTCAGAATTTTACCGTGCTCCTGGTATTTGACTACTACTAAGTTGGCCACTGCTGATAGTGCTTCGCCAGTTTTTACCCCAGGATAGAGATTTATGGTCACCATATCTTTCCAGGTATTTAAATTGGGCTGGTCTAAGGGAGTGAATTCATTTTGATTCTTTTGTGACCAGCGGTGCACATATTCTTTTTCAGCAAAGGGAAATTTTAAATTGCTTTCGGCTGCGCTGGCTGCTGCCATTGAAAGACCGGAGACGAGGGAAAGAAGTGCGGTGGCAATAAAGATTGCCGCATAGCTCAAGGGTCTTTGCGCTGGTCTTTCATTTACTTGGCTTTGCTTAGCTGCGTTCATTCTGTTTTGCATTCTCTTCTGATGAGGTGACAGGCATCCATAGTCATTTATGGTCAACCTTGGGCAAGTTTAGCGCAGATTTTGCCTGGTAAAGTGCTTGGCCAACTGTTTGGCTCAGTCTTTGCCTCAGCAGAATCTGCCCTGCAATGTCCATGCAACAATTGGTGAGTACCTTGGGGATGTCAAGCTTGCAACTTTGAGGTAGCTGAATGGCTTTTGATGACCCTTCTGTGGCTGTGAAAAAGGAGTTTGTACCAGAAGAAAGCCCGGATAAAGGCAGGCTGTCTTCGGAGGCTTCAGAGGCTTTCAGAGCGCAAAGCAAGAGCAATGCTCGTGACCAGGCCCGGCCGTCAGATTTGAATGGCGTGACAATGGTTAGCCGCGATGACGGTACCTACCTGTTTGATAAGCAGGGACGTTTATTTGAGAGCGCATCGCGCGATGGTAAGGCAAATATTGCCTATCACTATGACGATCCTAAAAATCCTAATCGAATTACTAAAGAAGTACTTAATGGCAAAATTGAGACTCGTTATCTTGGGCCTGTCAGTGTAGATGGCAAGCCCCTGACTGTCGATGGCCACGAGGTAAATGGCTATTCAATTTTTGAGAATGGTCAACTGAAAGGTAACTGGAGCGGCATTCGTTCTGTAGACAAAGATGGTACGCGAGTGATTGGTAGTGGATTTTCTAGCGCCAATGAAGTAGCCTACCAGCGCTGCGACGCCTCAGGGCAGAAACTAGTTGCCGGGACCAAGTCACTAATTGCCGAAGCTAAGCCACTTGTTGCTGACGCCAAGCCCCTTAATAATATGCAAGCGGATAAGAAGACTAGTCTATTTGATTTAGCCGCTAACCATATTGCTGCTCTTGAGTCAGGTGTAAAGCCGAAAGAGCCTATCAGGCAGGTCAACTTTGAGCCGCAAAGAGTGGGGCGGAACGAATCGGTTCTGCCTGCTTTGGTGCTGGAAGAGAAGCGTAAGCCTGAGAGACTGGTTGCATTCCGCAAATCTGAGGAGGTGGAGAAATCTGATACCAATACTGTGACGAAGTCTAGCTCTACTGAGTCTGCTGTTAATTCGAGGGTTGCGGTACTGGAAGACGGTACTTATACCCGTGATGCCAATAATCGAGTAATTGAGATGGTTTCACCTGATGGCAAGACTAAACATACCTTTAAGCGCGCGGACCCTAATTTTCCAGATCGTATTACTTCTGAGGTGATAAACGATCAAGAAGAATATCGCTTTATTGGCAATTGCAAGAGTGGTGGCAAGCCCGTCATTTTGGATGGTAAGGAGAACAATAGCTATTCTATATATGATATGAAGGGCCAGCTCAAAGGTAACTGGTCTGGTATACGCCATGTCAGTCCTGAGGGAGTATTCTCTGTGGGAACCGGTTCGATTGCCAAGGCCGGTGAGAAAGGTTATGACGATTTTGGCGCCAGTGGAAACAAGCTAAGCGAGGCCGAGGCTGAGCGCCGCAATAGTGGTGGCATCTGGCCTGAGAGACGAGAGTGTGAGCATGCCGACGGTACTAAATATAGAGCCGATCTTCTGGGGAAAGATTTGCGTTCATTGACCGAACAACGAGAAGTGGGCGGCAAGTTAGACGAGCAAGTCTGGCGCAAGGGTGAGTCTGGCTATACCTGTGACAAGCTGCCGGGAGAAGTAAGAAAAAATCTTGAACTGCGGCAGGATAAATCTCTTTCTTATGAAGATAAGGATGGCGTGCGTCACGTTAAGTATCAAGATGGTAGCAGTGATACGGTCAAAGATGGTAGCACTCAGCATTTTGATGCTCTCGGTCAGCTGGCAAAAATAACAGGGGCTAATGGAGATTCGAGAAGCTTCTCGCGCAGTGGTGCGGAAGTGACTGCCTACACTGATACGAAAGCTGGTCAAGTAACGACCTGGCAACGCTCGGCAAGCGACAAAGATAGCTGGTCTTCTGCTGGCAAGAGCGAGACGAGAGTAGGGCTTAAGACCACAGCTGATGGGGCTATTGAGTATAAAAATGCCGATGGCAACCGCGTTCGGGAGAATGCTCAGTTTTCTAAAATCGAGTTCAATAGCGACAACAAACCCGTTAAGGTTACACAAGATAGGAGTGAGAGAACTTTCGAGTGGTCCGGTGAGCAGCTTAAGTCGATTGTTGATAAAGTCAAAACCAAGAACGGTGATAGCATTAAGGCTTGGACTTCTGCCGATGGTACGACTCTCACTCGCGAAGTAAATGGTCGTATACGCACTTGTGAACTAGCACAAGCTCCTAGTGAAGATGGCGATTATAGCTATAAGAATAGCGATGGTAAGTCGCGGCTTGCCAAAGTGACAAACTTAGAAAAACAGGCGGATGGAGCGCTTGGCGGATCTGAGAACGTCGTGGAGGCTCGTGAAGACTTTATGGATGCGGTTAAGGCAAGCGGTCTTAACGAGCAACGGGCCGAGAAGTATCTCAAAGCGATTGACGGCAATGTCAGACGCTATGATCTTAAACCTGAGCAAATAGCTACAACATTAGACAATCTAAGGGAGCTTTTGGCTTCTCCTGAGAAGAGTCCATACTTTAGTGCAGCTGAGCGTAAGACTCTAGCTGAGACAGCTTTGCACAATATTGCCAATAACATGGAGATTGACCAGGGCAGTCATCCGACCTGCAATGTCACCACAGTGGAGGTGTATACAGCTGCTCGTCATCCAGATCAGTACGCTAGATTGGTGAAGGAGGTAGGGCTTACCGGTAAGTGGACAACCAGTGAGGGGCGCGTCGCCACTATTCCAATTGAGGCTGTTCGGCCGGGAGAAGATGAGACCAAATACAATCTTGATAAACCTAATTCAAAGCTAAGAAATTTGGCAAGTCAGGTTGTAGAGATGACTTTGATTAATGCCATGTATGAGCATGGCTATAAGAACGAGATGGAGTTTGTGAAAAAGCCCGACGGCAGCTTGGTAACTGAAAATGGTAAAGCTATTGAGAAATTGAAGGAAGACAAAACTGGTATGCGCTATGTGCTCGATAAGCCAGAGCAAAAGAGCGAAACAAAAATTGGTGCTAATGGTCAGCGAGAGTCTATATCCTGGCAGACCAGTGAAGACAAGTTTAGAGATGCTAGTGGGAAGCTCCACTCGGCTGAGTCTGGTGGTCCAGGTTTCACCACCTTTGATAATGTGCAAGCGGGCAAATTGGTATTTGGCTACAACATGCCATACTTCGAAGGCCCCGCTACACCCGAAGGTGGAAGGCCAGAGTATGATATGGCTACCGAAGAGCGGCTACTTAAGATTAAGGCTGAGAATAAATTCCCTCACGGGATAGCCACCATGGGTGGTATTCACGTTCAAACTATTCATGATGTCACTCGTGGTAAAGATGGCAAGCTTTACATATTGCTCGATAATCAGCACGGTGAGAGCACCGATGGCTGGACAACTATTGATGAAATTGCCAAAACTCAGGTGAAGTCAGGCTATGAAATTGAGCCCAAGATTAGAAGGTGGGATAGGCCGGACAAATAAATTTAGATTGGTATCTTCAGTTTCAAGGCAAAGGAGCCTCAAGTATGACATCCAAGTTATGTAGCCTTATGCTCTGGGATGGCCGCGCTAAATTTCCCAGTCAAAAAGAAATGGAAGCTGGAGCTGGTCTGCCTCCCGATAGTGTTGTTGAGCTTCCTCTCAAACGAGAATTTATGAGAAAGTTTGCTTCGCAGAAGGGCGAGACCTTAGCAGGCGAGGTGGTTCTTTCGCTTAATCAGGATGTGCCTCTTGCTGATTCAGTTGCTGAGGCAGTGTCGGCATTACTATTTTACAATTGCCAAATAGTCTACTGCGCTGACTTCGATCGCATTGATGCCATAGGCTTGGTGGATCAGCTCAAGGCTGCTCTTGCTTCGAAAAACGTCAAGCTGATGCGGATTTCACACTAGGCTATTGTTCTATCTACATTAGACACTAGCTTGGTGCTATTGAATCTTTGTGCCATTTGATTGAGTTGATGCAATCTACTGCTTCTTTCAGGTTGGTTTTGTAGGCCTGTTCCGGAGCCGTGAAGTAGACCTGTTCAACGTAGCGACCGCTACCGTCTGAATTGATAAATACCCCGTATGAGCGGCGACCGAGAGGTTGTGATTGATTGTCTTTGTAGGCCGATTCTACAGCCAGAACTGTGCGACCGTGAATTTTTCTAGTTTCGGCGTGCAAGACTTCAAAGGCATCAGTGTTCGCATATACTCCATTGCTGATCAGGTGCTGAAGACTTTTCAGCTCTTCTCTATTTAGTTGATGGGGCTCTCGACTGAGAACGTGTTTGAAGGCGGTAGCTGTTTCGGGATCTTCTTTGGCGCCGCCAAAGGCTCGGTTCCAGTAACACATTTTTGTTGTTGGATCACCCATGGGATTGTACTCAGTCATCATTGGTGCTCCAATCATGGCTTTATTATTGCTCATGTCAGGCATTGCTTGTTGCCAGTGCTTTGGCATTTCTAAACGCTTTATGGAGCCTTCTTCAGTAACTTTATGCTTGTCTCTCATTGCTGCTCCGCGATCTTTTTCGAATATTCTATTGAATAAACTACGATGCTCTTCGGTTTGAGATGAAGGTTGCGACTCATGCCGCTCGTGATGACCGAACACGATGGTAGCAGGTTTGTCGCTTTTGATTGTTGCTTGGTGTGGGGTATCCATCGGCATCATCTCTCTCCTTGAAACTCTATTAAATGGAAGTTAGCGTCTTTGTACTATTCTTGGGCCTCTAGGTGTCTCTGCCGGTCCCTGTAGGCCTTGGCGGCTGTAGAGTTGCGGTAGGGTTTGCCAGCCGACATCTCCGCCGTTTTGATCGTCTAGATATACTTGAGTCTGGCCATTGACTTCTCGCACATCGTGAATTGTTTGCACATGCTGCTCGGACAGCTGACGGTTACGGTCATAGCCATAGAGAGTTGGTATTCCTATGGGGAAATTTCCCTCTCGTTTGTAGGCCCAGAGTTGTTCTGCACTTGGTGCCACATTGTGAGCAATGTAAGGCATATCACCGCCCCATAACTCTTTTACTGCTTTTTGAATTTCAGGGCCGCCCATAATTGGGTTTACGCCATTGCCGTTACTATCTCTGCCGATATAGCGGTAACCCCAGGTTGCCGGGCCGCGTGGTGCAAATTGAGTGAAGGCATTGATTCCTGCGTTCTCTAAAATGTGGCTGGCCCAGTTGCGCTGATTTCCTTTGTAGTCTCGTTCTGGATCAAACACTTTTTCATCTGGTGATGCGGTGTAGGCCTCGCGGTCTAGAACAACTTCCTTGCCTGTGGTAGTAGCGTATTTCTCAGGGTGCCTGCAGGCCGCAAAGATCTCGCCTGTGGTGATATTGCAGGTTGGATTCTGGCCCTGATTAATACGTTTAGGTGCACTAATATTGTGCAGAGCTTCTTCGCACAATTGGGCTCTTTCTTTGGCGTTGAAATATTCTTTGCCGCTGTCCTTGCCCAATTTCCCTTTGAGTAGCTCAGAAAGATTGTCGTAGGTTTTGGCAATTTGTTCATCGCTTGGGCCTTTAATTCCTTCTGCTGCTGCCTCTTTTGCGCGTTTCTCAAATTTATCCATGCTGGCAGTCAGTCGATCTAATTTGATTCCGCTAGCATTAGCTAATTCTTGCAGTTGCTCTCGAGCTTCTTCGATATTGTCTGAGCGATCACTTGGCTTGAGTAATTCTGCCGCACGAGCAATTCTTTCTTTGTTGCTATCTGCTTTGGTCTCGCTATTGTTTTCAGTTGATGCGGGTGGTTTTGATTTGAAGTGAACATTGCCAGAGCCGTCATTGGCGACGTCGTAACGCGCAGTGACTTTGCCTCCTTCAGTTTGGCTTTCAAACTTGTTTGTGCCATCTATCCCTTCAGATACTTTGCGCCAGACTTGAGTTTTTTCTCCGCTTGGGGTTGGTTTGTTATCGGTGATTTTCTCAAGTTTATTCTTGCTGTCGTACTCGAAGGTGCGAGTGGCGCCATTGGGCATTGTGAGCTTGCCCGGTTGCAGGTCTTGGCGCAGCTCGATTCGCGCTAGATTGATGTCTTCGACGATTGTCTTGCCTTGCTTTTGGTAAGTAAGGAAGCCTTCTGACGAAACTGTTGAGAACTCTCGACCATCTGGATTGCTTGCCTGCCAGGTCTTTTCTCCGCCAGCCTTTGTCGTTTCTTTGACCTGACTAAGAACGCTGCTATTGCTTGTATCACCGTGATTTTCGCTACCTTTTAATTTGTAAGTGTAGCTGCGATAATTGTCTTCATCCAGGCCTACCCGAGTGACTTTGCCAGAATTGTCACTCTCGACAAAAGAGCCGTCTGTTCTATCTACACGCAGGCTGTCATCAGTTCTCAGTTTTGCCATGTCGCCGTTGGCTCTGATGAAGGAGACGCCAGTTTCGCTAATGGTAAGTTTGTTTACTGGATTGACTTCAGATTGAAGGTTGCTTGAGAAGCTATTGTCAGTGTTTCGACTAAATATGGTGGTTGTGTTCTGGGCTTTGATTTCTGCTCTTACCAAGCCTTTCTCGTCATATTCGGCAGTCAGTTCACGTCCGCTCTTGCTCTTAGATGTAAGCAGTTCGCCTTTGTCAGAGAATACATTGAGAGTTCCGTCAGCAGTTCTTGATTCTTTCTGTCTTCTGCCGTCTGCGTAGTATGAGTCCCAGATATTTTTTTCGGCTGCACTGTCAGTGGCTCTAATACTATAAGTACCGTCGTCTTGAATTCTAATTTTACCTTGCCAAACAGAGCGTTGACCGGCGGTGCTCAGTGCGTAGCCCGACTTATCTTGAGTTTGCTGAAAAGTAAAGGTTTGTCCTTTCTCCTTGTCTGTGATTGTTGCTGTTTGCGGTTCTAGGTCCCGCTCCGAGTAAGTGAATGTACGATGCTTTTGGCCATCAGCGTTTTCAATTGATGTGACACGACCCTCCCTATCAAACTGATATTTACCTTTGCCTTGCCCTTCTTCGATTTCTCCACCGTTTGAGCGCATGATATGTTTGATACCATCAGAGGTGTTAAATGAAAGGTTCCCATTTTTGCTCAATTCAAGATTAGTTACTGAGCGTGCTTGAGCTTCGTTGCTTTGCCAGATAACATCTTCGCCAGCTTTGGGCTGTGAAGATTGGCGAGTGAATTTGGTTGTGGTGCCATCTTTAGTTTGGGAAATACTAGTAAGTTCACCGGCTTCGTAGTTAGCAGTGAGTACACTACCGTCTGGCCTTGTGACTCTCTCGACTTGCCCCTCTCTGTTGGATCTGATTTGGCCGCCAATGACATTGACGTGCTCAGTTATTGTCCTACCATCGAGCCCTTGAAGCTGGACTTCGCCCTTGTCTAAGTAGCGACTGAATTCACCTTCTCTGCTTATGCTGAAGCTTGGTACTGCTAGATTTTTATTATCATCACCGAGTAGACGCCATGCGCCGTTCTCTTTTGTATAGCTCCAATTGCCATCTTTTGTACTGGTAGTAAGTTTATTGATTTCACCGTTGGCATCGCGACCAAACTCTCTTGTCTTTCCTTCTTCTGGATAGGTGACTTTGCATACTCTTCCTTGGGCGTCAGTAGTCACATTTGATGGTAGTTTGCTCTGCGCTACTTCTCGTGTTGACTCCAAAGTTTTATCTTTTGGGTGTTCTTTTGAATTTGTTTCGGATTTGTCTTGTGAATCGAAGAGAGCAAGGCTAGTAATATTCGTTTCACCGCTTTTTTTGAAGATATTATTTTCTTGAAGCGCGCGAAATTCAGAAAGGTTAGATAAGGCTGAGCTTGACTCGGCACTCAATTTGGCGCCACTGTTTTTCTTTGACGAGTCTGATTGCAGCTCAAGGTCTTGAGCTGCATGCAATTCAGGCTGCTGAAATGTTGGCGAATGGATATTCGCTGCTTCTGCTTCTATTCTGGGCATAGTAATTCCTAATCTGGTGGCCTTGAACGAATATTAGGATGATAATTTTAAATTGTGACTATTTGGTACCCTGGTTTAAGGTTTTGCGGTTTGTCCCTGGGACGGCAAGTTCAAACCAGAAGGTGCTGCCTTTGCTGTGGTAGCTATTTCGGCTATCTTTGCTGCTTTCGCTATCGACACCAATTGTGCCGCCATGTTGCTCAATAATCGATTTACAGATTGCCAGGCCAAGACCTTTGCCACCCAGTTCATGGGCGTCAGATTCTTGTACTTGTTTGAATTTTTCAAATATGCTCGTTTGGAAAGCTAAGGGGACGCCTCGTCCTTGGTCAATTATTGAGATTCTGATGAATTCTCTTCCACTTTGAGGAGGGGCGAACTCTGCTTTGATGTGTATCTCTGTGCCTGATGGGGAATACTTTATGGCGTTGGTGAGTAGATTGGTGAGAACCTGGCCAATGCGAGCCGGATCGATGTCAAGCATGGTGTTCATGGCTTTTCCGCTTTCTATTTGTTCTGCAAGTATTTTTATGCCGTGTTGCTTGGCTTGAGTGGATACGCTGTCCATGGCTTCTTCTACGATGTCCGCCAGCAGACAACTCATGGGGTGAAGTTCTAGTTGTCCAGAGGCAAGGCGTTCAGTATCGAGCAGGTCATTTGTTAGTTTGATTAGTCGGCCAAGATCGCTCTCTGCGGCTGTAATCTTTTCTTTGGCTGCGGCCGGAAGCTCGCCAGCTGCTCCGGCTGCCAGAAGGGTCAGAACTCCTTGGAGTGAAGTCAGCGGTGAGCGTAGATCGTGGCTGACCATCGCAATTAAATATTGCTGCATTTTTTTTGCATCGTCTAAATCAGTAACCATTGAATGAAAGACATGATCTAGGCAAGCTATTTCATCATGGCCTGTCAATGGCTGATTGAGTGCTATTCCCTTTGGTAGTCGTGCGGCATTGTCAGAAATTATATTTATTTTTCTGATAATGCTGCGCGAGAAGAAAAACGCTAAGCCAAATGCAATGAGAATGTTGGCGGCAATGCCAGCTATCAGAAATATTTCAGTTAATCGTCGAAATTTCGCTTCTCTTTCTGGGCTATCAGCAGTTGCGACTGCTTGATCGCGAACGATTGATTTTAGTTTTAGGTGTAGCCGATCGATGATTTTCTTTACGGCGGTCATAGTGCCGTGACTAGTAAGTACATTGCGACTGCCCATGCCGCTATCGACGCTATCGACTAGCTCTTCGAGGAGTTGCATGCCTTCGTTCGCTGCTGCACGGGCTTCTTGGGCTTTATTTAGGTAGTCTCTGTCGCCGCTACTTTCAAGTAGCCGTTCTAGTTGATTGAAAGACTCTTGTGCTTGAGTTTTATTTCTTTGATAAAGTTCCTTAAAATTACTAGCTCGTGAAACTGTATAGGCGCCGACATTAACTGCGCATTGTGTAGCATAGGTCGCGGCCGAGCTGGCGCTATAAACCACGTCTTTGGCATGTTCTTGACGCTTAATTTCAAGCTCGGCCTGGTGCACTGAATAGCTCAATAAGCCCACGAAAAGCAGCTCAAATGCTAGTGGAACGCCCACTAGAATCCAGCCAATCTGACTTATTTTTAGGTCAAAACGCATGCAAAACCAAGAGGTTATAATGTCAAATGATAACATTTCAGCAGTAAGCTCCCACGGAAGTCTTTATGCCAAAAGTCTTGATAGTAGAAGATGATCTCCAGGTAGCTCTTTCAGTCAAGGATTGGTTACTATTTGAAAAATACTTAGTTGAGCATGTCACGACCGGTAGCCAAGCCCTCGAGATGATTCAGGCTTATGATTACGATTTGGTGATTTTGGATATTAACTTGCCAAAGCTTAGCGGTCTTGAGGTTTGCCGGCGCTACAGGGATGGTGGCGGTGCTTGTCCAATTCTTCTGCTCACAGGGCAAGATGCTGTTGATGATCGTGCTAATGGGCTTGATGCCGGTGCAGATGACTATTTAACCAAACCCTTTCACTTGAAGGAATTGTCTGCTCGAGTGCGTGCTCTTTTGCGGCGCCCAAGTGCAATTACCTCAAGTGTGCTTAAGGCCGGTAATCTTGTGCTTGATAGCGCTAGGCATTGTCTTACCATTGATGGCGTGCAGGTGCATCTCCCGCGCATGGAATTTGCGCTATTGGAGTTTTTGATGCGTCACCAGGATCAAATTTTTAATTCTTCAACTTTGTTGGAGCGCGTTTGGACTTCCGACTCCGAAAAGTCACCAGAAACAATTCGTACAACAATCAAGAAGCTAAGAATGAAGATTGATACAGATGGCGTACCGTCATTGATACAGAACGTTCACGGTTTGGGCTATAAGTTGTCTGAGATATAGGCTAACCCGGTCGATAGCCTATGTTACGTCGAAGTTTTCTTGTCAGCCAGCCCGGCATGCGATGGGCCGACTGAGAAAGTTCTCTTACTGCTTCATCGCTGAGAGCGTTCAGGGCTCTGGTTACTATCAAGTCGTCACAGTTCTTTTCTCCGAGAAACCAGAGTGCGCTAAGGATTTCGCCTATCGGTGAATCTTCAAGGGCTATCTTTCTTGGAGAGTAGCTCTTGAGGGTGATTTCTCGCTTTATTGATTGGAATGTGCTGCTAACGCCGTGCACGCTGTATAGCGGTTGCGCTAGATTGTGAGCAACTAGGCCAAGTCGCCTTGCTATATCGAGGCCGTGAATAGTCACTTTCTTTTTGAATATTTGCGCTTTGAATTTTGCCACCGCTAGTGGTTCAAATGTTTGCTCGGTTGTTTTCAGCGTGAAAAGCCCCCAAGCAATGCGGGTTAGGTAGCCACATTTGACCAATCTGTATAGACACTGATCTATGGCCTCGCGCGTGCCTAGATTTAGCATTTGTTGAGTGGCAAACCAGGCACCCGAAGGTAGGGCGGAGATGAAGTTTAGAATTTCGCCATGACAGCTCATTGTTGCACCTCATAAACAGCGTGTATTCTTAATAACGCTGTCACGGGGCAAAAGGTTCAATTGTTTGTTGTTAGATTTTCGGAATGAAATTCTAACGAGAGTCTGTTGCTAGATTTTTGGAAAGAAATTCTAGCGAGAGTCCGTTGTTAGATTTTCGGAGTGATATTCTAACGGGAGTCCGTTGTTAGATTTTCGGAGTGAAATTCTAACGGGAGTCCGTTGTTAGATTTTCGGAATGAAATTCTAACGGGAGTCCGTTGTTAGATTTTCGGAGTGATATTCTAACGGGAGTCCGTTGTTAGATTTTCGGAGTGATATTCTAACGAGAGTACGTTGTTAGATTTTCGGAATGAAATTC
>LNEX01000309.1 GCA_001464165.1 bacterium Ga0077546
ATTTACTCCACGCAGTTTCAGCAAACGCAATTGATGAGCGATAAATGGTTCTCCCGCGGCTTTTACCATAGCTTTTGGAATCGTTGAAGCTAGAGAACCAAGACGCGTCCCCAAGCCGCCTGACAAAATAAAGACTGGAGGCAATAGCGGTGTCATGCTCAATTAAACGATCCTTTTTGTGCCTTCAAAATCAAATCTAAACCGCACTTCTTTCAAGCCGACACCTTTCATAGTTGAACGGAGCTTCTCTTTGTCCTGACAAAGGAAGAGCAAGAAGCCACCGCCACCGGCACCAATCAACTTGCCGCCTACGGCACCATTTTTGATACCAAGCTCGTACCAGTTATCAATTACGCTGTTGCTCATTGAGCTGGATCGTTTCCGTTTAATTTGCCAGTGCTCATGCATAATGTTGCCGAATTCGTTGATGTTCCCCGCTTCTAAGGCTGTGCGAACTCTGAAGCCAAGCTCTTTAATGGTATGAAGATTATCAATCATGGCAGAATCGGCGACTTTGCTCTTATCATCCTGGTCTTTTAAAATCTCCGAAGCTGAACGCGAGTAGCCTGTAAAGAAAAGACAGAGATTATCTTCTAGGCTGTGCAAAACTTCGGCATGAATTCCCAGCGGGCAGCTGTCTACTGTCTCATCGGCATTGAAAGTAAAGCAGGTCAGGCCACCGTATGCCGAAATAAACTGATCTTGTTTGCCAATGGGTTCGCCCAGGATATCGATTTCAATTTCGCAGGCTTGCTGCGCTAATTCTCTGGGGTGGATAATGTGTTGCTTGTATGCGTGCAATCCCTTTAAGAGCGCCGTTGTGAAGCTGCCGGAAGAGCCAAGTCCGGTGCCTGCAGGAATGTCGGCCATGCTTGTTATTTCCAGGTTGACGTCAGAAAAGTCGAGCAGTCTTAGGGCTTCGCGAATAATCGGATGACGCACTTCTGTGAACGATTGAACTCGTTCCATTTGCGAATATTTGATGATCAATTCTTGAGCAAAGGTCTCGTGCAGCGTCACGTAAACATATTTGTCAATGGCGGCCGTCACTAAGAAGCCGCCGTGCTTGCTGTAGTAGGAACGTAGATCTGTTCCACCGCCACCAAGGGGCAATCGCAGTGGACTCCGCACTATAATCATGCTTTTTGCTCACAAATTTTAGACTTGTTTTCGTCACTACCAAGAACAACTTCTCGATTGTTGTTCACATAACGAGCCGTAAGCTTTATGGCTTCTTTGATAGACAAAGAAGAAGACCAGCCTAAAGCCCGAATTTTTGTGGTATCTAAAAAGATCACTGGATTGTCGCCAATCCATCCGCGATCTTCTGTGCCAAAAGTGATAGCTGGACTGACAGCTAACTCTTCGCATATCCAGCCAACACAATCACGCACCGTGCAAAAATTATCTACGCCCAGATTGTAGATATTCACAGCTGCTGTGCCCGACTCAATGGCGCAGAAAATGGCATCAATACAGTCTTGTACGTAAATGT
>LNEX01000310.1 GCA_001464165.1 bacterium Ga0077546
CTCCAACGAATCGGAATATCCAAGCCTGATACTGGAAGCCGGCTGCATATGCTTGTATCAGAGATTCGCCGGCCACTTTTGAGGCGCCGTAAAGCGAAGTCTGCACCGGGAATGGTGCATCTTCTGGTGTGGGCACCAGGGAAGTCTCACCATATACAGAGCCTGTTGAAGAGAAGGCGATTTTTTTGATACCGCAATGCCGCATTGCTTCAAGCACATTAAAAGTGCCGATTGTATTTATTTCGAGATCGCGCTTTGGGTGTTGCAAGCCGAACCTAACATCAGCATTGGCCGCCAAATGAAAAACAATGTCGCAGCCCTGCATTGATTGAACTAACTGCTGTGGAGAGCTAATATCGCCAACCGTCAGCGAGAAACGCTCAGAGAGCATTGCTTCAGCGAGGAATGGCCGCTGTCCTGTGGAGAAATTGTCGAATCCAACTACACTGTTGCCAGCGGCTAGAAGGCGATCGACCAATGTGCTGCCGACAAAGCCAGCCGCTCCAGTTACAAATGCTTTCATAACTAATGGCTCCTCTTTTGATTCTTGACGGCAACTGTTCCGAAAAGTGTCAAGATTCGAAAACTGGCCACTGATGGGCAAATCTTGAAACGGACCACTAGTCATCCTCACTCTGTATACGGTATTATTTTCAATAAATTAAATCAAGTTTTAATTTCCCTCTGTGCGCCCCGAAGACAATTTCGAATTACAACTGCTTTGCATCATTTATTTAACAATTTTTCCAGTAGAACCAAAGAAGCAATCTGGTGTGGCTTGCTCTTAGTTGTGACTCTTAACATTTTGTTCTTCAAGTATATCTGGGGCGATAGAAGCATTCTCATGGCTTCCAGCTTGATATGTTGCATTCTACCCAACGGCACACCACCGATGTTCAGAAGCATCGAAATGTTTGCTACTGCATGGCTCGTCGAGCCCACTTACAAAGTGATACACGATTCGCTTTTGCGGGGTGATGGCCTGCTCTGGAATCCATATCTAGCAATGGGCAGTCCTCTCTGGGCCAATATTGTCATGCAGGTGGTGAATCCCTTGGCCTGGATAGCGGGGTTCCCTGAACCGTCACCAGAAACGGTGCTGCGTTATATCTTCACATACATGCTGTGCGCGGGCTTTCTTACATTCGTGTTTTTGCGCCAGTTCTTGCCACCATTGTTCAGTTCATTTGGCGCTCTTGCTTACATGCTCAACGGCTACTTCATGCTCTACATTGGCATGTCTGAGCTTTCCTCCTGCGCTCTGATTCCTGGCTTGTTCTATGCAGTAGAGAAGTTATTCAGGGAGCCAGGGGTAAAGAGTGTGGCGCTGCTGTCGCTTTTTACCGCCGCGATGGTGACCATATGCGGCATCCCCGAACTCAGTCTGCTAGCGGTATGCGGGGCAGGGCTCTATTTCCTTTTTAGACTCTTCACCGCAGGGAGTGATTCTGAATCTTCCCAATCTTCAAAAGAATCACGCGTCAGAATTGTTTCATCGTATATCAGTGCCAATCTTCTGGCAGGGCTATACGCGGCCCCTCTCTTGCTCCCATTTGTCGAATTCTTACGTGAGTCATTCAATTCTCATGTCAGAACCGGTGATTTCATTCCAGCTGGACAAGAAGTTTTCCCTTTTGCTTCGGCAAATCTTATTACTTATTTGTCGCCATATTTTTTGTCTCCAATACTAAGATACTCAACAGTTCAAAGTCCCTATCAGGGCTACACTGGTTTCTGGGGAATCACTGTCTTCTCGCTGGCGGTACTGGCGACGGTGCATGCCGTGATAACTTTGTTGAACAAATCAACAGTGGTGACGAATCAAAACTTTAGAGTCAAGCAACTACTCTCAGTGTTTTGCGCATCGTCTGTGGTTCTTCTGCTAGCTAAAAAATTCGGTTGTCCTGCTTTGCAGTGGTTTGGTGCATTGCCGCTTTTCAGCATGATTCTGTACTGGAAGTATACAGAGCCAATAGTGGCTTTCCTTATTGCAACTCTTGCAGCGATCGGCTTGACCTGGCTTAGCGATAGTACCTTGAAGTTGAAGACGATTCGTGTCGTGGGTTTGTCAGTCTTTGTGGTTTACATATTGCTGGCTCTCACTTCTATTCCGCTTCAGAGGCAAGAAGCTCAGTTCTACTGTTACCTGATTATGGCCATTTCGATTGTGGTAATGGGGCTGTTCTTTTCGCTGGCATCTTTGGCCATCTCACAGCGAAGGAACGCAAAGCAAACCTGTCTATTTATCTTTGCAATGGCAGCTGTAGAGCTATTGCTAAATTTTTCAGGACCAAGTCTTTTTCGTGATTCAACTCCCAAGCGGGATAACAATCCCTATGCTGGTGCGCCATTCATTACTTTCCTGCAGCAGATGGACTGCAATCAGAGATATGAACGTCTCTTTGCTCAAGACTTGATACTGATAGGCAATTGGGCTAGTGCCTTTGGGTTGTATGATTCACGGGCCTACAATGCTCTTTACCCCAGAAGACTTATGCCCTTCTACCGAGCCTTCGCTTACGGCAACAAACCGGTTTCATTGGCGCCTGGCTGCTGGATGCCTGTGGGCAATTTCATTCCGGCTGACTTAACTGAGGAGCTTTACGGCTATGAGCCAGTTGTTGATCCCTTTATTAATACTGAGCGTGCCCTGCAAATATTGCGGCTTTGGCAGCTCACCTCGACTCGGATCATAGTGCGAAATGTTGACCATAAGAGCGCCCTACCTCTTGAAGTTTCGACGAAAGCTGGCTGCGAAGCGCCGCTCGTCTACGGCAAAGAAGTCAACATATTTGCTTTATCTAAAATACTACCTAGAGCCGCTCTCTATTACCAAGTCGAGACTGCAGCGAATGAAAGCGCCGTTCTAGCGAAGCTGACAAATCTTGAATTTGACCCCTTTAGCAAAGCTGTGCTTGAACGGGCCGACCTTGGTGATAAGGAGCTGCTGAGCCTGAGTAGATTCTCAGTGGCGCAGAAAGATGTAGAACCACAGAGAATAACCAAGTATAAAGGCGAGATTGTCGATATAGAAGTGCAGGCAAAACACCCGGGGCTTTTGGTTCTAAATGACATTTTCTATCCTGGCTGGCAGGCCTTTATCGATGGCCAGGAAGCAAAAATTATCCACGCTAACTATTTATTCCGTGGTGTATTGGTTCCAGCTGGAAACCATTTGGTGACATTCAGATATAAGCCAATGTCTCTACTCATAGGCATAGGCCTAGCGGTCTTGGGTGTGATCATTCTGGCTGGCTGGTGGAGTATAAGCACAATCGCTGAGCGCAAGAGGAAAACAGAAAAATTTGATTGAGGAATTTACTTGTCCAGTTTGTGATTGGCCAGAAACTAGCTATCAGTATCACTATAAAGATGCAGCAATACATAGGTGCAACGGTTGTGGCCTGTCGAGCAGGCATCCTCAGTCGCTTACTTCTGGAGAGGTAACGGCCCCTGAGGCGCCGAGATTGCAAAAAGCGAAGAATTTGGAAGCCTCACTGGCTGGCGATTTGCTCAAGAAAGCGGATGTTAAGTCAAATGTTCTGATTGTCTCGAACCAGAGTGAACAGCAGCTGACTAAGGAACTGACCGGCCTTGGTATAGAGTTCAGCCAGCAAAGCGCAGCCGCTTTTCTTGCTGATTCTGCCAGTACATTGGTCAACAGCGTTGTGCTTTGCTCTGTCATAGACACAACTACATCGCCCAATTTGGTGATAGAAAAAGTCCGTACCAGACTAAAGCCTGGTGCCCCGCTTCTTATCATTGGCACTCGTTTTCATAGACACCTGCCTCCTGCTGGTTTGAACAACAATCGTAACTGGCAGGCTGAGCTCAATTTTGCTTTTTCTAGACCAACATTGCAGTTGCTCCTCGAAAAACATGGCTTCGGAGAGATTGCCTTGACCTCTGACGGAACCACCTCACAGTTCCGTCCAGTCATTCACGCAAAAGCAATGAGTAGCCTGAAGCAGAAGCGCATACTTTCTGTCGTTATGCCTGTCTACAACGAAAAGGAAACTTTCTCCAAAGTGCTTTCTCTTGTGCAAAAGAAACAAGTAGAAGGTATCGACGAAATCGAAATCATTATTGTTGAGAGCAATTCTACCGATGGAAGTCGTGAAGCCGTGCGCGAGCAGGTTGCTCAAGATCCTCAAATTAAGGCGATTTTTGAAGATCGCCCTCGGGGAAAGGGTCACGCTGTGCGTGAGGGCTTTAAACATGCAACAGGCGAAATTATCCTGATTCAAGATGCCGATCTCGAATATGACATAGATGACTATGATGCTCTGGTTCAGCCGCTATTGGCCTATCGTCAGTGCTTTGTACTAGGAACCAGGCATAGTGGCGACTGGAAGATTCGCAAGTTTGCCGGTCAAGAATCGCTGGCAGCAGTCCTCAATGTCGGACACATATTTTTTAGGATGCTCATCAATCTGCTTTATGCACAGTCTCTCTCAGATCCTTTTACTATGTTCAAGGTCTTGCGGAGAGAATGTCTCTATAACCTTTACTTTGAGTGTAATCGCTTTGACTTCGATCACGAACTGTTGATTAAGTTGGTAAAAAAAGGATACACACCGATTGAGATTCCAATTAACTACAACTCGCGCTCGTTTGCCGAAGGTAAGAAAGTAACATTTTGGAAGGACCCCTTAACATGGCTGGTGGCTGATTTTAAGTATCTTCATGCTAACCCGTTTAATACCACCAGCAGTAGCGTTGTTGCGCTGTCTGAATCGCAAGAACCACAACATAAATATGAATGAATGGGTACAATAATCGACAAGGGCAATTGGTGAGGTATAAATTGAAGCGGGTCCTCGGCACATATACTTGGCCCAAAAGTTTTCCTGAACTGACGGCCGAGCAGCAACATATTAGCGACGATTTTATGCAGTTTTGGCATGAACGGCTCGCCCAGAACACTTCATTTCGTCTTATCGAGCAATTCAATCACGGGTATTCAGTCAGGCACGCTCCCAGTCAATTTTTGCGCACTCTAGAAATTGGCGCTGGCTTGGGCGAGCATTTGCAACAAGAAAAACTGAACCCAGATCAGCGAAGTAATTACACCGCCATAGAACTGCGAGACAATATGGCGGCTAAGCTGAGAGAAAGAAGCCCTGATATTAATGTCGTCGTTGGTGATTGCCAGAAGCGTCTAGATTTTCCTGATGGTCATTTCGATCGCATTATCGCCATACATGTGCTGGAGCACCTTCCGGACTTGCCAAAGGCGATTAGTGAAATACACCGTCTCTGCAACAAAGATGGTCAATTCTCGGTGGTGATTCCCTGTGAGGGTGGCTTAGCTTATCAGTTTGCCCGAATAATTTCGTCTCAGCGCCTGTTCGAAAAACGCTACAAGCAGCCCTATAGCTGGTTTATAGAAAGAGAGCATATCAATTTACCGGCTGAGATTTTGCACGTTGTGAAACAGCACTTCGAGATTCAGAATCAAGAATTCTTTCCCCTCGTTGTTCCGCTAATCCACTGTAATCTCTGCATTGGTTTGACTCTGAAACCCAAGATACTTAGCTAATGTTAGCTAGAAATCTCAGCTAGAAACAGGCTCAGCTTTATTGACCTGGTATCCAACCGCTTGCGCGTCATTGAAAAACATTTTGACTGTGTCTAAAGATACTTGGTCAAGATCCCCACCAAGCAGAGGCATCTTCTTGAGCAAATCTTCTGTCATGGTGATGATGTGACAACCAACTTCTTCGGCTTGCACTAAATTTAGTAGCTCGCGAGGACTGGCCCACAGTAATTCAACGTGAGGATATTGAGCTAAGTATGCTACGCATTTTTTCATAACAGGAACTGGCTCCCTACCAGAATCAGCGATTCTGCCGGCAAAGACTGAAATAATTCCAGCCGCCGCAGGAGACAAGAGCGGCGCTACTGCCTGAACCTGATCAAAGGTGGTTATGGCCGTGACATTCAAGCAAATCCCTTCTGCGGAAAGTTGTTGAATTATAGAGCTGGTTGACTGGCCGCGGGTGTTGGTAACGGGAATCTTCACTACCACATTGTCGCCCCAGGAGGCGATAGTGCGAGCCTGTTCAGCCATTTCGTCAAGTTCATCGGAAAAGACTTCGAAAGAAATGGGTTTGTCTTTGATAACACTCAAAACATCTCGAGCAAACTGTTCGTAGTCTGTGACCCCAGACTTTTTCATTAGTGTTGGATTTGTTGTAAAGCCAGCCAGCCAGGTGTCGTGACTGCGAGCCAGCATTGCCGCTTTGTCAGCACCATCGGCAAAAATTTTGATACGGAGAAGCCTGGGTATTTGCAGATGCAGAGTCTCTAAGTCAAATTTTTTCATAGAATCACTAGTAATGTAATGGGTCAAAAATTGCCTAACTAGTAACGTTCATACCCAAATTTTGAACAATATTAGCAGAAATTCAAATTTGCTCTGCTGAGCACTACTTTGCCGAGAGAGATTCCCATTTTGCCTGGTTCATCTGTAGCTGGGGATGGCTCACGACAAACTCGCCCTGGGGATTCGGTACGCGAATGTAGGCCTGTGCCTTTTCACCGAGGAAGCCGCCGTCCTTGCCAGCTATGCCAACAACGGTGGCATTGACACTTTCAGCTAGCTTGATAGCATTGACAAGATTCATACTGACTTCATTAACAACACTGCCTCCGCCCACAGAAAACACAAACAATCCATCTTTCTCACTGATGCGACTGGTTTTGAGCCAGTTTGAAAGAGTGGTCTCCCAGCCTTCATCGTTGACCCGCGCAGTTAGTTCTGAAACATTGTCATAAGGTGCATAGGCTTCTAGGTTGCAGAGTTTTCTGAAGTCACAAACTGCATGAGAGGCGTGCCCGGCTCCGCCACCGGAACCAATTACAAAAAGACGCCCTCCTCGGTCTCGAACGCTACGAACAAGTTCAGCTACTTTATCAATCTGCTTCATGTCAAGCTGGTTAATTACAGTGCTGCAGCATTTTAGAAATTCTTCGGTGAAGTTCATTGGTTTTTCCCACAACTATTTCGCTATCTTATCTTTTCAGCCGTGCCCCTGTAAGGTTTTCTGCCAAGTTTCGTCAAGTTTTGCCAAGTAATCTATTCACACGTACACTAATATTCCACTTAATCAGTTCGACCAATGACAAATCAGGCAGGAACCACTGACAAGCTCAAGAACACCGAGGGGGAATGCAATCTGCCCCATTTGCCAAAGCGCAACCAATAAAGTTGGCGATAAAACGGGCCAAGTGATAAAGAGAGCTTTCTCCTTATCGCATTGCCAGACTTGTGGCTTTTACTATGTCGACAACCCTGAGACTGACTATGCGCTTGTGTACGACCGCAACTACTATCAAGGGCGTGGAGCTGACCAATCGATTGATTATATCTACGAATTCGATCATCATCAGACCACTGTTCGCAATTACGAATGGCAAGGAATTGTTACTATCATTAGCCATTTTCTCAAGAATCTAGAGGGCAAAAATTGGCTCGACTACGGCTGCGGCACCGGTGGTCTGTTAAGGTACGGTGAGCAGAATTACGACATAAAAATGTACGGCTTTGATCAAGGCTGGGCAGTCGAGCGGGCTCAGGCCGCGGGAATGCGGATAGTGCAAGAAGAGTCTTTGGCAAGTTATCGACAATGCTTTGATGTCATTACTGCAATAGAAGTACTTGAGCATTGTTTAGACCCCATTAGTGAACTGCAACGCATCAGAAGTTTGCTCAAGCCTGGCGGATTATTCTTTTACACAACAGGCAACAGTCAACCATTTGAAAAAAATATTCTCAACTGGCCTTACTTTGCTCCAGAGATACATATCAGTCTGTTTCAGCCCAGAACAATGGCCTACGCCCTTAAGAAATGTGGATTTCAAGTTGAGGACGGATATTTTCTTCCTGGTCTGGAAGAGCTTATTCGCTACAAGGTCTTAAAAGCACTGAGCTTCAAAGATATGAGCTTGACTGAGAAATGGTTGCCATGGGCAGCACTGGCTCGCATCGTGGACAAAAAATATCGCATTTCTGAGTATCCAATTGCTCGAGCGGAGAGGTGACAATTTCGGCAGCTTACCTTATGGTAGCTGTCTTCACTTAAAGTTCAAAAGGTACGGTCCTTGCTTCTAAACGAACGCAGCGCAATAATTACAGGAGCTAGTCGGGGCTTAGGAAAAGCTATTGCCCAGGCCTTTTTGGCTAACGGTTGCAATGTCACCATCTGCGGCCGAGACGAGAAGAAGCTGAGAGAGGCTGCCGCAGAACTGCAAGCCGGATGCCAGACCTCAGCCCAGATCAAGGCGTTGAAGGCCGATGTCGCCAGTGAGAGCGAAGTTAAGGCATTAGTTGCCGGCGCTATACAACAATTCGGCCAACTGGATATCATCGTCAATAATGCCGCCATTCTTGGTCCGATTGGCCCGACTGAACTTGTAGATTGGCAAGAGTGGTTGCGCACAGTGCAGATTAATTTAGGAGGGCCGGTGCTTTTATGTCGGGCGGCTATTCCTCATCTTAAAGCGCAGCGCGCTGGCAGAATTATCAATCTGTCGGGTGGAGGAGCTACCGCCCCGAGGCCCTGTTTTGCTGCCTACGCCTCAAGCAAAGCGGCTCTGGTGCGCTTCACTGAGACGTTGGCAGAAGAATTGAAAGAGTTTGATATAACGGTTAATGCCTTGGCACCAGGAGCGCTTAACACTGAGATGCTTGAGCAAGTATTGCAGGCTGGCAGCGCTATGGCCGGCTCCAAGGCTTTCGCGGATGCTTGCCTGCAGAAAGACCAAGGTGGCAACTCTCTTGAGCAAGCTGCTGCTTTGTGCGTTTTTCTAGCATCAGACACAGCTTCGGCAATAACAGGTAAGCTAATTAGCGCGGCCTGGGATCCCTGGCAGAAATTGTCGCTTCATGAGAAGCGGCTTGTCAACAGCGATATTTATACATTGCGTCGCATTACTCCAGCAGATCGAGGTCAAGATTGGCAGTAGAATTGGAATCACATCTAGAAGTACACCTAGAAGTACACCTAGAAGTACCTAAGAATATCGGCATAATAGGCTGCGGTCTGCTCGGTAACAAGAGGGCCGCAGTGCTAGGTAAACACCGTCTTTGTATAGCAGCTGACACAGCGCTAGAGAAGGCCAGACGGCTGGTGGCCGACCATCCTGGAGCTGTTGCTACTAGCAACTGGCAGGAGGTGGTCAACCATGCTGATGTTGAGGTGGTTCTGATTTCGACCACCCCTGATCAATTGGCCGCTTTAACTTTAGCTTGTGTTCAAAATGGCAAACACGTTCTGGTGGAAAAGCCAGCCGGAATCAGTTCCGTGCAACTACGAGAGGTATTGAGGCTGGCTGAGGCGAATAATATAGTGGTTCGCGTCGGCTTCAATCATCGCTTTCATCCTGCAATGCAAAAGGCTTTTGCTCTGCTAGAGGCAGGGACTGTGGGCGAGATCATGTTTATTCGAGCTCGCTATGGCCATGGTGGCAGAGTTGGTTATGACAAAGAATGGCGCATGAATGCCGAAATCTCAGGCGGTGGTGAGTTGATAGATCAAGGCTTCCATTTAATTGATCTCGCGCGCTGGTTCTTGCACAAAGAATTCACGTCGGTGACTGGAGCTGTGCCAACTTGCTTCTGGCCTGTAGCCGTTGAAGACAACGCCTTCATGCTTCTCAAAACTGATATAAATCAAGTAGCTTGGCTGCATACCAGTTGGACCGAATGGAAGAATTTGTTCAATTTCGAAATCATGGGCCGCACTGGAAAACTACAGATAGATGGCTTGGGTGGTAGTTACGGTCAAGAGCAGCTTGCCCTTTATAAAATGAGTGAAGCAATGGGACCCCCAGAAACAACTATTTGGCAGTTTCCTCAGGCCGATCACTCTTTTGCTCTTGAGTTCGAATCGTTCTTGCAAGACATTGCTGCGCGCACAAGTAAGAATGCTTCATTGCATGATGCCATAGCCGCGTTTGAAATTGCCGAACAAATCTACAGACAGGCGCAAACCGAGGCAGCGGAGTTCACAATGTCATGACAAAAAATTCGCAAGATCAGCTATCTGGCTCCGAACCATTGCCTTACTATGCCAAGCGCAACCGCTTGATGGATTTGGCAGGGCAAATTAGTTTTCGGGCTCGCAAAAAGATGTTTCAAGTATTCATGGACACTTTTAGCCCAGATCGCAGTACAAGAGTGCTTGATGTTGGGGTTTCACCATCGGAGTTTCTCGAGTCCAATTTCTTTGAAGCCTTGTATCCCCACAAAGAAATGCTTACAGCCACCAGCATAGAAGACGCCTCTATTGTCGAAAAAAACTATCCTGGGGTCAAATTTGTTCGCTGCGACGGGCGCCAGCTTCCGTTTGCTGATAAGTCGTTCGACATAGTAGTTAGTTTTGCCGTTGTTGAGCATGTTGGTTCAAGAGAAGAGCAGCGCCTCTTTGTCTCTGAATTGCTGCGAGTGGCTGATCAGGTGTTCGTTACAACACCTAACCGCTGGTACCCCTTCGAATTTCACACTATGCTGCCCTTGATTCATTGGCTGCCCCAGTCAAAACATCAAGCCCTATTGCGCCTTTTGGGCCATGAATTTTATGCTAAGACAGAGAACCTCAATCTACTCGATGAGAAAGCCCTGAAAAGCCTCTTTCCTCAAGAAGCGGCGGTTAAGGTGACAACTTATAAGCTTTTGGGCTTTCCTTCTAATTTTCTCGCTTACAGTAAACGCGCAAATCCTAGATGATTCTTTCGACCAAACATAGCAAAGCGAGAATGATATTGCGCCTTAGCGCCATAACGTTGGGCTTGCTGCAGGCCTGGGCCTATCGATATGTGGTCTACATGGAGGATGCTTGGTCTTATTTAGATATTGCGGATAAATACCTGCGTGGCGATTTTGCCAATGCCTTAAGCTCATACTGGAGCCCGCTCTATAGCTGGCTCATAGCTCTATCTCTGATTGTTTTTCATCCGCCTGTTTGTGAAAAATTTGTTGTTCTCAAAGTTATAAATTTTGCTTCTTTTCTCTTTGTCATATTTGCTTTTGAATTGCTTCTCGATCAAGTAAAGGCTTGGTACAGCGAAGACCTAGCCACAGGTGGGCGGCCCCTTTTGAAGGTTAACAGCGGTCAGCTAGAGCTGTGGTCTTATATCGTGTTTATATTCATGTCGTTGTCGGTTGGGGCTGTGCGTAAAGACACTCCTGACCTTCTGATGAGTGGTTTTCTCTATGCCGCCACCGCCCTTACTCTGGCTTTTTGGCGAGGCCATTCTGATGGCTTGAAGCCATTTTTACTTGGCTTTTCTTTGGGGATTGGTTATCTCTGCAAAGCCGTGATGTTTCCACTTGCATTCGTTTATCTGTTTATCCTTGCTTTGGCGCCACAACCGAAGCTTTCTAAACTGAAGACAATACTAAGTGTGGTGGCAGCCTTTATTTTAGTTGCATCACCTTATATTGCTGCTATATCAATCAAGAATCATAGGTTATTGTTCAGCACCACTATGCAGTACAACTACGCCCTCTTGGTCTTGCGTAATGCACCGTTTAGACATGCGCTAGCCCTGCGCAATGCCGACCAACTGCCGATGAAATTTACTCATCCAAGCCAAGTAATTTTTGATCATCCACAAGTTTTTTACTTTGCCGAACCCATTCATGCCACCTTCGCCACGCACTATGATCCGGCCTACTGGTTTGATGGTATCAAAATCTATTTTGACGGGGTCAGACAAATCGTTGCTACACTGCTCTCGACATCTCTGTTGGTAAGGCTTTTCTTTGGTTGGCTCTTCCTAGGCTGGCTTGTGCTTTTGTTTGGTTGTCGCAGCATTGGCTGGTTTAACCCTCTATAGCATTGGCATCAATTGCTGTACCCTTTATTCAGAGCGTTATTTTCCAGGTTTCTTTGTGCTCTGGTTTTTGGGTTTGATGGGCTCTATTAGTCTGCCAGACAGCGGTAGGGTGAGGAAAGTTTTGCTTATTTCAAGCATTGTCTCGTTGCTTGGCATGGGCGTGCGCTTTGCCTTAGAGCTTGGCGATACAATCGAGGCTCTTAAAACTAGCGCCGTCAATGAGAACTGTTTGATTTTGAAGAGGCTAACTGAGGTCGGTATCACCCCCGGTGATCAGCTTGCCAATATGGACTTGTTGCGTTCGGTTGGTTGGGCTCAGATGGGGCAGTTTCGTATCGTTGCTGACATTATTGATGACGGTGCTTTCTGGCAGATTACTGAGGCCGAGAGAAAGAGGCTCTATGATGTGTTGCGTCAGCGCCATATCAAATTGTTGACCTATGCCAATGGGGACAATCCTCCTAAGCAATACCCGCGTGGTTGGCAGCAGGTGGCTGGCACCAAGTTCTGGTTCTATCTGCTTTGATTTGTTTATAGCTTTTACCGTGCAGATATAATGGCATAGCCAGGACAGATTGGACTTCATTTTGAGGAAAGGAATTGGGCGACAAAGTCTTTTTGTACCGATTTATTGTTTATTTCGTCGCCTTAGCCTGGGGGGCCATGCAAGCCTGGAATTCTCGCTATGAGTTGTTCTTTGCCGACTCGCAGCAGTATTTTGATATGGCTTATTATTTTGCCCATGGCGAGCTTGCCAAAACTGTTTCACTTTACTGGAGCCCGCTTTATCCTATAGTTGCCGCCATGTTCTTGAAGTTGTTTCCGGTTCCGCCGTACTGGCAATTTTTTCAGTTTAAACTAGTCAACCTGGTTATTTTGCTCGCTACGTTTTTTAGCTTTGATTTTTTCTTCGTTCAATTGTACGCCTATTACAGCAAGGCGATTGTAGCTGAAGATATAGAGAGAGCGGTGATTGGCAAGAGCACACTATTGTTTTGTGGATATGCCTTGCTGTTTCTATTTTCACTAGCGTTTGGTGGGGTCTATCAAGATACTCCCGATATGTTAGCTGCGGCACTGCTCTTTCTTTCTAGTGGACTGTTCTTAAAATTGCTCGTTAAGCCAACAAAGCTTGTTGCTTGCTTGTTTGGGCTAAGCTGTGGTTTCGGCTATTTGGCCAAGGCTGTAATGTTTAGCCTGACAGCATTGTATTTGCTTTTGATGTCTATCTTGATTGTGAGGCGAAGGATTGTTTGCCTTTTCTTAGCCGCCGTTTGTTTCGCTTTTGTTGCCGCCCCTTGGGTTCTGACCATGTCTACTAAGGCGGGACATTTCTCGATAGGCGAAAGTGCTAAGTTTGTCTACATTAATCTCGTTGAAGACCGTGACCCTGTCGCTGCTGAAGGTCTCATTCATGCACCGCCTATTCTGCATCGCGAGCCGCTAGTGCGTGAGTTTGGCCACGAAATGCCCGGCACTTGTCCTTTCCTTTACGATATCGCCTACTGGACTCAAGGCGCAATTGCCCATGTGCGAATCTCCGATTTGGTTAGGGTGATATTCCTCAATTCAATTTATTACATACAGACATTTCTCTATATTCCTTTTTTAATAGTTGCTGCTATTGCAATCAGAACGCGCTCCTGGCCTCTTCCTTTAAGATCTCTCTGGCGAGCTGCACCGGTCTTATTGCCACCATTTGCACTCTGTGCGCAGTATGCACTTGTTAGTAATTTATATATGACTACGTATGTTAACCGTTACTTCATTGCCGCATTTCCGCTGGCAATATTAGGCATTCTTATTACTATTAGGGTGCCAAGAGAAAAATTTGTAAAACTACTGCAGCGAGTTGTTGTGCTGACTACATGCCTTTGTCTCGCCATCGCCTTTTCTAGTAGGTTCTTGTACGATCTTTCAGAGTGTTTTAAAGAACGACAACACCTTTGGTATAACGTTGCGGCTGCTTTAAAGAGTGGTGGTATCAAATACGGTGATGAAGTGGCAATTCTTGGCTGCAGAATTCACCGCAATTCGCAGTTCGCTGAACCAGAAAGACTGAGAATAGTCGCTAGTATTTGGCAAGAAGAATTGTTCTGGCAGCAGACCCCAGAGCAAAGGCGGGAGGTCTTAGATATTGTTCGCCGAGCCGGAGCCCGCGCTGTTGTATACTCGCGCGTTCCAGACTTGGAAGATTCACTATTTGCTCAAAACCTCATGCTATTTCGCCGCTTGTTCAACCTACAGTTGCAGCTGCCATTCAAGAATTATCAAGCTCCAACTGATCTAAATGGCTGGAAGCAAGTGCCTGGCAGTGATGTCTATTATTATTTGTTGTTCTAGTTTTATTCTAGTTGGCTTTTCTTTGGTTCTCGCGGCTGCAGCAAGAGCGCGACGGACAACGAATAGATTGTTACTCCGCCAACGAAAATGGCATTTATCCAAGTGAGATGCAAAGTCATTTCTTGGGGAATGAGCAAGCAGCGAAAATCAACAAACAGCCAGAAAACAATGGTTAGTAGCTTGGCAACAGAGTGCACTTTTTTGTCACCAATTGTTGGGCACAAGAATATTATCCAGCCGGCCAAGACTACCAAGCCTAGGTCGTATAGCCGAAAATAAGGCGAGATAACGGGCAAGCTCAATAGGGCGGTCATCAACGTCAAATCTATCTTGGTGCGTTTCGACAGAGAGCTTCTGGCGATGCGGTAGAGCAAAAATATTTCAATCAAGCCTGCGCTAAACAAGAAAGCGCTGGTAATACTCTTGACGATGGCAGTCGGTATGGTCTGGCATTGAAAGGCCATGGCCATAGAAAGAGACGCAATCAGCTCATAGGGCTCTTGGTATCCGGTAAAGCCTGTATGAGCATATACAAAATCGACACTTGTCTTTAGTCGTTGCATCCAGAGAAAATAGCCCTCTAGGCCAAATGATGAAAGGCCAATTCCGACAAAAACAAATGCGGTGAGCAAAAAGCCCATAGCTAATTTAGAAAGTTCCTTTGCGGTAAGAAAGCTATTTCCTTGTTGCCGCCCTTTGAATGCAGCTAGTAGGCAGGCAATGGCCAAAAGGGCTAGAGGAAGTAAAAACTGGGGCTTAAGTACCAAGGCACCAAGAATTAGCCCGGCCAATAGATAGCGCTGTTTTAGTAGGGCGACATAGGCTGCTGTCATTGGTAGAAAAGCAATGAGCACGCCGGGTTGCCCAAGTGAAATAGACATCCCTAGGGGCAGAAATGTAGTTGCGGCAATCATAGTTGTTAACATTGATTTTCTAGCTGACTGCCTCGTTGCAACTAGGCTAGTTGAAAAAAGGCTAGTTGAAAAAAGGAAGGAAGCAAAGAGCAGTGCCAATACTTGTACGGCTATGAAAACGGCCATAGATGTTTTAAGGGGCAGAAGGCCCAAGGGCATGCACATAACTGCTAAATGAGGCGGATACCAGAAATATACTAAATATGGATCTAAAGGCGATTCGGCGGTTGCTTTGGGTGCTGCAGCATAAATAGGAGCAATATCGTCAATCACAAATTTGTGACCGACTTGCCAAAACATGCCAAAATCTCCGTTACTTTCAGCCACTACATTACGCACTGATATATAACCAAATGCCGCAATCATGCTGCAAACCAAAACAGCAACCAGGCAATTGACCAGGGCTTTGCCAAGCGATTGAAAAAACTTTTGCACTAGCTTTTAGCCCAAGCGTCTATGTCGGGTATGTTGGACATTTTGATGGCAAGCCTTATTATGAATTTTGCACGTCGATAGATCATACAAGTGAAACCAGCCAAAGAATAGTCATGAGAATCAATGATCGAAGCCGCAAAGAAACGCAATCATCAAATTGACTTGCTCCGGGGGTTAGCAATTCTAATTGTGATTGGGCGCCACCCGCCTATTCAGAGCAGTCAAGCTGGACTGTTAAGTGGCTTGTCTTGGTACTGGTATAACTGCGGCTGGATGGGTGTCGATCTATTCTTTGTTCTTTCTGGATTTTTTTAAAGCCGAAGGAAGTCTCAATGTTGCTCGATTTCTTGTCAAACGGGCATTTAAGATTTGGCCTGGCTACATCGTCTTAATGCTATTTCTGTCAACGGGCCTAACTCTTGATCCTGTATCCGAAAAGAACTTAATTTGGAACTGGATGCATCTGCAAAACTATGTTGCTAGCTGTCGAGTGCAGACATGGAGTTTGGCTGTAGAAGAGCATTTCTATCTCTTTCTGCCGGCCGTTCTCCTAGTTCTTCTTCGGTTAAAGCAGATGAGGCTTGTGCCAGTTGTTGCTGCTTCTATTGCGATTTTCTGCTTAGTTGGGCGTTTCTTAGATCTTAAGGGCGCCCATAGCTATTCGCACTTGCGCATGGATTCTTTGTTCTTTGGGGTTCTTCTTGCTTACTTGCTTAAGTTTAGCCCGAACTTTGCGGTGGCAATTAGTCGACGTCGCCGTATGCTATTTTGCGTTGGCGCTGTCGTTGTCGGCGTCATTAGCTTTCTCAACTTGCTTGACTGGTATGTCCTGACGATTGGTTTGACTCTCACCTATATTGGCTTTGGCGCAATTCTTCTGGCGCTGATAAGTACGACCGAGACTGATGGTATTTGGGGGAAGCTTTTGTTCGGCCCAATAGCTCGGGGCATCGCCATGATCGGCTTCTATTCTTACGGCATCTATCTTTGGCACATTGAGTTTGGATTCTTTCCGGCACTGGCTTTGTATCCGCTGCTTAGTGGTTTGCCGACATCCTTAAGTTGGCTTTGCGAAATGATTTTGTTTGTTACCTTTAGCGTAATCTTTGGCACGATCATGAGTCGATTGGTCGAACTGCCCATGCTGCGCTTGCGCGACAAAATAGTGCCGAAGCTTTTTCCTTCAGAACCAAGCCGCTCGCCGTGACTCTAAGCAATTGCTGCAATTTCAGTTATGATTCTTTATGGATAGCGCTTTAGAAGCTAAAAAATAGGATAGTGACAAGGGATGACTAGCAGCCAAGAGAATGAAGCGGCGAAAATGAGCAGATTGCTCTACTCTGAAATGGAGCGCAAGCTGCAAGACATGTTTGGCCCCGAGCATCGGACTGCTGCTCAAATTGCTTTCGGCGGCGCCTGGCAGTCGCTCAGCAAGATAGCGCAGCAGGGTAAATCGGGCCTGCAGTCAGCCGTAGAATTGGTCAATGATTTAGCAAGAGATTTCAGCGAAGTAGAGTCTTTCAATGTCACACCTCGACCACCGGCTGAAATTGAAGTAGATATGCGTCTTAAGAAAGAGAAGGTGCTTCCGTTCAAACAAAGTGTTGCACCTTTTGTTGAGCTCGAATCTGTGTGCATTGCAGACCATGTTCATTTTCAGGCGCTGTTTGATCAAGAGAAAAATGGGCTGCGGTGTAGCTTTAACGAAGGTTTTTCGCTGCGATTCAAGACCTTTCTTGGCAAGCTTACCGTGCCCATAAATGGCAATGCTGTACTGATGCGTGATCAGACCAAGCAAATTGTCATGGAAGTCTCTACGAAGGTGCCAGGTATTGACCTGCCTGTGGCTTTTACAATTCCGCTGGTAGAGCTTTTGCGCGAATCGCGCAAACGGTCAGCTTGAATGTTCTTTAGTTGACCTCTGCTTCCGGTAGAGCTTCGTGTAGTTCGACCAAGAGGGGTAGATCTTGATCAAACATACGGACATGTAATTCTTCTAGCATCTTCATTCGCTTTAGTGGCAAGATCGATTGCTTGCTCCATCGTCGTTTTCCTAGCCAAAGAATTCTCAAATTCTTCATTTGAGGAAAATACTCCACAGCCGCATCTGCATAATGGCATTGTTGAATGCTGAGAAAACGTAAGGCTGGAAGGCTTTTCAGGACGACGAAATCGCTTGGTGTCAAATAGGCATTGCTAATTTCAAGCTTCCGCAAAAAAGTCGATTTGCCAATTTGTTTGAGTAGTACTGTGGTATTGGCATCCAAAGCCAGCCACTCAAGCTGAGGTAGGCACTTGAGTGGAGTGGCCGCAATAATGGCAGTGTTGGTTTTAGTACGCTCAAATTGCAAAGTTTGCAGTTTGCCCAAACTATTGATGATTAGAAGCAGTTTTTGATCTAGATTAATATCGCTGAGCCGAAGGCTCTTGATGCTGTCTTTCGCAACTAACTTCTGCAGCAATTGCTTGCCTTCTTCATTTTTTATCTCGATACCAGATATGGCGCCGTCAAAGCAATTGATTAAGGCTGGATTTTGCAGCAGATAGCTTGAGGGTATGAGAGTTACTTCTGCCTGCTTGGGTAATTCAACTCGGCCGCTAGAGTACCAAGCCTGAGTTCAGGAGGAAAGAGCAGAACTTTGCCATTTTTCAGGGTTGCCTTGATTTCTGGCCGATAGAAATGGCTATTTTGCTCGGCTGCATTTACGAGCAAATTGAAGCTGGTGGACCAGAGCGCGGCTAAGCTAAGTAATATGGTTAGTTTAGGGGGATTCATTTTAGTCTGTGTAACCTGCACCCACATGCTAACAGGCCTATCGTAATAGTTTAAACTTAGCTCGACAGCTAACATTGTAGATTGTTAAACCAAAGGAAGCTAAAGACCTGTGGCAATTGCCTCAAATCGCCGAATAGACAACCTACTGCTTTGGCCTGTAGTTGTCGCTATCTTCTTTGCCCTGGCTTATCTGTATTACCAGGGCTGGTCGCTGTCGCTCTTGGCTCCGTATGCATTAACCGATGAAGGTGCCTCAATGTGGGCCTCTCTGGCATTGGCTGAAAACAGAAATGCTTATGATTTTAGCCGTTTGGTTCACCATCCCTGGTATTGCACGGCTTATCCACCGGTTTATTTTTCGTTGATTGGTTGGATTTTTAAACTTGTTGGCCCCGTTTTTTATCCGATGCGTATGGTAAGCATGATTTGCTTGATCACTGCTTTGGTTATCTCTTATCGAGTTTTTACGCTTAGCGGTTGCTCTCGTTTGGCTCGTGCTATTGGTCTTTTGACCTTGCTATCGTTTTATACGGTTTGGGCCTACTCTGCTCGCGGAAGAGTGGATATGCTGGGATTGATGTTCATGATTATGGCCAGTCAACAGTATCTAGCTTTGGCGCGCAAGCCCAAAGACGATAATATATTTCGCTTGCCTCGCTTAATTGTAGTGGCCACGCTTTGTGTGATGGCGGCTTTCACCAAGCAGGCCTTTATTTTAGTAGTGCCAGCCGTGGCAGCTGCGCTCATTTTTGGTCGGCAGTGGCGACTTTCGATTTTGTTTATGGGCCTCAGTGCCTTTCTCGCCATAGCTGCAGCTTGGCTTATTAACAGTGCCACTGCTGGTGGTTTCTTGGCGCATATGTCGTTTGCTCAAGGTTCGCCTTTTCTTTGGGATGCCTATTGCACGCATGTTACTTGGTTAGGTTCAGACTGCCTTTTACTCTTGCTTGCTCCCATTGCTCTGGTGGTGGCAGTGATAGGTTATTTCAGGGAAAGGGGACGGCGTGATGGACCATATCGTCATCAACTTTCTGCCATGGTGTTAGCAGCAACACTCTTTACTCTGTCGGGTGTGCTTGTTTTTTACGCCCTTGGAGTTGAGTTTGCCAAGGTTGATGAAATTATCATATTGGCTTGGCCAACAGCCTGGTTGGTGGCTGTTTCTGTCGATTATGTAAAGCGTCGCTACCTGGCTATTATTTTCCTTACTCTGGCTATTTCGATTTATGTAATAGGCAATCTTAGTGAGCGACTTAGTCATTCTATCGAGCCCATGATTGCTGGGCGTGATCTGATGCGGAACTCACGCTTTAGCCACGATTTGATTTTGACTGAGGATTGCTCGATCGCCATTGATCTTGAGGCGGTGTCAGAGTTTGTGGACCCAGCTTGTTTCTTGCAAAAATGGAAGGCAATACCCGGTCAATTCGAAAAACATACTGCTGAAATCAAAGAACGAATTCGTCAGAAAAAGTACGGTGCCATTGTCATTAACTCTCGTGACGGCTGTTTGTTGAAGCCATATTACTATTGGGATCCGTCTGTCATTCGTGCCATCAAAGATAATTATCAAGTGATTCAAGAGCTACCTTCTGAGGGGCATATGCAAGATTTTTATCTGCCAAAATAGGTAAATAAGGAGTAGCTCTGTGGATTTGAAGGCTGTGAAAGATTTGAAAGTTGTGCAGAGTTATCTCAACTGGCTCTATCTTTCGCCTGGTAAAACTGATTTGATTCGCCGACTTACCGGTGTTCTGGCAATTCCTATGCTGGCAATCATCTGGACTTGACAGAGGGGCGGCCCCGGCCCAATTAATGTGCCCGCTTGGCGCATCGGTGGAATGTTTCTTGAACCGCCCGCCCCTCCTGAAGTGCTGACAAACATAGTTTTCGTTTGCGCCTGTTTGGCCGGTCTAGCGCTACTTGTGGGTCTCAAAAAGAAGTGGCTCGTGGCCCTGATTTTCTGTACGTTTGTATACTATGCACCACGAGACTTGATCGCCTCTAGTCCGCATTACATCATGCTAGAAGCGAGCTTTCTTTTCGCGTTATTGCTGGATAGCTCTAGCTATAGTCCTACGCGCAGAATGATTCAGATTAGTATTTTCAGCTGCTATTTCTTGTCGGCTGTCAATAAGATCATAAACCCAGCCTGGATGTCTGGAGACAGTCTCTGGTCTATAGGGTTTGATGTAGGCATGGAGAAACCATTTTATAGTTGTCTGACCCAGCTGCCCATGACCTTTTGGTGTGTCTCTTCCTGGCTCGTTGCTTTCTGGGAATTGGCTATCGCCTTTGCTTTGTTTTCAGATAGATGGCGCAAGTGGGCAATAGTTACCGGCATTCTTTTTCACACAGCCGTTTGTGTTGTGATTGAGCCTGTACTGTTACTTTTTGCTGCTGTGATGTGGGTGGGCTGGCTGGCATATCTGCCAGCTAAAACAACGGTGCCGAGTAATGTCGTGCCAGATCGGCGCTACAGCACCATGCTAGCTACTCTTTACTTGCTTGTTATCTTTGCCGTGCCGTTGAGATGTTTCTTCTGGAGCGGACGTCCTGTTCAGCTTCAATCTAGCTTTGACCGTATGCCCTGGTCTTTTCATATGTTTGCTATCGGTTCTGACAAACCGGAAACGGTTACCGTAAGATGGAAAGACTCTTCAGCTGTCTGGCATGACTTTCCTGTTAATGGTCGCTTTAAGAAAGCTTCCACCGACAACGAGATGTACGCAATCATCAATTATGTTTTTTCCACTGAAGACGGTGTAAAAGAAGTAGACATCAGTCTTACAAATAAGATTCGCAATGGTCAATTGATGCAGCATAAATCTGTCAATGCTAAGGCGCCAACTTTTGTTGTTGAGCCCAAAGTAGTTATTTCAAACGTCTTTTCTGCCCTGACCGGGCGCTAGCTGCCTTGGCTTCCTGCTTCTTTTAGCAGGTCTTTATTTTTGCCAAAAGTGATGGGCATCTCATAGCTCTGGGCAATGGTGGCTATTATCGGGCCAACCACATCTATGTCTGTTTCTTCGATGTTGCCGACTACTTCACCAGCCATGCGCAGGTACTTATAGTCTGTTGGCTTGAGCTTCATCATGCGAGCGCAGGTCGCATCGATTGCAGCTAAGTCTTGGCCTAGAACAATGTAGCCCAATTTTTTTGCCTCACCGTTAATTGGCCCGTCTCCTTCCATGGTAACTATGGCATCAACAAAACCAAGAGCCGGCTTCACCAAGTGTTGCAGGTCAATTATAGAATTAGGAATACCACGCACGTGTAAGAGATTTTTGGGCCAACCATATTTACGCCCAGGCACAGTTCCAAATAGGTTTTTCATAGAGCATGTTATGCCTACCCAGTGGTGCGTTTTTAGTTTGGGTACGCTAACTACAGCGTCGGCCAGGGCGATGGTTTTAGGCAGATAGAATTTTTCTAGCTTTGTGAATCCGTGCTGATTGTCTAACTCTACTAAATCATCAATATTAAGATCGACAAAGGGTACGTCCATAACTTTGCAAGCTTTGCCTAGACCGGTGACGTCTAATAGATATTCAGTATCGCGCATGTGTCCTGGCCCTTCGGCAACAGTCACGGCCTTGGCACCAAGATGCCAGGCTAGCTTGATCGCAGCAATCAGTACTGCCGGGTTAGTCGTCACAGGTTTGCCCTCGCGGTATTCCACCATGTTGGGCTTAAGGACGACAGTTTTATTTTTGAAGTCAGGTAAATGCAACGACACTAGCTGTGGTCTTATGCTTTCGAAAATGTCTTCCTCATAAGAATCACAGGCAATAATTCCTACTTGTGAGCGGCCTTTTTTACGCCAAGCTCTTTGCTCGTCTGTTACATGAATCGGACTTGGTTGATTCGGATCTGACTGACTGCATCCTTCTAAGGCGTTTGTTAGGGTGCCAGCAGCAGCAACGCTTGCTGCCGCTTTGAGAAAATCACGGCGATTGAGATCGTTACTTGGGTCGTCATTGCTCATTGGCGTTATTTAGATCCTTTGACTGTTGTTGATAAAACATGCATGCTGCTATCTTCGTCTGCTTGCAGAGCCAGGGCGGCAAGTGCAGTTGTGGTGATTGCCGCGGTAAAGCTACCGTCGCCTCCCTGTCTACTCAAAAGGAACTTTATTTCTTGTTGGGCTGACTGCTGATAGGCAATCAGGGCCAGTGCTGAAACAGCTAGTGACACACTGGAGGTATCTTGCTGTGAGAGGCTTTTCAAATATTTTAAAGAGCTTTTGACTGCGGTATGTTCTTGTTGATCTTGTAAGGCCAATAGCGCTTCTGCCGTGGTCAGTCGGTAGGGTGGTAAGTACTGTTCTAAAGTGATGTTGTTGCCGTGATTCCAGCCACCATCCTGGCATGAAGGCTCTAATAAAAATTGATTGGCAAAGCTGACAATGCGTCTATAGAGTTC
>LNEX01000311.1 GCA_001464165.1 bacterium Ga0077546
TCTTAATAAATTTCTTCAGTTTTGTATCGGCGATGTCAGTTAGTTTGGGCATCACTTGTCTCCTTTGCTTTGTATTTTAGAGGGCTGCTGCGCCGGCCTCGGCTACAGCATGGTCTTGCTCGCCCGAGCCACCGCTGACGCCAATGGCTCCGACTACTTTACCGTCTTTTTTCAAGGGTATACCACCGGCAAAAATCATGATTTTGCCGTCGTTTGAGGCATTTATACCGAAAAACTGTCCGCCTGATTGACTGTGAGTGGCCAAATCTTTGGTGGTGATGTCAAAAGCTCTGGCTGTATACGCTTTTTTGATAGAAATATCGATACTGCCCAACCAGGCATTGTCCATACGCACATGGGCGACCAAATTGCCGCCAGCGTCAGCCACGGCAATATTCATCGGCTGGCCAATTTCGGCTGCTTTTGCTTCAGCTGCTGCAATTACTTTTCTAGCAATTTCTAGTGTAACCATACCTTTAGATGCCCCTTACGATGAATTTTTGAATTTAGTTATAGATTTAGTTCTAAAAGGTACGCTAAGCCAGCAATTTTTTCTAGCAGTAGCAGTTTATGGGTTAGGCTGTTGAAAACTTATACACTGGGAGTATGGGTACGAAAAAACTTCTCTTTGCTATGTTTTTTGGTTTGCTATGCCTACTTGCCCAGCAACCGGCCACGGCTCTGCCTGAGGTTGCGGCTTCTCTGAGCGGAGGGAGAGACCTCAAGCTTCAGTTTGCCGGACAACAAGTGTTCGTCACTGTTGCTGGTCGGCTCAATATTTCTCAATCTGACCTGCAGGCCTATGTCACGAGCGCGGCCTTGGCAGTAGGAAAAATCTACGGGCAGATTCCTGTTCAGCGTACCGTGATTAGAGTGGAAGCTGTTGATGGTGACAGCGTTGGCTTTGCCACTAGCACTTACGATGATGATAAAGACTATGGACTTATTGAAATTTCAATAGGCCGCAACACTAGTCGGCAGACTCTAAATAAGAGCTGGACACTCACTCATGAAATGCTCCATCTGGGTTTTCCTATAGTCAAACACTCGCAGCGCTGGCTGGCTGAGGGAATCGCTACTTACGAAGAGCCCATTGGTCGGTTGCGCATGGGCATGATTAGTACTGACGATCTTTGGGGCGACCTCGTGCGCTATGGTCCTAGTGGTCTACCTCAACCTGGCGAACGAGGGCTCAACTACAGCCGCTCTTGGGGGCGAACCTATTGGGGCGGGGCTATCTATTGCCTTCTCGCTGACATTGAGATTAGGCAAAAAACTGATAATAGATATGGTCTTGAGCACGCTCTACGCGGTATTGCCAGCAGTGGTGGTACGGCCCGCTCTGACTGGTCAGCCAGCCAAGCTTTAGCAGCAGGCGACAAGGCCCTTGGCATTGAAGTTCTCAGTAGTCTCTATAAGAAAATGGCTTTTGATGCCTATCCAGTTGATTTAGCAAAACTCTGGCGCCAGCTAGGAATCAAGAATACTTCTAGTGGCATTGTCTTTGATAACAGCGCCCCACTAGCTAAGATTCGTCTGGCCATTGAAAGGGGGTCGTGAGCAATTATATAAAGAGGGGAGAAAGTACTTCTTCTAGCATGCGGTGCAATAAGAAATGCCCGCGCTTTGGCACTATATTGACTGTGGCGTGCGGTATGCGGTCTTTAAGATACTGGCTCATAAGTACTGGACAAAGACGATCTTCCTCTCCATGCCAGAGGGTAGCGTGGCTCTTAATTGCCCTCAGGTCAAAACCCCAGTCTTGGGCCACTGCCCGATAGTCATCAACTACTCCCATGCCGCCTTGACGAGTCGATTCGAAGATAAAGTCAGTGGCATCCTTCACTGAAAGATCTTGCACGATTTCTTTGTCGTTGCCAGAAAGTTCATTTTCCAAAATCCACTTCATTGTCGGTGCTGGCAGTTTGCCGCTAGCGTCTAGACTCGCAGCGAGAACGCTTTCTAGAGCGGGAGGACAGGTCAGTAACATGCGATCGGCAAGAAGCCCAAGTTGCTCAACTTTAACAGGTGGTAATATCGGAGAGGCACCGCCAACAGTGCTAATTTTAGTAAAGCGATGGGCTAGCTTGTAGGCACAGGCCCATACGTAGGGGCCTGCTAACGACCAACCTAGCAGTGGCAACGATTCAATGTTGAGGTGATTGAGTAAATTTTCGACATCGGTGGTCCAGTCGAGCAAACTGCGTTTGAGCTGTGGCGATGAAATGCCTATACCGGGCCGGTCTGGGGCAATTATGCGGATGCCTTTTTCGTGGCAATGGCTATTGGCAAATTCAATATCTAGTCGGCTGCTCACTCCGCCATGAAAATAGAGAAGCGGTTTGCCATTAAGGGCACCATACTGCGCCCAGCCAAGAGTGCGCCCACCTGGCAATGTCATAGTTGCATCTTGGCGCTCAAGCATTTAGCACCTCGTCAAGAATCGCTTGCTTGTGTTTCAGATGGGCTTGCTTCTGGCTTATCTTTGGCTTGTTTGAAGTTTGTTAGCTTGGCAGTCACGGCTTTGCCAAAATGCGAAATTATTTGCTTAATTGGGTGGAAGCCCAGCACGTTGTAGACATCATAGATGCGCACCAGTAAAAAGCGTGTTTTCATGCAGCAATAGACTTTTTCTTCGTGGGCACCAGGTAGCTCAGGTCGGTATTTGCTTTTGTGGCGATATAAATTTTTAAAGTTGTAGAGATAGTTTGCTTTTTCAAATGAATATTTGAAGTGTGCGCTCAGTAGTTTGCTCTTCTTTGCCTTCGGCCTTAAAGATCTCCATGGCTTCTAACAAAATGAAATCAACTACTGAATATGAGCGATCAAGATTGCTGCGCAAGTGATTAGCGATGTAGCCTTTGACTTTGCCGTCTTCATACATTGGGTCGAAAATTATAAAGCCGACTACAGTGTCGTCTTTTAGGGCAACAAATTTGCGCACATCTATTTCATCGACATAAACGATCGGACGCACAATAAATTGCATCTCGCTATCGTTCATTACTTTTTGCTTCATCCAGTCTTCACTGATTTTTCTAAATGCTTTGCGCATTTCAGGATCAGATGACAACACTTCTTTGCATATTAAGTTGTCTTTTTTGGCGTTGTTCCTAGCCTGTCTTAGAGCTTGCTTCTTATTGCCAGAGAGAGTGAAATTTTGAATCTCGATTATCGTTTCTACGCCGAGTTCGTTCGTGCGAGGCATGCAAGAAAATCGGATCTTTTTTGTCGAGCAGGAAGGCGTCAAGAAATGCCCCTAGGTTCTCTTTGCCGCATATGGGGTCGGCTAGCACACAAACAGAGTCTTCGCTATCGGTTAGGGGCACATAGGCACAATAACCGAGTTTGTCATTCATGTAATATTTCATGCCCGCTTGCAGCGAAGAGTATGCCAGCGAACCTCGACCGTGCTGTTTGAGCTGATCAATGCGAAAGGCCGCAGTTTTTGAGCCTGTTTGCAGGGTCTTGACTGCAGTCTGAAGGGCTTCTTGGCTCGTAGTCATCGATTGAGAGAGACCGGGCGCTACTTTCTTGATATTGAGACCTTTGCCTCTGAACCCCTTTAGCAAGTCCATTTTAAAACCCCTCTATAAATTAGACTGAGGCCATATTACTTTACTTTGACAGCAAAAGATGGCTCTGAATAATCGCTTGGCAGATACTTCTCAGGAATAGTAGTGCGGTTGCCGTCGCGCAAAGTGGCATAGTGAGGCGACATTATTTCAATGCCAGCTTGATTAAACTGGTCTTGAATATTTCTGTGCAGGTCCGAATAGGTCACTGCCATAATTTGAGGTTTGTTGGTGAAAGCATTGATTTCGTAGCTAACAAAAAAGTCGTCCAGGCTAGTTTGCAAGACAAATGGAGCTGGCTCAGCCAAAATATTATCTGTGGCTTTAGCTGCTGCTATAAGAGCTGCTTGTACATCACGCCACGGGGCGTCATAGCCGATTGTCACTGTGGTGTGTAGAATCAAGCCGGTGCGGTTCGAGGATGAGCTGTAATTGATAATGTGGCTGCTTAAGACCATCGCATTAGGAATGGTTATGTATTCATGTTTGATTGTGCGAATGCGTGTTGCTAGTAGGGTTTTCTCGACAACGTCGCCGACAGCATCTGATATTTTAACGCGGTCTCCCAGTTTGAAAGCGCCTGTGTAAGTGAGAAAAACACCAGCCACTAGATGTGATATCGCCCCGCTTGAACCCAGAGAAAATAGTACACCCAAGAAAATCGACACCTGCTGAAATGCTGGTGAGCCCGAGCCCGGCAAATAGGGGAAAATTAAAACAAAGGCGAAAGCAATCACCAAGAAACGAATGATCTTAAAAGTCGGATCTGCCCATTCTGGGTCAAAATTGACAATCGTAATAGTGCCTCTACCTACCTCACTAAAGAGAAAATGAACGAAGGCAACGAGATAGTAGGTTGCTATTGCAATAAGGATAATGACAAATACGTTGGGCAAGTATGCCAGTATCGCTGGTAGTGCGACTCCGACTACGGGTTGTACCGCCCAATCGACAATGTCACTAGCGATTCCTCTGGTTTCAGGAAAGAAGCTTAAGGCCAAGGGAATGAAAAGGCCAAGCAGAGCGATTACAGTAGCAACTCTGGTAACCCGCAATAAACCAACTAAAATATCAGCTAGAGTGTGTTCTGATATCAGCTCAGCGTTTTGAATGCGCAATGATTTAATTTGCTTGCCCCTGGCTACTTCTATCCAGGCGTAAATCTTGGGAAAGAGCCAATTCAAAAACATTAACGAGAGCATTAGTGCAAGAGCTGATACTGCTGTCTGGCCCGCAGCTAATATCAGACTGCCTGGGCGATGAGATTCAATGCTTTGCAGTAGTGCCTTTTTTAGATTAGCGGCTTGGCGTTCAGCCAAGTCCATGCGACTATTTAGACCTTCGGCTTTGGCATCTTGATCTGTAACTATCACCAAGGGCTCGTTGCCCATCATGATTTCGGCAACCTGACGCTGATTTACGGCTCTAATGGTTTCAACTAAATGCAGATATTGCTTGTCACTTTTGGCTTTGTTCAGTCGTCGTTGGATATTCTCAACGCGAGTAGGAATCGAGTAGGGACCAACACTATGCCGAATGCGAAAGACTTCTATGCCGTCAACTTCTATCGGTAAGCTGTCATCTACTTTTTCGGCAGTGCTGTTCCCTGACTTTGATGCATTAGCCTGGCTGTCACTTGACTCCATTTGTGGAGCCACAAATAACTCATCGTCTTCCTGGGTGGTCTTAGTGTTAGCAGGGACGGTTACGTTTTTATCTTGTTGATTGGGTTCTTGTTGAATTGGCTCTTGTTGAGCCAGTGCCTGTTGCCAACCGACGCTGCCAACTAAAGAACTGATTAGTAGCAGACACTTTATTAAGGTCAGCTTCCAGCGACAATTAACACCCATCATTCTGAGTCTCCGCAATGTTTAGTATTCAGTCAGGCTTAACTAGTATTTGCTAATGCTTGAGTCGACTTCGTCGGCCCAGCGCAGTATTCCCCCAGTCAAATTCACTACTTGCTTAAAACCTTGACCCCGAAGGAAGGTGGCGCAGCGGTCGGAGCGTGCGCCGGAGCGACAATAGATAATTATCTCTTGTTCTTGCAGGTGGGCTAGCTCCTGAAAACGTTGGGCTAGTTCACCCATGGGTATCAAAGCTGAGTTGTTAAGGGTACAAATTTCAACTTCATGGGCTTCTCTGATGTCAAGGATGAAAGGTTTTTCTCCAGCATCGAGGCGTTTTTTCAGCTCCAGTGGGGTTATTTCAAGTTTTGTTGTGTTTGCTTCCATCTGACCTTATCCTTTTCTTTCCAGCATTAAGTATAATCTCAACTTAAAGTTCGCATTAGGAGGCGCAACCGTGGCCAGATCATTAGAAGAATCACTTAAGGAAGTGCTCGCAGACGACAATAAAGTCTCTAAATACGAGGCAAAAGTTATCCGTGAGTTGGTTATGTCCGACGGTGTGGTCTCAGAAGAAGAGAAAGCAGCTTTGCAAAAAGCTTTGGCCAACAACACATTCGACGAAGAAGCATTCGAGTTGTTGTCAGGTCTTCTACTTAGATCGCACATGAAAGACTAGTTTTCAAATTTGTTCTGAGTTATTCCCAGAGCAATCTTTGAGCCAGACTAGGTCCGATGCCAAAATATTTGTTTAATAGCTCGGGTTTT
>LNEX01000312.1 GCA_001464165.1 bacterium Ga0077546
TGTGGAAAAAGCGATTGCTTTCTTCTGGGCTGACAACATCAGCTAAGGCAAATTCGTACTTGGCAATTAGGTAGGGCTGGTTTGATAGTGGTGAAAGCACCTCTTTCAATGATTGATTGAAATATTTGCTGGTATCGGCGTCGACAGTGTCGATAAAAATACGATAGCTACCATCACTGCGTACTGTGGCGTGGATACTTTCTTTGCCTATGGTGTGAGGCACTAGTTTTATTTGTTGCAGTGCCGCTAGTACCGCATAGGCAATGTCAAGCAATGATGATTCTTGTGAGTTTGGTTGGCACATATCCTTTTGTAGTCTAAGAAAAAGTGCCTTTCTTTTCAGCGAAGCTAATAAAGTAGCGGCAATTGCAGGCACGGCAGCCGTCCAGGCTAACGGGCCCAACCCGGTAATAAAGAAGGCCACCGCTGCTGATATCAGTGTTCCGACTGCGCAATATTCGCCCCATACTCCATTTAAGGCAGCGCGTATCTGCTTAGCATGCTCTTTGTATTTACTGTTGTAGCGAATGTGAGGTGGTGTCAAGGCAAGCTTTCGTAATTTTGCTACCTCTAAACATTCGAACAAGCGATTCTTGTAGGGTTCACCAATTTTCCATAGATCATAAATTTGATCGCGCACTAGGGCTCTACCAGCCATTTCTTGATTAAATGTGTCAATTGAGGCGAAAACTTGAGCTGGGGTCAATTCTGAAAAAGCAGGGTGAACGTGACCGACACCACATTCTATTTGACCATCGTCGCAGATACCGAAATAACCATCGTGCTTGCGGACAAAGCGCTGATAGTCGTTCAAGCCTTTTTCTAAACTGGGGGCAATACAGACGACATCCCAGTTGTTGGCTACTTTTCTCAAGCCCAGCGCATCGTTTTGAATGCGAATAGAGCGGCCTCTCAGCTGTTTGACTGAAACCGGCGAAGTCGTGGTGGTTAAATCAATAAGTGTATTGAGCGCTTGGCTGTCCCAGCCTTCGCCAAACAAGCCTCTGGTACCAATCAGGCACTTAGTGATGCCGCGCTCAAAAAGACTGGTACTCAATGCTACATAGAGCCTTGATTCCCAGGCCGATGATGTTGATGACAGAGCCGAGAATAGATCGCCAGCTTTGCTGCTTAGGGTAAGTTCGAAGTTATAGCCAGCCTCTTTGATAAACTCTCTCGCGGCTTCTAGAAATTGGTCTTTGATACGATTATCTACGAGCAGATGCGAGCCAGTAACCATGCAAGGGTTGAGATAGGTTGAGATATCGCTGGTGAGCAATATGCGCATGGCGGCAATGGCACCGCCTGACTCTTGGTTGAGAACTCCTTTCACCGCAGTTGCCGACATACTTTCGAAGTCAGTGACTACAACTGCTCTCAAGCGATCCTGTAAAACTCTGTACTCGATAGCAAGAATCTCTGCCACCGCTTTTGGTTTCGCTTCACTAAATGCTAGAACTCGATCGACTGGCGATGCCTGTTTGCGCAGACCTTGTTCGGTAATAGCATAGCCAAGTTTTCTTGTGGCCGATCTGATGCGCTCATAGAGTTTGTGCGACCTTTCAGAATTGCTTAGCTTCAGCTTTTGCGAGGCAAAGTCTTCGATAATTATCATCCAGTCTTCTAGGGTCGGCTGGGTCAATTGTTCTGAAAACTCGACTGATCTTGGCCTCGGCAGGCCAAGTTTAGAAATCGCTCGTATCAGTGCTGAGGCAATCTCAGTGTTCTTGGCGAAGAATTTGCTAAACCCTTGCTCTGTTTCGATCTTCTGGCTGTAATCGAAAATGTACTGGGTCAATGGTGGATATTTGATTTCATTGGTTGCGCTAGCTTGCTGGCCCAGATACTCGCTGCCACAGAGCTCTTCTATTAATTGGTGAAATTCGAGGTGTTGCTCCGACAAAAAGTCGAACTCTCTTTTTGTCGGCTCGACAAAATAGACCAGATCTTGAAAAGGAGCCAAGCCTTTTTCTCTTACCAGGGCCGGAGTTGGTACTTGATAGTCGATATCGCCCACAAGGTTGAGATAGCGCAACTCTTGACTGGCCGATTTCTTCTCTGGTGGTGTGCCTGTTAGCCCGATTACTACCGGATTATCAAGGTATCTGACGAGGTGTTGCATGATTGCTGCCCAGTAGTCAGTTAAGTGGTGACATTCGTCAAAGAGTACTAGTTTGAATTTCTGCCGCCTCAGGGTTTGTAGAAGCTCTATCGCGTTGGGGTGTAGTACCTCCCTCAAATCCATTTCTTCAGCCAAACGTTTACGCAGACGGCTGACGTGGCGCGAAATTTCTTTTTGATAGGCCTTGGGGTTATTCTGGAAAATTTCAAGAATTCTTAGCTCAGCTGCACCGGTGCCACCGGAACGGCCTTTGATTAGTTCCTTCACCCACGAATTGTGAGCTAGCTTTTCTAGATATTCTTGCTCTCTACCAGGTGTTGAAAGCACTTGATAGGTTAGTACAGTTATGGGTTTGAGCGGCTTGTCGTCTTGTGTGCCGAGCAGTTGTTCTAAGCGCAACTTACCTTTGGAATGGTCTCCAAAATTCTGATCGTCATTTTCAATTGGTAAGAATAAGTCGAGCTTCCCGCCCCATTGCGACTGAATGGTGGTGTTGGGGCAAAGAATCAAAGCTGGGCACTTGAGAGTGCTGATCATTTGCAAACCAATGATCGTCTTGCCTGCACCCGGTGGCGCCACAATATGAATCTCTCGCTCACCCCGAGCCAATTTGTCATTGACGAGGTCAAGAATTTCACGCTGATAACCGCGCATGGGGTAGCGAAAATTCAAATCAGCCAGCAGTGGTTCTTGGGCTGCGCGAAAGTCTGCCGGAATCATTGCACTAGGTTTTACAGTCGAAAGCATGTCCCTATTTTACTTTCTTTTGTCGATAGTGCCGAATTTAGGGAAAAGATCTTGCTTGCTGGCTACAATGTTGTAGGCATTAGTCAAAATCAACTATCAACAGTAGATGTAATTGACATCTGGTTGATATCTGTAACCTACATGGGTCTTAAATGGCATCTTCACCTTCCTTATCTTCCGCATCTTCCTCATCTTCTGGGTCAGCCTTACCCCTGTTGCAGATTGATGCGGTGGCTAAGACATACGGCGAGCATCATGTGAAGGCGCTCAGTGCCGTGAGTATTAATATTGAAAGGGGCGAATTTGTTTCGCTGATGGGGGCCAGCGGTTGCGGCAAGAGTACTTTGCTCAACCTTATTGCAGGCTTAGACAGTGCTAGCAGCGGGCGCATTATTTTTGATGGCGCTGATGTCACTGGCCTTACTGATGAAGCGATCACCGCCCTTCGCGCTTTTGTTGTCAACTCTCACAGTCGAAGAGAATGTCGCGCTGCCGCTTGAGTTAGGGGGTGCAACAAATGCATCAGAGCGCCAAAAGAGAGTGCTAGAAATGCTCACTGAGGTTGGAATGGAGAGCCGCTTGAAGTTCTATCCTTCTCAGCTTTCTGGCGGGGAAATGCAGAGAGTTGCTATTGCGAGGGCTTTGGTGCATAGGCCTGAGTTGATCGTGGCAGATGAACCAACTGGCAATCTTGATTCTGAGAATGGCATAAGGGTGCTTGAGCTCCTTAGGCACTTAAACAAGAGCCTCAAGCAAACTATCGTCATGGCAACTCACAGTGAAGAAGCTGCTGCAGTGGGAGACCGCATCATCCGCATGAAAGACGGCTTGGTTTTGAGTGATTCTCTGGTTGAGCACTAAAGTAAAAGAGAATTTCTTATGTCTTTTGCCTTTACTTTATTTCTTCGTTTCGTCGCTAGGGATGTTCGGCGCAATTGGGTGCGCACACTGCTCACAGTGCTTGGTATTGCCCTTGGTGTGAGTGTATACCTGGCTATCAGTATCGCTAACAATACTGCCATTTCACAATTTAAACAGACCGTGTCGCAAGTCTCTGGTAAAGCCAATATTGAACTGATGCCTTTGTCTGGACCAGCTGTGCCTGAGAGTGTTCTTTCTGAGTTAGCGAACCTGAGGGTATTGGGTGTTAAGTACACCCCAATGATTGACGAGCATTTGGTTCTGGAAAACTCTCGAAATGGTGAACACAGCGTAAATAGTGAACACAGTGTAAATAGTGAACACAGTGTAAATAGTGAAATAGTGCAACTGATTGGCATCGACATGTTGGCAGATGCTGATTTTAAGTCATATCAGTCAGATGCTGAAGATGACGAGACCGAAGCCTCCGGAAAAATTCGCTCGGAAGATACAGGCACAGATACCCATACAATCACAGATACTGATAGTTCTTCGACAGGTTCTTCAAGCTCAAGAGCCAGCGACAAGAATAATAGCCTCAGTGTGTTTAGCCCTCGGGCGGTGCTTGTCGGTGGCAAGCTGGCACAGCGCTATTCCTTCAAAAAAGGTAGCGAACTTACGGTTATCGTCAACGATCAAAAAGAACGGTTAGTAGTGGCCGGTGTGCTTGGGACTACTGGCATTGGCGGTGCTTATAGCGGCAACGTAATTGTCGCTGACATTGGACTGGCCCAAGATATCCTCAAATGGCCGGGTAAAATTACTCGCGTTGACCTGATTGCACCTGCTGATGTCTTGCCATTGGTGCAAGAAAAACTAAATGAAATTATGCCGACTGATGTCCTTGTAGCTACTCCTGATACCAGGTCAGAGCAAGCCGCAAAAATGGTGCGTTCGTTTGAATACAATTTATTGGCATTAACTTTCATTGCTTTAATGGTCGGTATGTTTTTGATCTACAACACCATGACTATCACTATTTTGAGGCGTCGCCCAGAAATAGGTATATTGCGTGCCATTGGTGTCAGCCGCAGCACAGTGCAAAGTATTTTTTTGTGGGAGGCTACCTGTCTTGGTTTAATGGGCACGACCTTAGGTGTGGTCATGGGTGCTTTCATGGCTGATGGTGCTCTTAAGGCTGTTGCCCAGACCTTCCAATATTTTTATTTCAAAGTACCGCTCGAGAAAATTACAGTCGACCCGCTTCAGTATGCTGCTGCCTTTGCTATCGGTATGGGTTTGACACTGATAGCAGCTTTGCCACCACTGCTTGAGTCGACTACTGTCAGTCCGGCTGAGGCTACTCGGCGCGCTTCTCAAGAAAGCAAAGTGCGGCGTAGCACAACACCTCTGTTTCTAGTGGGCTTAGTCTGTCTGGCTTTATGTTATGGATGCGCCTTGCAGCCAGCTGTCAACGGTTTCCCCTTGTTTGGATATGTAGCTGCTCTGCTTGCCATTATGGGGTCATCTTTTCTTGTACCGCTGATATTGGCGAAATCGCTTCCTTTCATTGCTAGTGTATTTGCCCGTCTCTTTGGTGTAGAGGGACGTATTGCCGCTGTTTCACTGCAGGGAACATTGGGTCGTACTGCTGTGGCTTGTGCCTCGCTCATGATTGGTATTGCCATGATGGTTAGCCTGGCAATTATGATCAGTAGCTTTAGAAAGACAGTGACACACTGGATCGATCAAAGTTTCGAAGCTGACCTGTGGTTGCAGTCACAAGCTCGCGCTTCGGGCAATAAATTTGGTCGTTTGAAAGAGGATGCAATTGCGGCGGCTTCAGCCGTCGATGGCGTTGCTGCAGCCGAAGGATTTGTTGATCGTAGTATAAACTATCAAGGGATGAGTGCTTTTCTTGCCGCGGCAGACTTTGATGTTTTGACTAGCTATGGAAATCAACTTTTTTTATCTGGTGAATCAAGTAAAACAGTTTGTGCGCGAGTGGTGGGCATGCATGCCATCATTTCAGAACCATTTGCTGTGCGCAAAAATTTGAAGAAAGGTGATTCAGTTGAAATTGATACACCATTAGGTAAGCGCCAGTTTTTCATTGAAGATGTTTTCTATGACTATGCCAGCGACCTTGGCTACATAATTATTCCACGGGATGTTTATAAGAGTCTGTATAACGACAGCAGTATTTCGAACGTTGCTATTTACTTAAAAGAAGGTGCTGATATTGAGGAAGTACGTCAAGGTATTTTGAAGAATCTAGGCAGTAGTTCACTGGTTTCCTTGTCGAGCACAAGTGAGCTGCGTAAAGAAGCAATTAGAATTTTCGACCGCACTTTTGCTATTACTTATGCCCTGCACACCATTGCCGTCACTGTGGCTATGCTATCGATTATGAATGCACTCTTTGCCCTCACTATTGAGTCTCGAAGAGAGTTTGCGATTCTGCGGTATATCGGTGCTAAAAAGACACAACTGGCTAAAATTGTTTACTTGCAAGCGGCAATATTAGGAGCCTGCGGCAATCTAGGCGGAATTGGACTAGGCTATATCCTTTCTCTTTTGCTTATTCATGTTATTAATAAGCAGTCATTTGGCTGGAGCGTTCAGTACTTTGTGCCCTACGACTTTATTCTGCAATCCAGCACACTTGTTATTCTTACCTCCATACTTTCTGGCATTTATCCAGCTCGTATGGCCGCTAGAACTTTGGCTCCATCGGTGGTGCGCGACGAATAGCAAAACGAGGGAATCTAGCAAAACGAGGGAATCTAGCAAAACGAGGGAACCTAGCAAAACGAGGGAATCTAGCAAAACGAGGAAAAATAACAAAATTGAGTTAACTCATACATCGAAATTTCAAAATAGGTGTATATACACCTATTTTGCCAAAGCTCACTACCAGTAGATTGTTTATGACCAGTAGATTTTTGTGCCAGTATATTTGAGGTCGCAATTGTAATGTCCCGCAAGTCAAGACTAATTTATACTTTGATTTCGCTTTCGCTTTGTACAACTAGCGGTCTTTGGCCCTCAGCCTTGGCCGCGCAAAAAGTATATAAACAAGCACTGCCTGGCTATCAATATAAGTTTCCTCAGGATCACTATAGTCATGACCAGTTTCGCACTGAATGGTGGTACTACACTGGCCATTTATTGACAGATGACAAGCGTCGCTTTGGCTATGAACTAACTTTCTTTAGAACTGGGGCGGATAACGAACCAACAAATAAGCAGTCACCTTGGAAGCTTGATAATTTCTATTTGGCTCACTTTGCCATCACTGATGAGAATGGTAAAAAGTTTCGCTACAGCGAGAAGTTAAATCGTAGTGGTCCTAAGCTCGCTGGTGCTAGGCAAGATGCCTATTATGTTTACAATGAAGCCTGGTCGGTAGAGAAAATCGGCGAGCACTATCTGCTTAGAGCCGATTCGCCTGAATACTCTATTCATTTATTGCTTGATTCGATGAAGAAACCCATTGTGCACGGTAGCAATGGTGTTAGTCAGAAGGCATCATGTGTTGGTTGCGCTTCTCACTATTATTCAATGACTCGTCTAAAGACTGAGGGAACCCTATTCATTGGTGAGAAGCCATACGCCGTCACTGGTACAAGTTGGATGGACCATGAATTTGGCTCCAACCAACTGACCTCAGATCAGGCTGGTTGGGATTGGTATTCAATTCAGCTAGATGACAATCGCGAATTGATGTTCTATTTGATGCGGCGGGCCGATGGTACTGTTGAGAAAGAGTCAAGTGGCACGATAGTTGAAGCTGATGGTAGTTTCCGTCACCTAAAGCTCGCTGATTTTAGCGCCAAGCCAACTGGCTCATGGGTTTCGCCCAAGACTAAGGGCAAATACCCGATGGGCTGGAAGCTATCTGTACCCAGTGCAGCTGTGGACATTGAGCTGACACCCAGTATGGTTGAACAAGAATTGGTCACTGGGCGCTCCACTGCTGTGACTTATTGGGAAGGTTCCGTGGCGGTCAAAGGTATTTCGAAGGGCAAGGCTGTTACTGGGCAAGGTTACGTAGAGATGACAGGCTACGCTGAGAAGTTTAAACAAAAGCTATAAAAATTAGGCAAATTGGTGGGAACTTACGGGCATCGAGCCAGTCTGCGGAAATGAAAATGAAATGAAGAGTTGATGGATGCCAAGTCCAATTTCATTTTTTGAAGCTAGTGAACTATTTGGCGGGAAGAAACCATGACTGTTGCTAACGGGAGCCCATCATCTCCTATGTATGAGGCTCTGGCTCTTGAGCGTTTAGCTAATTTGGCCATTGATAAACTTAACTGGAGCGAAGCCGCTCGCATGCTACTCGAGTCATTGGCAATTAGAAAAGCTGCCGATGGTGCCAATGCTCCTGGTTATGCGCTGATATTAGACCGTTTGGCCGAAGTTTATATTAACCAAGCCAAGCTGGCTGAGGCTATGGGAGTTTTGGCTCAGGCCCTGCCAATTTTGGAGACGGCCTATTATCCAGCCCATGGATCGGTTGCCTTAGTGCTCGAGCATCAGGGTGATTGCTTTGTCAGCTTAGGTCAGTTTGCTGACGCCGAGCCTATTTTCAAAAGAGCTGCCGAGATTTACATCGCTAGCGTCACTCTAGAGAATCGTATGACCTTGCGCTGCATGTATAAGCTTGCCAAAGCGCAAATCGCACTTGGCAAGGCTGCTGATGCTAAAGCTGTCTTGTTAAAAGCCCTTAAGTATGTCGATACTCCCCTTGGTCCGGTGTCCGAGTGGCGCTACCAGCTGGCTTTAGCAGCTATGCAAGTGCATGAGTTTGTGGAAGCGAGAGAATTGCTACAGGTAGCAGCGGCCGATTTCAAGCAACGCAGTAACTATGCTCGGGTGGCCGACTGCTCGCAGTCGTTGGCAGAAATTTGCCGCTCTGATAGTGAGAACGCTAAGGCCGACGAGTGGATTCGTCAGTCTGTTCTCTATGGGCTAAAGGCAGTAAAATCGCCCTATCCAAATGATATTTTCTTAGCTACACTTTTGCGAGCCTAGTTAGTTTTCAGCTAATTCACATCAGCAAATTCACGTCAGCAAATTCGTGGCAACTGATCGCCCACAAGCATGTCGACGATGCGCTCTCCTCCAAAGATTGTTTTTAAGATTACAGTGCCCTCTGGTGCTGAAAATACTTCAGCAATAATGGCACTATGTTGTCCTGCTTCGTTCTTGCGCATGGCTTCCAGTGCGACTTGAGCGTGGTCCGAGGGAACCACAGCAACAAGCTTGCCTTCGTTAGCCAAGTAGAGTGGATCTATACCTAGTATTTCGCAAATTCCCCGCACCTCGCCTCTAATTGGCACGGCTTTCTCGTCAATTTTAATGCAGACCCCGCTGGCTGAAGCGAACTCATTGAGTACCGTGGCAACACCACCACGGGTAGCATCACGCAGGCAGTGTACTTGCGGGCAGGCTGCTAGTAGGTCAGATATTAGGTGGTTTAGGGCGCAACAGTCGCTTTCGATGTTGTTTTCTATGGCTAGGTCACCGCGAGCACCAACGATGGCGGCACCATGATCGCCAATGGGGCCATTGACTAAGACTACATCTCCCGCTCTGGCACTGCTTGAACTGACATTGACTTGGGCCGGAATGACTCCTATTCCGGAGGTGTTAATAAAAATTTTGTCAGCGGCACCACGTTCGACTACCTTGGTGTCACCACTGACTACTTTGACTCCAGCCTTTTCTGCCGCGGCCTTCATTGATTCGACTATTCGTCTCAAGTCTTCTATGGCTAGGCCTTCTTCTATGATCATGCCACAGGTAAGATAGAGGGGAATGGCCCCGCCGACTGCTAAATCATTGACAGTGCCGTTGATGGCTAAGCTGCCGATGTCACCGCCTTTAAAGAAGATCGGGTCGACCACATATGAGTCTGTGGTGAAGGCTAAGCGATTGCCTTGAGCCGTTAGTAGTGAGAGGTCAATCCGGGCTTGGTCTTCTAGTGGTGCTAAAAGTTCGTTATCGAAACTCCCGAGAAAAATATCCTCAATTAGATCGCGCATGGCTTTGCCACCACTGCCGTGGGACATCTCTACCGACTGGTTGCGGACAATGCCTGTTCTCTTGCGTATTGGCGACCTCATGATACGCTCTCTTTTTTTAAGGCCATGATTTGCGGAAGATTGCCAAAATTATAGTAAGCGGCGCAAGCCCCTTCTGAAGAAACCATGAGTGCCCCCATGGGTGTCTCTGGGGTGCAGGCAGAGCCAAACACCTGGCATTGCCAGGGCTTGATTGCTCCTCTCAAAACGTCACCGCATTGGCATAATTCAGGATCTGCTACTTTAAGATTGGGCATGGCGAATTTTCTTTCGGCATCGAACTGGCCGTATGCTTCAGTCATCTTTACACCTGAGTTGTCAATTGAACCGAGGCCACGCCACTCAAAATAGGCACGCAATTCGAAAACATTGGCCATCGCTTTCAATCCTGGGCTGTTACCTTCAGCGGATACTACACGGGCATATTGATTCTCTACCTGGCAGCGACCCTCGGCAATTTGTTTGATTAAGAGCCAGAGTGACTGCAGTATATCGATTGGTTCAAATCCTGTTATGACAATTGGTTTCTTATAGAGATTGGCAACAAAATGAAAGGGCTCTTCACCAACCACCATGCTCACGTGCCCTGGGGCTACGAAGCCATCAAGCTGCATACTCGGCGAGTCTAGTATGGCTTTGATGGTAGGAACAGTGGTGATGTGGTTGCAAAACAGTGAGAAGTTTTTGACATTCTCTTCTGCTGCTTGTAGAACAGTGAGAGCGGTGCTCGGCATAGTGGTCTCGAAGCCAAGGGCAAAAAATATTACTTCGCGATCTGGATTTTTTTTAGCCAGCTCTAGAGCGTCAAGGGGCGAATAGACCATGCGAACATCAGCGCCATCGGCCTTTGCTTGTAACAAGTTTTTTTGTGATCCAGGAACCCTCATGGCATCGCCAAAGGTTGTGAAAATTACCTCTGGACGCTCAGCCAGAGCGATGCAATCGTCAACTCGACCCATCGGTAGAACACATACAGGGCAGCCGGGTCCGTGAATTAGTTCGATTTCTTTTGGTAAAAGTTGCTCTAGACCATAGCGAAAAATTGTATGCGTATGACCGCCACAGAATTCCATAATTTGGAGAGGTCTGATTTTAGTTATCTCAATTTGGGGCAAGAGGCGCTCAATTTCAGCAAGCAGCGTCTTTGCTAGCTCTGGGTCTCTAAATTCATCGACATACTTCATATAATTCTTGCCCGATTTCACTCTAGTACTGATTTTAGTCGTGCGTCTAGTTCTTGTTCTGGTTCTAGTTCTTGTTCTGGTTCTAGTTCTTGTTCTGGTTGTAGTTCTAGTCAGAAACTTGCATCGCTTCTAGTTCTTTTTGTGCCTCACCTAATTCCATCAAAAGCTCTAAAGTCTTCTTGGCCTCGTCTTCGTTGATTAGACTCATGGCAAAACCAACATGTACAAGAACCCAATCACCAATACAGGATTCAATAGGATGCTTATCGCTCACTATGCAAGTCAGGCTAACCTGCCTGCGCACCCCAGAGATTTCTACCTTTGCTAGATGCTTTTCTGCATTGACTATTTCAACGACTTGCCCAGGTATGCCAAGACACATGGCTTCGCTCCTTGTTTTGTAATTGACGAGCTGCCGACACAACGGCTTGCCCAAGAGATATTCCACCGTCGTTTGTTGGCACTTGCTGGTGAGTCAGTACCGTATAACCATTCTTACTAAGGTCTTGGCTGACTAACTCTAGCAATGTTCTGTTTTGAAAGACACCACCAGAGAGAGCCACTGTAGCTAGCCATTTTGTCTGATTCTGGGAAGATTCGTTGTTCTGCGAACAAAGTTGCTTGACCATGGCTCCTATGATTTTTGCTAATCCTATATGAAAACGAGTAGATATTATCTCTGCAGAAGTACCTAGGCTCAAGTCTCTAAGTAGCTCTTGCCACATGATTTTTGGCTCGATGTAAGGCAAACTACTTTCGCTGTTGGCAATGGCAAATGTGTAGCCATGATTTACTTCACATGCAAGAGTATTGTTGTTCACTAGGGCCTCTAGTTCTATTGCTGCTTGCCCTTCATAGCTTACCCTATTGCGGCGAATGCCTAGGGCGGCTGCAACAGCATCAAATAAACGACCACAAGAAGAGGCAAGAGGGGCATTGACTTTGCTTTCTAGCATTGAGTTAAAAGTAGCTAAAGGCTTCGACTGAAAGTATTTGGTTAGCTCTAGCTCTGCAAACTGGTCAATATAATTCTGCCAGCCCTGTGCTGCCACTATGTGGGCGTAAGTATTGCGCCAGGGCTCGCGCATTGCCTGGGCACCACCAAGCATGGCCACTGGTTTGAAAGTTGCTAGTCTTTCGAAACTACCATAGTCAGCGAGTAAGAACTCACCGCCCCAGTAAGTGTCATCGAGGCCAAAGCCCAATCCATCTAGTGCTACCCCGAGCACCGGGCCCGCTTCTCGAGGCCAGCCGTTATCAGCCAGGCAAGAGGCAATATGGGCATGGTGGTGTTGTATTTTATCAATCTCTGGGTGCAAGTTTATTTCTAGTTTTAAGTCTATTTTTGTTTTAGCAGCAAGCATTTCTCCTAACTTGCTTGAAAGATATTCTGGATGAAAGTCAATGACTATGCGCGCTGGCTTAAACTGAAAACAGTTTTGATAGAGCTCAAGATTTTTCGAATAATCGCTGAAGGTCTTTGCCTCCTCTAAGTCGCCCATATGTTGCGAAACTATGGCGCAATTGTTTTGCAGCAAACAAAATGTATTTTTTAGCTCAGCGCCCATAGCGAGAATTGAGGCAGCCGACTCGAAACCTGGTGGTAGTTTGATCGGGCTTGGGGCATAGCCCCGCGCCCTTCGCATGATTTCATAAGAATTGCTAGCGGCAGTTTCATGTGAGCGCACCACTGAATCATCTAAGCGATTGACGATGGCCCGATCGTGTAGCAAGAAATAATCAGCTATTTGGCAAAGACGTGTTTTTGCTTCGTCGTTGTCTGTGCATTGCGGCTCTTCAGAGCGGTTACCAGAAGTAAGCACGATTGGTCTGTCTATGTTTTTTAACAGCAAATGATGCAGTGGTGTGTACGGCAGCATGAAGCCCAAAGTCGCTTGTCCTGGAGCCACTGACGGTGCTATTTGTTTCACGGCCTGTCGCACATTCGTTTCTGTAGTCACTGCTGCTCTGTTCTGATCGAGTAAAACTATTGGAGCCTCATGACTGGCTAATAGAGATTCTTCAGCTGGGCTCACCAGACAATATTTTTTTACTAGTTCTAGGTCTCGGGCCATCAATGCGAACGGTTTGTCAAAGCGCTGCTTGCGTTCCCTAAGCGTGGCGACGGCTTGTTCGTTGCTGGCATCGCAGGCTAAGTGAAATCCACCAATGCCTTTGATTGCTACAATCTTGCCTTGCTCAATTAAATTGACGGTAGCCTCAATCGCATCGTTGGAATTCTGGTCATTTTTGTCATCTTCATCGGCGCTTGTTGCGAAGTTAAATTCAATACCATTCTTGTCTTCCAGCCAGGCTCTTGGGCCACATAAGCTACAGGCGTTTGGTTGAGCGTGGAAGCGCCTATCTTCTGGATCTTCATATTCTCTTTGGCAGTCAATACACATAGGAAACTCGGACATACTCGTCATTGCCCGATCGTAAGGAATTGCCTTGATAATAGAAAGCCTAGGGCCGCAATGGGTGCAATTGGTAAACGGATAGCGAAAACGACGATTTGATTGATCCAAAATATCGCCAATGCAGGCTGGGCATGTGGCGGCGTCGGCTGCGATATTTGTAGCTACTGCAGTACTTTGACTCGTCTCACTAGTATCGATAACGAAGCCGGTCGGTATTGCTTTCGCAGACAGAAGGTTTGCATACTTAAGTTCTTCAAGTGTAATTTCTTCATATGTAATTTTTTCGATGCAAGCTAGTGGTGGAGAGCTGTCTCGGATGGCCTGAACGAAGGCAGTCAGGGTTGACTTGGGTGCAAAAGCTTCGATCGAAACCCCATCGCCGTCATTTAATACCCGACCTTTGATGGCCAATTGGTTGGCTAATTTGAAAACAGTCGGTCTAAAGCCGACACCTTGGACTGTGCCCCTAACTCTGATTGTCCAGCCAACAATAGCTGTGTCTACTTGAGAATAGGGACTCATTGCTTTTTCCAGTTCAAGAATGCCTATGGCTTATGAATGCCTATGATCTTACAAAGGATACCACCGCGAGCTAAAGTAGTCTCCGGGGTTCGCCGGTGTACAATCATCAAAGTATTCGGTAATACTGACCAGAATGTCAATATTGCGCACGGCAAAAGTACACAGGCATAGTCAGACAGACATAAGAATACATTGATTCAACTTCCTCTACTGGGTACAGCACTAATTCTTGGCCTCAGGCATGGCATAGATCTCGATCATATTGCCGCCTTGGTTGATATTTGTGGCGCTAGCGCAGGTGAACCATGGCTGCGTAAAAAAGGCCTTCTACTTTCACTTGCCTATGCTCTTGGGCATGCCCTTGTCATTACTATTCTTGGTCTGGCAGCTATTTCATTTGCTGCCTTGTTGCCGGCTTGGATCGATACTGTGATGGAGCGTGTGGTTGGCCTGACTCTTGTAATTCTTGGTATCTATTTACTCAACACTGTATTTGGTGCTATGAAAAATGCCGATACATTTAAATTCAAAAGCCGCTGGATAGTATTTTATTCTTGGTTGAGAGAAGCGTTTGCTAAACTGACAAAGCAGTCTGTAAGTGCAGAAGAACCTGTTCTTACTGTACAAGGAACATTTTCTATTGGTATGCTCCATGGCATTGGCGCTGAAACCGCTACCCAGGTATTGCTGATATCGGCCGTTGGAGGAGTTGCTTCGCAAACTACGGCCATAGCCATGCTGGTTGCCTTTGTATTGGGCCTAGTGGCATCTAATACCTTCATTGCCATCATTTCACTGGGTGGCTTTGGCACTGCCTCTAACTGGCGACCGCTGTATCTTATCGGTGGCGGGCTAGCCGGCGCATTTAGTCTCTTTGTCGGCGGCACGTTTTTACTTGGATGCGTCGATTAAAACCGGTGCTCATTCGCTAGATTCTTTGTCTTGCTTCAGTTCTTGTTCTTGTACTGGCTCACCGTCAATTAAGTCGTCGTTAGGGCTGACCGCTACATGCTCGCCGCCGCTGAGGCCCTGCTTAACTTCAACTTCACTACCAAAGTCGCGCCCGATGCTAATTTGTTGATATTTCGCTTTGCCGTCTTTGACTACAATGACATACTGACCACTGGGTCTTGTCACTAGAGTTGTACCTGGTACACGAATCCATTTGCCTTCGCGGGCACCAGTTAACTTAATTTCTGCGTACATACCAGGTAACAGTGCGTGATCTTTATTGTCAATTTGAATTTCTGTTTGACGCGTTCTGGTGTTGGGGTCAAGGGCCCCACTGACATTAGTGACAATACCGTTGAATTTGCGATCGGCAAATTCGGGCACTGTAATTTCGGCTAATTGGCCAGCTTTGAGATAGCGAGCAACACGTTGTGGGGCGCTGACATAGACTCTTAACCTATCAATGCGAGCGAGCTGGTAGAGCTCTAAGTTGTTAGATTGACTGCCTTTGGTGATCAGAGCACCAGGGTCGACTTTGCGCAAAGTGATAATGCCGTCAAATGGGGCCAATACTTTTTGAAAGGATTGCTCTACCTCTAGTCGTCTCACTGACGCTTGCTTGGCTTTCACCTCAGCTAGAGATTCTTGTATCTGCGATTGGGCTGCTACTATTTTAGCTTCTGCTGCACGCTCGTCGGCATCTTGGGCTTTTAGCTCTGCTGATGTTGTATCAAGAAAACGAACTTTCTCGTCTCTTGACTGTAGGCTTACTGCCCCTCTTGTGGCCAAATTAGACCACCTCGTAGCAGTGACTGTGGCATAGTCAACGTTGGCTTTTGCTTTGATTACATTTGCCTGTGTAGTTGCCTTTTGGGCAATGGCTTCCTTTAGCTGAGCTTTGGTTTGATCAACAGTAGCCTTTGCTCTAAGTAAGTCTGCTCGTGCTTGTTCTAACTCTTGGTCGACTGTGGGGGTGTCGATAACCGCTAAGAGTTGCCCCTTTTTCACAAGGTCGCCGATGTCTACTAAGCGACCGGTTAGGTAGCCATCCACTCGAGCGTAAATTGTGGTGTATTGAATAGCGCCAATATTAGCCGGTAAGACCAGCTTTTCGGTTTCATTTGCTGGTGTGGCGATAATGGTTCGCACTACAGGCAGTGCGCCGACGGTTTCGCTAGTGGCTTTGTCAAGATCTTTCTTCCGTTCAAAGCGTGGTACAAGACCAAACACTAGTAGTACGGCAAGAATCACCATCACGACAATGACGACGATAATTAGCTTGCCGAGGCCATGCTTTTGTCGCAACCGCTTTTTCGATTGATTAGTCAACATATTTATTGTTGCTTTAATTGTCACTTTGGCCTCTTTCGCAATAGAGAAAACATTAGGGGTACAAAAAGCAAGGTAGAAAATGTCGCCACTGTTAGGCCGCCAATAACCGCTCTACCAATTGGGGCATTCATCGAGCCCCCTTGGCCGCCCCCAATAGCCATCGGAATCATGCCGATAATCATGGCTGTGGCTGTCATCATTACTGGTCTGAAGCGCTGATAGCCAGCGTTAAGTGCGGCATGCCAGGCATCCATATCTTTGTCTTCGGCCAATTGTTCATTGGCAAAAGTTACCATCAAAATTGAATTGGCCGAGGCTACGCCAACGGTCATGATCGTTCCCATCAGTGCGGGAATTGAGAACGTGGTTTGACTGACAAATAGACTCCAGAGAATACCCGTAAAGGCCCCAGGTATGGCCATTAAGATAATCAGCGGGTCGAGCCAACTTTGGAAATTTACTACTAGAAGTAAATAAACCAAAAGTAGGGCAAAGACTAAACCAAAAATAAGAGCGGCAAAGGCTGACTTCATACTATTGACTTGGCCGCCCATTACCAAGAATGTGCCGCGTGGCAGGTCTTTTTCATACTTTGCCAGAATTTTTTCAATTTCTGCTGATACTCCACCAAGGTCTCTCTGCTGGCAAGCAGCATAGACATCAAAGACAGGTTGAGCGTTGAGGTGATTGACCACGGCTGGGGTGCCGGCGCGGTCGAAGGAGGCAACGTTTGTCAATAGGGGCGGCTGCACTACAATTGGTGCTTGCGACTGATTGGCTGTCTGGGCAGCGGCACGAGCTGAAGATGTTGACGAGGTAACTGCAGTTATGCGCATATCATCAAGACTAGAAATTTTGTACTGCGGTGTCTGAGCGGCCAAATTATAGTTAACACCGTTTTGAGTGTTTAGCCAAAAATTGGGAGCGGTTTGAAAACTTGAACTGAGCGAGATCAAGAAAGAATTAGATATGTCTCTTTGGGTCAGGCCCATTTGATTGGCCCGAGTGCGATCTACCGACCAGACGAATTGCGGTGCATTGACTACCTGGTGCAAACAAACGTCGGCTGCTCCTCTTACATTTGCTACATCGCGCTTAATCTTCTGGGCTAGCTCATAGTTTTTAGCTTGATCAAGGCCAATTATGCGTATGTCAATTGGTGCTGGTAGCCCGGCATTGAGAATTTGGGTGACGATATCAGCTGGTTGAAAATAGTATATGACTGAGGGAAAGTCATGGGTGAGCATGCGGCGAATTTCTTTCTGATAATAAACCGTCGGATGACCGCGCTCTTCTGTGAGGGTAACGAGAATTTCGCCGTCAGCTTCTGAGATTGTCTGGCTGTCAGAGAAGGCATAGTTGACTCCGCTTACTGGCATGCCGATATTGTCTGTTATCAGTTTGATCTCATCTTCAGGTATTAGTTTGCGAATGGCTTGTTCGATTTTCTTATACAGGCGCTCGGTTTCTTCTACTCGTGTTCCTGGGCGAGCATTGATATGCAGTCTCAGCTGCCCAGCATCAATGGCTGGAAAGAAATCTTGACCAATCATTGGTAGCAGCAGCAGTGAACAAGAATAAAAAGTAAGAAAAATTGAAATAGACAAAATCGGATGATTTAGCCCTTGTTCTAGTACATGCTTGTATTGCTCGCGAAGAAATTCGAAGGCGCCATCAATCACTAGATATATAGAGCGGAAGAAACCAGGCTTCTTCGCTGGAGTTTCTGAACCTGTTAATTTCTCTGAACCCTCTACTTGCAGTGAATCTTCGTGCTCGTGCGCCAGTAAGTGTTTACTCATTAGCGGAACAATCGTGCGCGACAACCCATAAGAGGCCAACATGGCAAAGACAACGGCCATTGCCAGTGGTACAAAAAGCGAGCGCGATGGTTCGGTTAAGAACACGACTGGGACAAAAACTATGCAAATAGAAAGGGTCGAGACCATAGCGGGTGTAGCTACTTGTTGGGCGCCATCAAGAATAGCCGTGACAATATCTTTGCCCATAGCCATGTTGCGGTGCACGTTTTCAACTTCGACAGTGGCGTCATCCACAAGCATGCCAACTGCTAGTGCCAGCCCCCCAAGAGTCATTGAATTAATGGTCTGACCAGCGATGTGCAGGCCAATAACAGATGCCATCATAGCCAGGGGAATACTGGTGGCGACAATTAGAGTACTACGCCAGCTGCCCAGCAAAGCCAGCATCATAAGCGCCGTCAGACCAGCGGCTGTAATAGCTTCGCGCACCACGTCGGCAACACAGTCGCGCACAAATACAGATTGGTCCACTAAAATTTCAATGTTGCATGCCGCTGGCACAATTTGTTTGATGCGAGGCAATACTTGTTTGACATTTTCTACCACGGCAAGAGTAGAAGCCGAGCCGTTTTTGAGAATATTAAAAAGAACAGCCCGCCGACCGTTTTGGTTTACTATGTTCAACTGGGGCTGGAAGCCGTCGTGAACGAAAGCTACATCGCGAACAAAGACGACAGTACCTTTGACTGATTTGATTGGGATGTTATTTAGTTCACTGATTTTCTCGGGTACATTATTTAAGGTCATAATGTATTCGTAGGGGCCAAGTTTGGCTGTGCCTGACGGTGCAATAATGCTTTGCGAATTAATTGCCTTAGTGACGTCATTTGCCGATACGCCGCAGGCCACCATGGCCTGTGGATTGAGATCGATCATGACCTGGCGATACTTACCGCCATACGGAAAGGGAATGGTCGCCCCTTGCACTGTGGCCAATTGGTTGCGGACAAAGTTGTTAGCTATGTCGAACAGTTCAGCTTCGCTCATGGTCTTGCTGTTGATACCAAGCTGCAGCACCGGCACATCTGTTGCACTAGATACAGTGACAAATGGAGGTGTCATTCCTGCTGGTAAATATTCGAGTACTGCATTGCCCATGGCTGTCACCATGGCTACAGCTTCGCCAATATCGGTGCCCTTGTGTAAGTAGACTTTGATAATAGACATGCCAGATAGCGAAGTCGATTCTATGTGTTCAATGCCGTTCACTGTTGAAGTCAGCCAGCGCTCAGTCACCGTTGTTATCAAATTTTCAACGTTGTATGGCGACATGCCAGTGTAGGTCCAGACACAGCTGACAATAGGAATATCGATAGACGGAAAAATGTCGACTGCCATTTGCTTGATTGACATGACGCCAAAAAGCGCTATGGCTAAGGCCATAACTATAAATGTATGGGGCCGTTTGAGAGCTAACTCAACTATCCACATGGGCTAACCCCGTGGTTTTTTTAGATTTGCCTTTTCTCGCTAAGCTAAATATTAGAGGCACGAAAATCAAAGTCGAGAGTGTCGCCACAAGCAGCCCGCCAATAACAGCACGACCGATTGGGGCATTTTGAGAACCGCCCTGACCGCCACCAATCGCCATCGGAATCATGCCGATAATCATGGCCGTCGCCGTCATGATAACAGGTCTGAAGCGTTGATACCCGGCGCTTAGGGCTGCTCCCTTGGCATCCATCTCGCTATGCTCGGCTAGCTGTTCTTTGGCAAAAGTAATCATCAAAATTGAATTGGCCGATGCCACGCCCATGGTCATAATTGTGCCCATTAGGGCGGGGATAGAGAAAGTCGTTTGAGTGACAAAAAGACTCCAGACAATGCCTGATAGTGCCCCTGGGATAGCCATGAGAATAATCAGCGGGTCGCTCCATGATTGGAAATTCATGACCAGCAAGAAGTAAACCAATAACAGTGCGAATGCTAGCCCGGCAATCAAGGCGATGAAGGCAAGTTTCATACTCATGACTTGGCCACCAATAAAAATGAAAGTGCCACTGTGATCTGGCAGATTGGCCTTGGCGCGGTCGACTATGACCTTGATGTCTTTGGCTACACCGCCAAGATCACGGCCTTGACAAGCGGCGTAAATATCAAACACTGGTTGCACGTTTAAATGGTTGGCCACCGCTGCTGTCTGCGCCCGTGACACTGTGGCTAAGTTCATCAGCAGTTGTGGTTCTCGCGGTGTTTCTTCAGCACCAGTTAAGGCTGGTGTGACGCTGGTCAAGTTTATGTCATTCATATTGGCTAGGGAACGCTGTGGAGTCTGAGCTGCTAGGTTGTAGGCGACTCCGTTTTTTGCGTTGAGCCAGAAATTGGGATTGGTCTGAAAGCTTGAACTCAAGCTAGTTGAAAAAGCGTTTGATATATCTTCTTGGGTGACACCAACTTCTTCAGCTCGTACTCTGTCAACTTGCCATTTTAAATGCGGTGCATCTACCACTTGGTGCAAGCAGACATCGGCCGCTCCTGGCACACGTTCTACTTCTCGTTTGATTTGCTTGGCTATTTCGTAGTTCTTGTCGCGGTGCATACCAAGCACGCGAATGTCTATTGGAGCCGGCAAACCGGCGTTGAGAATCTGGGTGACAATGTCGCCAGGTTGAAAATAGCAGGCAAGGTCACGAAACTGCTTTTGCATCATCTTTCGCACTACTCGTTGGTAGTACTCAGTATTGTGAGCACGCTTTTCTTTGAGAGTGACTATGATTTCGCCATCGGCTTCGCTGACTGTTTGACTATCTGAATAGGCATAGTTGATGCCACTCATGGGCAAGCCAATATTTTGCGTTATAGACTCAATTTCTTCTGCTGGGATAGTTTGACGAATGGCCTTTTCAACTTTTTTAAACATGCCACTGACATGAAGGCGCAGAGCCCCGCCATCGATAGTAGGGAAGTAATCTTGACCAATTAGTGGCAACATTGAAAGTGATAGGGCGTAGAAAGTCAAAAATCCACAGAGTGTCATCTTTGGGTGATCGAGAGCCACTGCCAATATCTTTTGATATTGTTCTCGCAGGGCTTCGAAATTGTTGTCTATAAATTTGTGTATGACGATAAACGGGGTGAGCCAATTTGTGCTTGTTGTTTTGCTTTCATGTTCATTTTTACCCTCATGCTCATGGGCCAATAAATGCTTAGACATCAGTGGCACGATTGTGCGCGATAGCCCATATGAGGCTAGCATGGCAAAGGTAACAGCCATGCCCAGGGGCACAAACAGTGACTTAGAGGGCTCAGTCAAAAATAGTAAGGGCACAAAGACAATACAAATTGAAAGAGTTGAGACAAGTGCTGGCAGCGCTACTTGTTCAGCCCCATCTAAAATTGCTGTCTCGATATCTTTGCCCATGGCCATGTTGCGGTGTACGTTTTCTACTTCGACAGTGGCATCATCAACTAACATTCCTACCGCTAGGGCGAGCCCACCTAAGGTCATTGAGTTAATTGTTTGACCCGCTAGGTTTAAGCCAATAATTGAGGCTAGTATGGCTAGCGGAATAGAAGTAGCGACAATTAAAGTACTGCGCCAGCTACCGAGCAATGCCAACATCATTACGGCTGTTAGCAAACCGGCCGTCAATGCCTCTTTGAACACTTCAGAAACACATTCGCGTACGAAAAGCGATTGATCTACTAATATGTCTATCTCACAAGCGGCCGGCACAATTGATTTTATGCGGGGCAGAATTTCTTTTACACCCTGCACCACTGATAGTGTAGAGGCGTTGCCGCTCTTTAGCACATTGAAAAGTAGACCGCGCTTACCATCTAAATTGACTATATTTAGTTGAGGCTGGTAGCCGTCATGCACTTGGGCAACATCTTTGAGAAAGACCACAGCACCCTTAACTGTTTTAATCGGTACTTCGTTGAGCAAAGCCAGAGTCTTGGGCATATTGTTCAGTACCATGATGTATTCGAAGCTACCTAGCTTGGCCGTGCCATCAGGAGAAACGATGTTTTGATCGTTTATTGCTTGAATGACATCGTGTGCTGATAAGCCAGTGGCCCGCAGCATCTGTGGGTCGAGATCGACCATCACTTGGCGATACTTGCCGCCATACGGAAATGGAATTAGGGCGCCCTTTACTGTGGCCAGCTGAGTGCGAATGAGATTGTTGGCAATGTCAAAAAGCTCAGACTCTGACATAGTTTCGCTATGTATTGACAGTTGTATGACTGGCACATCGGTAGCTGAAGATCTAGTAACAAACGGTGGGCTAATGCCGCGAGGCAATTGCCGCAAAATTGCTGTTCCTACCGATGACACCATGGCCACCGACTCGCCCACTGGCGTGCCTTTTTGTAAATATATTTTGATGATGCTCATGCCCGATAGCGAGCTTGATTCCATACGCTGAATGCCATTGATAGTCGAAGTCAGGGCCCTTTCAGTAACTGTCGTCACCAAATTTTCCATGAAATATGGAGACATGCCTGTATAGGTCCAGACACAGCTAACCACTGGTGTGTCGATGGTGGGAAAAATGTCTATAGCCATCTTATATATGGACAGACCGCCAAATATAATGATCGATATTGCTAGTACTATAAAGGTATAACCCTGGCGCAGAGCCAGTCTAACAATCCACATCTGCTATCTCATCACTTTGATGAATTTAGTTTACCATTGCAGGTTATGGCTCTAACCTTGCGCTTTTTGCTGTTTACTCTTAGGGTAAACAACGTTATTACCGCTCACAAATCGCCTTTACCTCACCCTTCTACCACTCCTGGCGCACTTGACTACATTGTATTTCTCACGCCTGTTGCCCTATTCTAAATATCTGATTGTTGGTACGGCCTTGTTGACGTCAAGTACTGCCTCTGCTTTTGCTCAACCTGGCGGAAGTCAAGGTGCCAGGCCGAAAACAAATTCGGGCAATACTCCAGTGCTGCGTGGTTCACCTGTGCCGACCAGCCGGCCTGCGGGGATTGGTGAGAATACTGCTGAAGAATTGCCAAAGCTGCGTGGTCTCGGGCCTGAAAATGAGGCAGCACGAGAAACCATAGATTCTCTTGCCAATGAAGTAACTAACACCAGCGGTAGTATTTTCGTTGATGCTGAGAAAGTTTTTGTCAAACCGCCTGTACTGAAGTCATTGATTACCTTGAGTGAGGGGTCTCCCCTTAGCATTGACGCTGATCGGTCGATTGATATCACTCTGCGCGATGTGCTTAATTCGGCACTCTCGAATAATTTGCCGATCAAAATATCGCAAACGAATAGTCAAGAAAAGAAGTGGAATTACATTCAAGCTCTCTCTGGTTTTCTTCCATCTCTCACTAACGATATTAGCTATCAGCGCCTTGATGGTAACTATGTCAGCCCAGCTGGTTTAGCGATAGGTATTCACAACCCCTACTTGACCATGGCTAGCGGGTTTCAGCAGTATTTGTTCAAGGGTGGCGGCATACTTTATACTGCCAAGCAAAATCAGGCCCGTTACCGCGCCTCAAAGTTTGAGTTGAGTGGCACCATCAACGACATGCTGCTTGAGTCGGCTGAGCGTTACTATGATTTGGTGCGCAACGATGTGCTCTTGCAAATTAGAGTTAAAGCAGTCGAAGTTTCTAAAACACTTTTAGTGGTTAATCAAGATCTCTTTGACAATGGCGTCAATACAGAGCTTGATGTGCTGCAAGCTAAATATCAATTGTCTGCCGATCGGCAACACCTAATTAAGCAGCAGGTGGCTAGGCGTAGGTCTGCCGTAAGACTTGCCACCATCTTAAATATGGATCAAGGCACAGATTTAAGTATAAGAAACAGGTTGGTGGCCAAGGCTCGCTTGATAGACTCAGCTTTGCGCCCGGCTGATTTGTTGAAAATAGCCATTGATAAACGACCAGAATTGAAAAAATACGAACAGCTAAGACTGGCTGCCAAAGACGCTATTAAAGTAGCTCGCTCAAGTCTATTGCCTTCAGTAGCCGTGACCGGAGCTGCCATTGGCTCAGGTTCATATGCTAGTAATGCTTCTCTCTCTAGCTTACAAACACAGCAAACATCATTGAGTAGCTCAGGAGCGTCTGTTGGTGCCATCAGTAGTGCTGGTGGACTGCCACTGGCTACTGGCGGCAGCGGACCGAAACCGTGGACTACTCGCTCACTGTTTACTATTGGTGTTGATATGCAGTGGAATTTGGGTGGCCTGGGTCTGCAAGAAGTAGCTCAAGTGCGCGCTAAACAATGGGAAGCACGACGGGTGCAACTAGAGTTCAATCGCGAGTTGGAGAAAGTGCTTCAGGAAGTGCGCGATTCGTATTTATCTAGCATCAGTACCGAAAATCTAATTGTTGAGACCACGGCTGCAGTTAAGTATGCCGAAGAAGGCTTGCGACTAGCTGAGCTGCGCTTCAAAGAAGGAGTCGGCACTTACCTTGATGTTATCAATGCGCAAAAATCGTATACCGATTCTTTGATAGACAAAGCCAATGCCATTATCGAATTTGATCAGGCTCAAGCCAAACTTTTGCATGCCATTGGCTGCCTTAATGTCGATACTCTGACGGCAGCTGCACCGCTGAACAAGGCGCCGATGTAGCTGCCGGAGCAATTGTTTTCGGTGGTCTTCGCCTGGGTATGTTGGTTGAATCCCATCCGGACAGACCTATGAAAGTTAAGATGATCTTGACGGCGTTGACTGAGGCTAAGAGTCCTTTCTTCCGGCCAATCAAATATTCTCTTTTTCCGCCCCTCGGATTGGCCTCTTTGGCTGCTTATCTCGCGCCGAATGACGAAGTCACCATTATTGATGAGCATGTTGAAACGCTGACCCTAGACGATGAGCCTGACCTAGTTGTGATTCAGGCATACATAACTTCAGCCTTCCGCTCTTATCGGCTTGCCGATCATTATCGTCAAAAGGGCTGTTATGTTGTGATGGGTGGGCTTCATGTGACTTCATTGCCCGAAGAGGCTGCGCAGCATGCCGATACTATTATTCTCGGCCCCGCTGGAGATGCATGGACTCGGTTTTTGGCTGACTTTAGAGCGAAATGCCCACAAAAGCAATACGTAGCCACAACTCGTACTATGGAAGGAAAGCCGCCAATCAGACGTGACTTAATCAAGCGCGAGCGCTACCTATGCCCCAATTCAATTGTGGTATCGCGTGGCTGCCCTCATACCTGCGATTTTTGCTACAAAGAAGCGTTCTATAAAGGTGGGCGGTCATTTTACACACAGCTAGTTGATGAGGCTCTCGCTGAGATTGAACGGCTGCCTGGCAAGCACGTCTATTTTTTAGATGACCACTTACTTGGAAATGAGCGCTTTGCCAATGCACTATTTGACGGCATGATTGGCATGGGCAAGGTTTTCCAAGCGGCCTCCACCGTCCAAGGAATTCTCAAACCCGGTTTGATGGAAAAGGCTGCTAAAGCTGGCATGCGCAGCGTGTTTGTGGGTTTTGAAACACTTGATGCCACCAATTTGAAAGAGCACGATAAATATCAAAACTTGAATCGCGATTATGGGGCGGCCATCGAGCGGGTTCATGCCAGCGGCGTCATGGTCAATGGCAGTTTTGTTTTCGGCATGGACAATGATGACGAGAGCGTGTTCGATCGAACAGTCGATTGGGCATCCATACAAGGCATTGAGACTGCAACTTTTCACATCATGACGCCTTACCCGGGTACTGATCTGCATAAACGAATGACCACAGATAACAGGATCTTGCACGAGAATTGGGACCTTTACGATACAAGACACGTTGTATACAAACCGTCCAGACTGTCAGAAGAAGCACTTGAGCGAGGCTATTGGCGCGCTTACAAAGAGTTTTATACCTGGCATCGACTCTTCCAAAGTGCTAGCGTGAAAACTGATCCGTATGCCAAAATGCGTCACCTTGCTTATGCTGGCGGCTGGAAGAAATTTGAACCGATTTGGGATGTTTTGATTCGCGGTCGCCAGGTGACTCGTATGCTACCAATGCTTGAAACGGTGCTGGCAGCGTTTGGTCGTTTTGAATCGCCAACTAGCCAACTGCAGTCACTGAAGCCGCTTGATACGAAGCTGGAGACGCAGGTGAGATAGTCTGCAAAGGTTCTTCAGGTTGAGCTAACAGTGGTAAACTATCGTCCGACTTAGGAGACATTACTGTGAGAAAATCACTATCCGCTTTTGCGTTGCTTTTAACTATTACCGGTATTAATCTGACCACTCAACCTGCCCGCGCGCAAGAATACGCACCAGGTCAAGTGTTCCTTTTCTTCCAGGTGACTCGCAAGACGGGTACCAGGTGCGTGTAAAAGTACCTCGCTACTCTTTATATCCAGATGGCTTTATGGTCCAAAAAATTCACATGCGTCCGGGTGCTGCACCTGCTGCCGCTCAACAACCGCAACAGCAACAGCCACAGCAACAGCCACCACAACCCGTTCATGCTGCCCCGGCACAGGTAAATCAAATTCCACAAACATGGGAACCTGTGCACAATCCCCGCCCATTTCAAAACGTATTTGCAGCTCAACCCGCAGCCCAGGCTCCTAATCAAGGGCAAGCGGGGCAATTGAAATTCAACGCTGGAGATCATGTCGAAATAGATAAAGCAAAAATCAATTCATGGGAGGGTGCCACTGTTCTCCCCTTCCAGGGTAACGACCCTCGCGATGGAAGCTTTTATCGTATTCGAATTGATGGTTACACCACCACTCCACACGGAATGTTAGTGCCAGTCGATACTCTTCGTGCCGCCGCGGGTGGTGGTGCAAAAGTTGCTAATCGCAATATTGGCGATCGGGTCGACGCACAAAGCAATGGTAAATGGCATTTAGCCACGATTGTCGACAAGAAAGGCATCGACGAATATAAAGTACATTACGACGGTTGGGACGCTAAGTGGGACGAATGGGTTGATCCCAGTCGATTAAAAGGACCCGGTCAAGGAGGCCCTGCTCGAGGCGACCTTAACCCCGGTGGTGGTGGCATGCAAAAAGCCTCCAACACTGACGCCGGAATGACGCCGCAGTTAAATAACGGAGTTCCAAATATTCCTGGAACTGGCTGGGACATGATGTCTATCGGCAAACGCGGCGAAGCGCCATCGGTTGCTAAATCTTTCGCCCAAAGTTTTGCATTTAGCAAAGACGGCAGATGGTCGGTGGCTAGATACGGACTGGCAGCAGGTCAAATGGGAACTTACAAAGTCCAGGGTAATAAGCTCATTATGACCAACAGTCTCAATGGAGAAATTTTTGGCAATTACACCATGAACTGGAAACCAGGCGAGAAAATGATGGAGCTCGATGACGGAAAATGGATTCTGCGCATGAAGCATGTATCAAACAACGCTTATGGCGGGAAATAGATTTTTTACACCATACTCGACATAAGAACCAGCATCTCCATAACCGTCAGTAAGGTCGTCCAATGTTGATGAAAGCGCGAAATATTAGATGGAAGGCTCTCCTGGCGTCGATATCGGTTCTGATTGCGGTGTCACCGGTTATTCCTGCAGAGCCCTTACAGTGGAGAGTCGAGTTTTGTCGCGACTTGCCACCTCTGGGTGATGAGTATATGAAAGGTCGGTCAGTCGGTAAAGTTCTAAGGTGGCGACGCGTTCCAGATTGGCTGGCGGGCATTTGGCACACTGAGCGAAGCGTCAGGAAAGTGATGGGCATACCTGTCAGTTATCAAACGCGTACTAATTTCATTAGCGGCTATCAGGCTGACGCGAAAGGACAAATCTGGCACCCGATAAATTCGAAGGTGACTCGAGTGGATGCCAGTTCACACTATGAATACCAGATTCCTCAGGGCGATGAGGTTTTCACAGTAGATGAATCTTCAAGCAGGCGTTTTACACGTACAACGAGAGTGAGAGTTGAAAAAGAATCAGGTCTAATACTTGATTCCTTTCAGCAAGAAGATATTTCAGTTACGCAGCCTTTAGAAGATGGCAAATGCGTAGCGAAGGCTCGCTGTCGGGTGTTCAATATGAAGGGTAAGAAAATAGCAGAGCAGGATATTGTTGTGTACCATCAACGAATAGAAGAATTCAAACCCATAGACGAATTCGCAGGCGATGATTATGCAAAAGGTTTAGCCAATTATTTGATTGCAGAAGGTAAGCCGGAGCTTGTGCCACAAGCTCCCCATGACTCAAGAAAGCTCTCCAAACTACAGCTGGAAATTCTCAATCAACAAGAGGAAAATTCAGCCCTAATGGAAACCATTAAGTCTATTCAAGAGAGTGATAATTAGGCACATTCGGTCCACGAATTGTACGTGGCCAAGGCCCTAAGCGCGTTGTAGGTGGCTGCCAGAGCACCAATCTGAGGGTAATTTGAATGCACTGTAGATACCAGTGCCAAGAACATTCACTTCAGGCAGCGGGTGTAAGTAAAGGCACTAATCGTAATGCGTACGAAGTGCCATATGGATATCAGGAAAGTGGCAGTCGTATTTTTGTATACGTAGAAATCAATGGCAAAATGGGCCGCTGCAGTTTTGATACGGGCAACACCTCAGCGGAGATATCTTTTAATGATGCTGCCCAGGCAAGAAAATACGGAATTACCATTCCACACGACGCGAAATCCATAGTCACTACTGGGCAAACCATTCGGGGAAGGATTCGAATACACAATTAGTCGTCAGAAAAAAGTGATTGAATTTGCACGGCGATAAAAATGAATAGATACCACATAGACAAAATCATTATTTGTGCGCAGGCTCTAAGTGTGGCTTTGCCGGCGGCCTGCATGTCAAAATCACAATACAACTGCAGACTTCTAATCGATTTAAATTTGGAATATCTCTAAGTCTAGTCAGGCTGCCGGCGTGCAAAAGGCAGCGATGGTCACGCATGCAACTGCGGCCGCTAGTTAGTGCTGGCCACTGCCAAGGTGAGGAGACAATATCGGAATCAGGCTCTCTTTTTTTGGCCCACTCTGCCTAGGCCTATCATGCATTAGTCTTTCTTGCTGAGGCATTTTTTCGCGTGACGGAACAACTGGCAGATCTGCCGCAAAGAGCCCCACCAACATCGCTATTACTGAAAAAACCAAAATCCAGGCAGCAAATGGCGTAATTACAAACGGAGATTTTTGTTTGTTTGCTGGGGAAACTGGAGACTCATCATCGATTTCTATTGTCATACTTAAATACTCCGCTAGTTGGAGATCGCGGTCAAATTAATTGCGACGCGGATCTCGCTCTTGCTGTATTTCTCCAGCGGCAAGTCAAAGACTTCAGCTTTCAGCGTCAGCTTTGTTGAGGCGCTTTGTTACGCAACATTCGCCGAAAGGTGCGTTCGATTAGTTCCGTTCGCAAGATTGATCGGCCGTTGAGACTCTGCAGTAGATAGCGACTTTTTGTACCAATTGAACCCTCCGAGATTTACATGCCCAAAAGGCAGTCAGCTCAATGAACCTAAAGTGTATCACTTGGACTATACTTCAATTGATACACTGCGGAGTACCTAATTTTAGATCGAGCGAATCAATGCCAGAGTGCGCAGAGAGTCACGGGCATCTTACTCACTGCGCACAATCTAATAAATCTCCTGCCGCATCAACCTCGGCCAGTTGCAAGAGTACCTAGGTGCAGACCCGGCTGATAGCCATAAGACTATAATGAGCTTGCGATGTTAATGTTCGGAAACAGCCAAACGTCAACAGATGGCGCAAAATAGATAGAAGTAGCCCATGTGGTTGCCGACCCCTTTCCTATTTAGCGTGAACTCCCCACTTAAACCAAGTTTGCTTGGTTTGCACTTTTGTGGTGACGGGTTCAAAGATAAAGTGAAATAAGAAAAATCAGAGGCAGCCAATAATGAAAATTAGCTTTGTACCGCAGATGGCTATTTCGCTACTGATCTCATTGAGTTATTTCTCCGGTGCAGCCTTAGCTCAAGATCCTATGTTTACACCGCTAAACCCCAAGAGAGCCTCATATGGTGTCATGGACACAAGCGGCAAGGTGGTATTGCCAGAACAATTTGAAGACAGCATCCTTACGGTTGAAAATGCAATTATTGCTTCTCCTTTCTCTTCAGCTCATAAGTTTCGTGAAACAGTGCCGCGTTATCTGTTTGATCTAAACGGTAAAAGGCTAACCCCAAAGCCCTTAGGGATGATTGATAGTTTTAGCAATGGCCTCGTAGCCATACAGAACGGCGAACTATGGGGCTATTTAGATAATAGAGGCAAACTCGTCATTCCTTACAAATTCTCTTCAGCTCATCCATTTTATAAAGACTACGCCTTTACCTACGGCAAAGACGGTCTAGCTGTCATAAATCGCAAGGGCGACTATGTTTGGAAAAGCAAAGAACATGAGAACCTAGCCACAAATAAATATGGCATCAAGGTTGTTCCGATTGGCAAACAATTACTTATCACCCAAACGACCAAGAATTCGGAAACGTATGCTATAGGCTGGTTTCCTGAGGGCGAGCAGTTGTATACATTCCAAGACTCGATAACCAATCTACAAGGTTTTATCGATCGCAAAGCTGAAGTAATTGTTGAACCACAATTCAATCGGATTTCGCAGTTCCACAATGGCAGAGCCCTAGCTGAGCAAGGCAAAGAAATATTCTTCATAGACAAAAACGGCAAGAAACTCAATGAAATTTCTCTGGCCCATCGACTAGCCTATGCCAACCTTGGAGGCGGCATCTCCATTTTTAAAGCCATCCCTGAGGCAGCAAACCTTCATCCTCGGCTGAAACTATTTGCCACTGGAAAATATGGTGCTTTAGATACAAACGGCAAGATCTGCATCAAGCCTGAATATACCTATCTAATGAACACCGGCGATGAGAACAACCTATTCTTAGCTGTCAAAGAAATTTCGGGTACCAAAGAAGTTAGATATGGCTTCATAGATCAACACGGAATAACTAAAATTCCATTTGTTTACACATGGGCTAGCGAATTTAAAAACGGTCGCGCCTCATTTACAAAACAAAAAGTAGAACCGCAATTTGAAACAGAAAAAGAAGTTACAGTAGCAGACCTAAAAACACTAGACACGGCCAGTAGACTTAAGATCAGCGAAGCCGTAAAGGGGCTGAAGCTCCACCGGCCACTGAGAATTTTGGTCACGATAGAAGTTGACGGTAAAGCCAGTCTAGAATTGCTATTAGGGCCAGAAGATCCAAATCTTGAAAAAACAATCTCGCAAAAACTGTCGCAAATAAAATTGTTACCTCGGCCCAAAGCACTGAAGGACACAGGATTTTCTTTTGAATACGTGGTGCTGACAAACGTTGTTGTCGCTGCCGGAGACAAATTAGATCCGTACAGGATCAAGCGCCAGAGACTAGAAGAACTAAATAAGGACTTCAATTACATATATTGCATCAACACGGCGACAGAGCTTGAAAAATATCTAAAACAGCGCACTGAGCTGGAATTAGCAATTGGAATACAGTCACCGTCATATGATTCAGGATGCCAGTGCCTAATTCGATTTTACATAAAAGCAGGGAGAGTAAAAGAAGCACTCGCTCAAGTAGAAAGACTAAGAGCTCTAGACAAATCTCGAGCCGAATCTATGGAGATCGAAGTTTTTAGAGGGGCATCAATGTGGCCAGAGTTAGCTAGTGCCTTGGAGAAACAAAGCAGTCAAGCAATCAGCAATAGGGATAAGAACAGCGCTTATAACTATTTACTGGAATTAGCAATAACGTACTATCGCCTGGACAAGCCAGGCTTGGTAGATTCTACTTTCCAGAAAGCAATCGATTTAATCGATACGAAACCGGTACTAGAAACTGGTCCAGTGAAGCAAGAAATACGCACCATTCCTTATTCAGCGCTATATTTTTACGCTTGTTTTTTAGCCTCAACAGACCGGCTAGAAAAATCGGCTCAAATTATGGAGCAAATATATCAGTATACAAAGCCTGGAAACGCTCTATATCTTATGACGAACAACGATACGGATTTCAGGAGAGAAGCTTATCTAGCCATAGTAAAAGAGAAAGATCCCAAGATCTTTGAACACTTCAATGAAATGCGAAAAAACCGTATGACCACACCAGAATTAAAAAAAGGTCTCTTAAAACCTGATGGCACAGAAATTTGCAATTCACAATTGCAAGCCCTTTCTGACAATCCCTTAAGTTTTTCTGAGGGACTTGCTGTAGCCATAGAACCATTTTCTGGAAACTGTGGTTACGTCGACAAAGCAGGCAGCTGGATAATTGCGCCTAAATTCTATCAAGCTACTCCGTTAAGAAACGGCCAGGCGTTCGCGAAACCAGCGTCAGAGCTTTTCTTGCCAGCTTCAGCTAGCGCGCAGACAAAGATGTCAGTGATAGACGCAACGGGAAAAGTAATAGGAGTCACCACATTCGATGCCATATTATTTGGGCGCGATGATATTAGTATTGCATCAGCCGATAACGTTGATAAAATTCTAGAAATGTCCTTACTTGTTAACGAAGACGGCAAAGTCTTAAATAAAGACAGATTTAGT
>LNEX01000313.1 GCA_001464165.1 bacterium Ga0077546
GAATGTTATTTTAGAAGCGATGTCGATTCAGATGGGCTTGCCGGTGGAAGAGCTGAAGCGTTCACGCAAGCGTAGAAATGATCGAGAACGTGAGCGTGAGCGCAAACTTCAAGGCCTTATGGGCTAGACCAAACAGCTAGAGATTTCGCAAGCTAAAAGTGTCAGAAACTCTTTAGGATTTCTGACACCTTTGAATTGAGCAAAACTAGGTCATTGTCTCCTCTTCTCCTCTCTTCTATTCTCTCGTGTGCTTGTAATTGCTACCTGAGATAGTATTAGCTGAATTTTGGAGAAGTTTTGAAAGAGGATTTAAATAGGTCTTGAAGAGAGACTCCTGCAAAAGCCTTTGGGGCTCTTGCAGGAGTGAAAGCAGTTAATGCTCGAGTTTGAGACGCTTGACTGAAACGTTTTCAAAACCCATGGCTCGCAGAGCCTGGGCGCTTTTTTCATTGCGTGCCCAAAGGAACGCAGCCTTGCTCAAGTCGAGCTCCGGCACGAGCATTTGCACCAGGTGACCGTCAGCATTAGCTGTGCGCAACCATTTGCTGCGTGGCCACGATTTCTTGAAGAGATAGCGGTACAAGGCAGGTCCAATGGGGCGCTGACAAAGAACATCAGTGAGCACGATGTTCCACCATTGGTAGTCTGTAAAGCAGCCCTGGATATCGCCTTGGCGAAAGGCAAGGAGCACAACGTTGGGAAACTCTCCGGCCTTGCGTTTGCTGGCCACGTACTTGCCATCAATGATCGAGCCACCGATATTGACTCGCCATTGATTTTGATAGCCGGTGACGTAAGCAGCGCTTTCGTCACCGACGGCCAGAAAGAGTGGATAGAAGCCGATTTCCTTTTCTAACCACTGGTAGGCTGGCACCCATTCGCTGTCAGAAAATTCGACTTGAGGTCTCAACACAGAACGGCTGACTGCGTCTAGATCAATGGCGTGATAGAAATATTTTTCTTGGACCGGCGAAGAGGGTAGGCCTGGTTTCATTGTTTCTCCAAGTGGTAGTTGAATGGGTGAAAGAGGCCTAGTCGTCAAATGGCTAGTTCCGCAGCGCGCGCACCACTGCTGCGGGAATGTCGCAGCCGAAGATCCAGTAGATCAGCCCAATCAAAACCAGGGGTACTTGAATCAGGAGGCAGAGGATGCCGAGAAAGATATTGGCGCGGAAGGCCAGGATCAGACCCTGAACCCAGGCGACTAGGAGGACGATGATGAGGACGAAATAGGCCAGCGTGACCAAGAGTCCCGCTGCAAAAATTGCTTCCATGGTGGTTTCCTTTCTAAGTTTTTAGATGACAAGAAACTCGCTCAAGGAGAGAGTTTCGCTTCGATTTCGCTGAGATATCTCTCCACCAGTGCTGCATAGTTGGGGTGATACTGCTCCCAGTGGGTTCGGGTGGCGAGAATGCTGCGCAGGCAAGCAGCGGCTGAGTTGTAGTCGTGACGTCGTTCATAGACCTGAGCCATACCGTAGTTGCCTTCAGCTTCGAGCATATATACAGAATTGGCGCGAGCGATATCTCGGGCCTGCTGGTAGTGCATGAATGCTTCGTCGTTGAGGCCGCGAAGTAATTCGGAGCCGGCCTGTGCGATCAAGCGGTCGGCGTTGTTGGCGTTGCCTCTTCTGTTAATGTGCCGGCTGCGATTGGGGTCGAGTAGTATCGGTGCAACAAAAATAGCAAGCACAACAGCGAGGGCGAGAAGCCAATACATATTGGATCCTTGTTGGTTTAAGGTTGATCAGAACCGCTTTCCGAGTGTCATCAAGGCCGACAAGTGCCCATAGCTATATCAACTTCCTCAAGTGGGAAGGAAACAGCTGTAGGTTGTTACTGGGGCCGATATTTGACTGGAAAATTGCTTTGATGAAAGAGTGGTGAAAGAATATATGAGCCTATTAAATAGAGCTCTTGGATTCAAGTGTTCGGTCGCTTTATGTCAGGGCTTGCCTTGAAGAGTGGTTAATGTTACGCGGCTATTACAAAGCTTTTTGCTGGTATATGCCTTTGGTGTATCGGTGGAATGGCCGCAGAAGCGGCTTTCTTGGTCACCTTGGGCTTGTCGAGTGGTCGCGCGAGCTAGGCCTAGTGACCACTTAGAAGGCAGTACTGGTATGCCTTCGCCAAAATTCTGTTCCTAGCAAGGTAGGTGAAGGAAAATGAGTCTAATCTTCTTCTTGCGTGACGACATGAGGCACTCTACCCTTTAGTCCGGAATCCCATACAAAGGGACTGCCTGTCGAAACACACGAACCTGAAACTCAAATGCTCCAGTTTCTAGTTCTACAAAAAAAAAGAATCAAAGCAGTGATGCTTTCACTTGCTAAAGCATTATTACGGCTTCAAAGGCCATTTAGTATTTTTGCCGTAATTAAATGCTGCATCTAACACTCAAGCACAGCTTGGCACCACAGGTGGTGTCTTTCTCTTTTGCTTGTTGATGCCCTCTGATAGTGCCTTTTTTACTTGGTGCTATCGGTGGTGGCTATTGTATATTTGGAAAGTGATGTTCGTATAGGGGCTTTTGTCTAAAACGCCGGCGGAGCGGGCGTTTTATGGCCTTTCTTGCTGTGCTGCCGCATCTTTGCGCTTGGTCTTTGCAAGCGTTCGTGGTGGCATATGCGATAGCGTTTGTGGTGGCTTATATGGTAGCGCTAATTCTTTCGCTGCGCTTTCGATGTAGCGCAGGCGTGTATATGCTTGAGCCTGTATACGGTTGCCAGTAGCTGCTTTGACGGTTTGATGAAAGTGTGAGCGCAGGGTGCGCCAGCTGAATTTTGGACCAATTAATGCTCTTGGAAATTGGTGCGCAAAGTGTGCCACCGCATTTGAGGGCGAAATCGTCTTCTTCTTTCTTCCAGGGTTGCTCTATCTGCGGCTAGTTCCGGCTTTTCGCTGTGACGCTAATTGATTTGATATTTGGGGTAGCGCCATGTTTCTCTGCAGTTTGACTGTGATCTAGCGACAAGCGTAGAACTGAAAACATATTCTTTTCCATTTCGCATCGCTTCGGAGGCACAAATTTCTTTAGTACCAAATACGGTTTATATCTAGTGCTCATTATTCCTGGCGTCGAGCCTGGAAAACCTTGCTGTCCCTCAATCTTTCGCTATCCTTTCAAGTGCAATTTACTTGAGTAGCCTGAGTCTTTCATTAACCTTGCATTTATATTGGAGTCGACGATATGTCTTCTTATGGCATTGCAATTCTTGTAGTTATCGAGCTGTACAAAAAATGGCGCGATCCTTGGTATGAACCGACTGGCTCAGTGATGTTCACTGTGTTCAAGTCCGCTTTCTCTTATAAAGATCCAAAATCGATGGGGCCGGAAGAGAGAAGTGAGTTTTTCCTTCGTTCATTTATAAAGAGCGATCGCGACATCTACGGTGCAGATTCATTCAACCGTGTACGCAATGTCGTCCTCTTGGCTGAACTCCTGACCGAGAAGAGACATTACACCGAGGCTGAGAAGTGGTATCGGTACGCTCTGCGCTTGGTCAAACACAACTACCCAGAGGAAGACCGCCGCTACGCGGAGGTGCTCGCTGGACTGGTAGATCTTCATTACAAGAACGGCAGGTGCCTCGAAGCTCTAGATGGCTTAAGGAAGGTCCTTGAGATTCTTGAGAAATCGGCGGACACTGCCGCACTCAGGCTCTCTCTTCTTGCCCGCCAGGCTGCCATTCTTGAGTCTGAGCATCGTTATGAGGAGAGTCTTGCAAGTTTGGAGAAACGCTTGACGCTCTTGCTCGATGTTCGCTCGAGTGAAAGTTCGAGTGTGAGTTCAACCGCCAGCGCGAGTGATGAGCTTTATACCGAGCTCAGTAAGCTCGTTGCTGTCGCCAAGCTTGCAAAAAACCAAGTTGCTGTTGAGCGTCATCAGAGGCACGCTGAGCTCGTGTTGGCTGTGGTTATTGGCAAGGAAGGTCTGGGTGCGGACAGCCCCTACTTGTCGCGTGATCTTAATGCTCTGGCCGACTTCTACGGCAAATGCGGCCGTAGTGAGTTTGCCTACGAGCTGCGCAAGCGAGCCCGAGCACTTGAACTTCTCGGTCGATTCGGTGGCCCTGATTATCCCGGCATCGAGCACGATTTGGCATATGTCGCCGATTGGCTCAAAGAACGTGCTGCTGGAGCTGACGCTACGGTAGCTTTTCATCTTGAGCAGCGCATCAAGCGTATTAACGCTAAGCGCCGCTTTCGCTAACCTCATTTTTCGAGGACTATAAAATGAACGAATTTGCAACTCATAAATTTCCAGCTGCCATCAATCAACTGGTCACTCAATTATTCGATTTGAGACTTTCCCACCCAGCAAGTTTTGAAAGTCTTAGTAAGCACCTGCGGCGACTCGACCTGGCTACCCTTGTGACACCCGTGCTTTGGAGCAAGTTTCCTTATGTACGCACGGCCATGTCTCTCGATAGAGAGGCTCTGCTTGCTGACTCTAGTCTGCGTCAACAAGTGGTGGCAGTGGTGGCTGACAATCTCTATTTTCTGATGCGCCGCGATTTCAAGGACAGCCATGAAGTTGTCTTGAAGGCGCTTACTGCTGATCTGCTCTTCAGCTGCATCAGCTCGTTCTGGGTCAACGAACTGACTGCTCCGGCGGTCGTTGATTTCGTCTTACATGAGGCGATTAAAGAAGGTAACCGTGACGTCTGGTTGCGGGTCGACAAGGTGATCGACTCAATCGGCCGTCACTAACAGGGGCAATGGATGAAATCTAGTCGAATTCTCGAACAAATCGTCTTCGGTGGCAGGTTCTTGCTGCTACCGATGTATCTAGGGCTGAGCGTGGCCTTGCTTGTGTACTCTGTGCGTTTCATCGTGCAGGCTGCTGACCTGGCTTGGCACTCTGTCTCTTACAGCAATACTGAGGTACTGATCTCAGTGCTACATCTCCTTGATATAGTCATGGTTAGCCATCTGATCGTAATGATTATGATTGGCGGCTATGTCTTGTTCATAGGTGATTTCAGTAAGTCTGCTGGCGATGCCGACCACCCCGAGCCGAGTCGCTTGCCGCGACTGGCTTGGCTTGGGCATATCGACCCCGGTGCGCTGAAAGTGAAAATGAGCATGTCGATGCTTGGCGTTTCTAGCATCCACTTGCTTGAGGCGTTTGTTAAGGCAGACAGCGCCAGTTTCGACTACCTTACCAAGCTGATTGCAGTTCACTTGGTGATTGTAGTCTCGACGGTTGCTGTGGCCTGGGTCAATCGTTACGCCTTTCAACAAGGGGCCAAGAAGCACTGACCAACTACCGATTATTCGCTGGTTAGACTGCTTCAAGGCGGTCTGACCGTAACACGTCTCACTAACTAGAGCTCGCAGGACACTGCGGGTTCTCCTATCCACTAACTGCTTTACTGCAGCCATCTCCTCTAGTCGTCATAGGAGCGACTAGAGCTAATGCAACAGCGAACTCCATGAGGATTCCCATGACCGCGACCAACAACACCATCAATACCGCCGTCACCGCCGTCACCAACAACAATTCTGTCGATATCAGCGCCATTGAGAAGAAGCTTGCACCTGTCTTCCACCGCCTCTACACCGGCCTTCTCAGCAAGGCCCGCTCGGATGATGGCTACCTGGTCACGCTGCGCGAGTATCTGAAGAAGTTCAACCTTCTCACTGTGCGAGAGAAGTCGAACTTCAAGCCCAAGGAAATCACCTTTGACGCCGCCCAGCTCGGCGATGTGGTCTACCGCCGGCGCCTTATTCGTCAGCTCAAGGCACCGCGTCCGTCGGCTTACGTCTATCACACTCTCCCGGTGGATGCTGAGCGTCTGGCCATGCAGCCGTACTTCGAAGCCCTGACCGATTTCATTGTGCGGGCGACCTGTGAGCGCCTGAGTGAGGCTCGGCCCGATGAGGTTCTCATCATCGCTGGATTGAGCGAAGAGGCGCTTTTCGACTTTTTCAAGCAGCGCCACTTGTTTGAGATGACCCCGGAGAACCTCAGTGCGCACTCCATGCACCACCTTTGCCATCGTCTCGTCGAAGACAATCCTCATTTCCAGGCTGCTTGTGCCATGATTCGCGAGGCCGGTACTGCCGCTCGTGAGCAGCTGCGTTCTGAAAT
>LNEX01000314.1 GCA_001464165.1 bacterium Ga0077546
TGCAAAAAAGCTTTGCCCCAGGTCATGCACACATTATTGTGCAATTCGCCCCGATTCAGCAAAGAGAGCTGGGCAGCATTCCATAAGCGGTCATTTGTTTTGGCGAAAAAAAGCTCATCATACGAGTAAATCTGCGGCCGCCTATCTGACTCATGGTCACGCAGCGATTGAATGGCCCAGGGTGGAATAGCTTCTGAACTATCAAGTTTAGACGTAAATTTACAAAAAGTGTAAGCTAACTCACGCCAGACCAATAGCTCGTCCAGAAACTTGTCTGCAGCCGCGCTCTTGAATGAAGCGGCCTCGCGTGCTATCAAAAAAGGAGAAACATGACCTAGCCTGAGATAGGCAGACATCCTACTGGATGGCGAAAGAAGAGGATCATTTCTGTCTCTGTCATAACGCGGCAGTTGCTTTTCAACGAAAGAGCGCCATCTCTGATAGCCTGCAGTCGAACCGCCAGTGGTATCACCAACAGGTTTCACCTCATGGTCAATATCAAGCGAAGCAAGAAGAGAGGAAAGACCCGAGGAAAGAAGCAAGGTCAGGTCTAAATGCTCTAAGTCAATCTCGGAGACAGGGAGCTTTAGGTTGGGCATAGGCGAGGAACGATAATCAATTTCATCATAAGTTGCTTCAAGTCTTGAAGCGCGTTCTTTTGCTGTTTGCTGTCGATAAACAAAGGCCCGGTCATATGCCTTGCCCGCTACTTGCATGGGCACAATGCAGGCCGAATCTACCAGCCAGATCGGTACCTCTGCATTATCATGCAATCTTTGCTTAGCGTCGCGTTCGCTTGGCACCGGCATGTCTTCAGCAACAACAATGGCAGCCTCTGCCGCTAACTTGTCGAGAAGACGACTTGTATTGCGTCTTTGAATCCAAAAAAGATAGTCAATAGAGCGCTGCCGAAGCTCTTGCTGGACATCACTTGCACCATCAATCTCAAAAGCGAAGCGGCGCTCAGAAGCGTAGGGCTCTTCTTCAGAAATCTCTTGATAAACCAAGAGGGGCAGCGATAGATTCTTTGAAATCTGCAGGGCTACGTCAAGAGCGGGATTTTCATGGGCTCGGACGGCATGCTTCATCCAATAGAGAACATATTTACCCTCTATTTTTCCATCTCTAAAAATACTTATGCGCTGACGGAGAAAATCACTAAATATGTCAAAAATTGCGCTCAAATTGGTGCCCTTAAAGATTCCAAGATAGCCAGATTCTAGTCTAAAAATTGACGACTGGGCCTATTCATTTTCTAGAAACAGTTACGACCATTAGATGCCTGCCAAGGCTGCTAAACTTGCGTGGTCGTTCCCAGTAGACTGAGAAAAGCTATGTTTACTTTCGGCTGTGCTTATTATCCCGACTACCTGAGCGAGAAGTCATGGTGTCGAACCACTAGCGGCGAGGTAAAGCTCGTTACCTGGCAAGACTCGATAAAATACAATCTCGAACGTATGGGCCAGTGCAAAGTAGCGACGATACGCATGGGTGAGTTTAGCTGGTCGACAGTCGAGCCCAGGCGCGGACACTTAGATTTTTCTATATTTGAATTCACTTTAGATCAAGCGCAAGCTCACGAAATTGACGTCATCTTCTGCACACCGACCACCACGCCACCGAAATGGCTGGTGGATGAAATGCCCGAAATATTGCCCATCACAAGAGAGGGCAAAAGCATACCTTTTGGCAGCCGCAGGCACTACGACGTCAATAACGAACTCTACAAAGAAGAATCAAAGAGAATCACAAAAGCTTATGCATCAACACTAGGAAAGCATCCGGCCGTGGTGGGCTGGCAAACCGACAACGAGTTCGGCTGCCACAACTCAGTCTTTCTATTTACTGAGGCCGCCAAGAAAGGCTTCCAGCGATGGTTGCAGGCAAAGTTTGAAGATGATATCAATAAATTGAATGATGACTGGTTCGGCGGCTTCTGGTCGCAGCGCTATACAACCTTTGAACAAATAGAACTACCCTTCAGCTCCTGGGCCGATCAAAATCCTCATCTAGAGCTCGATTTTCGTCGCTTTTCTAATGAGCAATACAAGTTGTTTCAAAGAGAGCAAGTAGAAATAATCAGGGAGCAGAGCCCAGGGAGATTTATCACTCACAATCTCATGACTTTG
>LNEX01000315.1 GCA_001464165.1 bacterium Ga0077546
TTTGCAAAGTCCTGAAGAGGCTATTTCTCGGGTGGCTGCACGAGTCTCACAGGGCGGGCATCATGTGCCAGATGAAGTTGTGCGGCGTCGTTTCTATGCTGGATTAGATCACTTTGAGAACGGCTATAAGAACGAAGTCAATTTCTGGCGCTTTTACAACAATAGCGGCGATGTGCCATTATTGATTGAAGAGGGAAGCAAATAATGGAAGCTAAGAAAACGAACTCTACCGATCCCGACATGGAAAACTCGATGATTGCTTTGCTACGAGCATCTAAGCGTGCTCGTCTATTGGCTGCTCAGACTGGTACTGAGTTTGTGGTAATGCGTGACGGCGTTTTGGTTCGCGAGATTCCAACGCTAGAGGATCTCGAAAACACTGCTGGAGACTCTAGATCTGTTTCCTGAGAATGGCTTTACCGAGTATCTTGTGCTGTCATCTTCCAGGGAGGGCATTCTTTTGGGCTCTTCAGACAACTCGAGGGTGGGTAACGTTCCCTGTTGCTTAAGGTTATGCTCTCTTCCGATCTCTGGAAAAACGATTTTTCGAGCCAATCCAAGCCCTAGATTCCATTGAGCCCATTGAGCTTGGTGCCTTTCCGGTTGAGATTGCGGCTCCTCAACACCATCGGCTAGCGAATATAGCGATTGCAGGTCTATTCCCATTTTCATTTCTCCGTGGTTTTGAGAAGTTAGCTTCCGATAAATCGGGAAGGGTAATTTCTTGCGGGGGTGAAATGAAGTTATCAAACCGTTGTGGTCGAGTTGTGGCAGCTGCCCGCTTATTTTACGACCAGCTTGAGTGAATCAATTATGGCTTCAAATGTCTTCTTCGATTCTTCGAAATGCTCAGGTTTGTCAGCGCAAGAAATTATGTAGTAGTTGTCGCCACTTACGGCAAAGGCTTTGAGCACCTTTGTTTTAAGATTGACTTGGGGAATTATTTGCATCAACACCAATCGCCGCGTTGGCGTTCTGCCTTTCTGTGAGCGCTGATCTGACTGCACTTGCCAAAGTGTGGCCCACTGCCTCATAGATTTATCGCAAATGGTATCCAGCGTTTCTCCTGAAGGTAGTGAACGGGCAACGACTTTGACATTAGGAAAAGAGTTTGCTTCTTTGATTTGCGCGGCAGGGGTAGCGACTAGATTCACAATTGGATCTGTTTTGGTCTTCCAGTCGCTAGGAAAGTCAATGCTGTAGCCATTTTGCTTGTCGGCATAGGTATAGGTGGCCATTGCGTCTGCGTTTTGATTCTGATTTTGATTTGCATGAGCATTTTTGCTTGGCTCTGCTTGAGCGGCATTGATTGTGGCGGCCATCAAAGTGCAGGCGATTGGCAGAGCTACTGGAAGCGCTAACAGCATGGTGAATCTACTGAATGTTTGCAGGGGCGAGAAGGCCGAAAGACTGCCATTGCAGCCCTTAGTTCGGATGGTGTCTGGGTGGTTAGCATTGGCTTCTGTCATCATCCTGCCTCATTTAGATTGACTATATTCAAGCATCCTGGCACCTAATTTGTAAGGGAAAGACCTGTAACAAAAAAACTGAGATTTTAACCCGGAGAAATTGAACTAAATCGACCAACTTTCCGTTGCTACATATGTGAGCGATGGTGAGGAGGAAGAATTATGTTTGCTCGAGTATTCTCAGGTGCTGTACACGGCGTTGAAGCTCACCCAATAGAAGTGGAGGTCGACTGCTGTCAAGGGCTCGGGCAAATCAGTGTGGTCGGCCTTCCAGACGCCTCTGTTAAAGAAGCACAAGAGAGAGTTAGAGCTGCCATAAAAGCTTGTTCTTTCTTGATGCCACCGGGCAAAAAATGGGTTGTAAATTTAGCTCCATGCGACATTCGCAAAGAAGGGCCTGGTTACGATTTGCCAATTGCAACGGGAATTCTCGCGGCTACCGGTTTGATGCCCTTTGAAAACATCGCTAATTTATGGTTTATTGGCGAATTGTCTTTGAGCGGTTCAGTACGACCTGTGTCTGGGGTTTTGCCGATAGCCGTTGCTGCCCGTCAGAATGGTGCTCGGGGCATTGTCGTGCCAGAAGGAAATGCCGAGGAGGCAGCTCTAGTTGAGGGGCTCAAGGTCTATCCGGTCTCGCATTTAATGCAGGTGTTTAAGATCGCGCAGTCGTTAGAGAATGGCACCATATATGAAGGCGCCAGTCGAGAACAGTTCGCTCGGGCTGCTGCAAATGTTGTGCACCACAAAGATTTTCGCGACGTCAAAGGACAGCCTCAATCTAAGCGGGGCCTTGAGATTGCTGCAGCTGGCCGGCACAATATTTTACTTGTGGGTTCGCCTGGTTCGGGTAAATCGATGCTGGCAGAGCGGCTGCCTAGTATTATGCCGCCTCTTGAATTTGAAGAAGCAATTGAACTAACTAAGCTCTGGAGTGTGGCGGGCTTGCTCACAGAACGCGGCAATATTGTGGCTGAAAGGCCTTTTCGCAATCCGCATCATAGTGCTTCGGTAATTGGCTTGGTGGGTGGCGGCGCTCGGCCCAAGCCCGGAGAGATATCGCTGAGCCATCTTGGTGTGCTTTTTCTTGATGAGCTGACTGAATTTCCTCGGGCCCATCTCGATAACTTACGCCAGCCGCTAGAGTCGCGCAAAGTAATGATTTCGCGCGCAGGGCAAACACTTACTTATCCCGCATCTTTCATGCTGGTGGCGGCCTGTAACCCCTGTCCCTGTGGCTACCGAGGAGATCCGGTCAAGTTTTGTCTCTGCACTTCTTCTCAGGCCGAGCGCTATTGGGGGCGACTATCTGGGCCATTTCTTGATCGCATTGATCTGCAAATTGCAGTTTCAAGGCTCAATGTCGCTGAGCTGATTGGTGAAGTCAAAGAAGAGAGCTCAGCTTCTATTCGTAGAAGAGTTGAGTTGGCCGTGGATAGGCAAAAGCTGCGCAATATATCAAACAGTTCGCCAGGAGGATTTAACTTCAATAGCAGTTTGAGTCAGAGAGAACTGCATAAGTATTGTCAGGTTGAGCAAAAGACCAAAGAATTTTTGGCTAGAGCGGTGTCGCCCGCATATTGCGACTGGCACGCACAATTGCCGATTTGGCAGGGAGTGAAAATATTTTGATGGAGCATATTTCTGAGGCTGTGCGCTATCGCTTGCCGTTAAAGGCGGCAACCTGAAATCAATTTCCACATGACATGGTTTCGACTGCGTCACATTGTGGTTTGATATTGTTTGGCACGGCCAAACAGAAATTAATAGCGACCAATAGCGGTATTGATGAAAAAGACAAAGAAAATACACCTACCACCAGGTTGGACTTTTAGCTCAGCAAACAGCGAAGATTATGATGCTGGAATTGATGAGAAGGTTAAGCATAGCGGTACTCGTTGTGTTTACCTGAAATCGGACGTGCCAGAACCAAGGCCACTGGCTTATCTTAGTCAAGGTTTTTCGCCAGAGCCTTATTTGGGCAGGTCGGGCCCAGCTTTGGCTGCGTATTGCCGGAGATTGGACCAGCACCAATGCCAAACCTAACTGTTTTGATAACATGGACGATCGACCAATTCTCGACGTTACCGATTGGACCCAATACAAAATTGTGGTGGAAGTACCAGATACAAGCACTTACATAGATTTTGGTTTGATGCTGAACGGAGCCGGTCAGGCCTGGGTGGATGATTTCTCGTTTGAAACAGTTGGTGATGATGTTGAATTGACCAGCAGTTCGAATCATTCTAAGTCTGAACCATTCAACCTAAATTTTGAGGTTTCGAAGTAAACGCTGGATAATTCTCACCATAGACTAAAGCAAGATCTGAGTGATTTAAGAAAAAAACAGCCGACTTCGATTTTAAGAAGATCACCGACACAAAATTCATTATCATCGTATTTGGTGCTACGCGAAAGTCGACTGCAGCTAAGGTATTGGTGCTTCTGTTCAGCGGCCCACTGAGTGCAAGCTAGTCCCACCAAAAATTCCAGAAATGAGAACGACAGAGCTTCCCTGCTAGCTTGCCGAGGGTATCGGTTCCTTGGAAGACAGAATCGGGACAGTATATGAAATGCTCTCGAGCAAGCTGCATCGCCGCCGTTTCATCTTTTGGTGGTCTGCTTACGTAAAACTCTAAACTGTCATCTTTGAGCGAGATCAGATCGGCGCCATAAGCATAGTGCCAGTGTTTCATAGCTGCGACGTGCACGGTCATATGAGGATTAGCATTGATATCACCAAAACCTAAATAGGCAGGAACTTGCCAGGAATAGATGGTTGGAACAAGCAAAATTATGACATTCTTGCGGGGCACGTACTGTGCAAGTTTGCGATCATAATCGTAGGTGAACGCTGCATGGCTTTCTTCTTGGGCGTCTGCTGGGCCAGTGTACTTGCCGCGCTCTACTTTGTAGTAAGTATCAGATTTTTCAGTTTTTCTCAACCAGTATTGAAAGTCTAGGTGTTCGCCTCTGCGACAAATCTCTGCTGTTTGACTGGCTGTTGGCCTCAATCCGTTCAGTCTGTTTTGTCGATCTGCGTTCGTCAGATGGGCTTGATCATTGCGTATTATGCTCATCATCAGAGGGAAGTACACTTGACTTAGTTTTACCGTGTCAAACATCTGCTTCGAGCTGGTTGGCATAGTGCCAGGAAGAAATCCAATTTTAACTGTTTCGGCCTTATGCTTTATTTGCAGTTGCAGCAGTGCATCGGCTCGTTCTGCCTGCTCTTGAGTGACTATGGCTTCTTTCATGAAGGGATAGTATTTAGGATCTGGTCGATTGGCGATTCGTTGATTTAGCTCTTTGATATCGATAGGATGTTTTTGTACTATTCCGAAATCGCGCAAGGTTGCCTGAAGCGGTTGCAGTTCTGAAGTAACCATTATTTTTTGCCGAGCATGTTCTTTTTTGTCTAGCCAGATTAGCGGCCAGAAGCCCGTTTTGACGTTGTTGTTTGCAAGTTTTTGCCAGATTGCAAATGCATCGCCACCAGGCACTGTCAAATAGTACATGCTTGGGTAGCTGAACAGGCCAGTGCTGACGGGCAAGCTGATTCCTCGTTGCTTCAGCTTTTGTTCTACAGAGCCTTTTGAATTCGGCATAGTCTTCTCCTCGGCTCAGTTTATCTCAATCACATAGCCGTAACAACTCTCGTCTAGATTGGTTTCCATGAAGCAGGCAACGTCCTCGAAGCAAGAAGCAACGCGATGACCTGCAACTTTTGAAAACACTTAGTAGAGGTATGAATCATGAAAGAAGTAAGTAATTATCAACAGGCTGGCGACAGTATGGCAGCGGCAATTGATAAGCATGATAGTAGCGCTATGAATAATATGGTAGCGGATGCTTGGAGCGGCAGAGCGAGTAGCTCAGATGGAAAAAATATCATCCCTAATGACCAGAACGTAAAGTGTGTTGTCATCACCGATATTTATGGTGAAGTTTCAAAAAAATGCTTCACTGCTCATCAGGACATGCCCGGAAAGCCATCACCGCTAGAGCCAACAGGAAAACCAACATCGAAGCCAGAAATACCTGCTGACGGTGGCTTGAAAGACCCGATCAAAGATATAGTGAAAGATCCGATCAAAAATCAAAGTCTAGATGGTGATATCAAAAAGCCAATGAAGCCGCAAGTTGAGGATTCAATTGAGTTTGGCGAACCCTTCGTCAAGCCCGCTGGAAAGCCAGGCAAAGTAATTAAGTCAAGTGTTAGCTTGAGCAACAGTTTAGACTAATCTTGATGGCAACACGGCTTTCTGCTCCGGCGAGTATAATTACTCAACCTCGCCGGAGATGCCGTTGTCAGAACTTGAGTCTAAAAAGAAGATAGATCAAGCTGAAAAGCCGCTGGATAATCATGCTGATAAGAGCGAGCAAAGAGCCTTTGGCGCAGCCGAGCGTAATGTTGATGCTTCTAAGATTAACGAGATTCAGAATGCCAATCCTGACCGCCACACTGGCAGCGCTGGAGGCGATCAAGATCATTCAATTGAAATCGTTGGCTTTGGCGCTACCGTATCGCGCAAAACGAAACTGACTGAGAAAGACCTAGCGAAAGATCTAGCACGAGATCTAGCACGAGATCTAGCAATAGAAGGCACAGCAATGAACGAGCCTTATGTCCTCAAAGGACGGGTGGAAGAAAACGCTATTACTCCGCAGGCTGTGTTGGAGAAAATAGCTGCACTGCCCCTGAGCAAACAAGCGCAAGTAGTTGGTGCTGGAATTGCAGCCTATCAGCAAGAACTTGACCATCATCGTTTCCGCACTTTTGTCGGCACAGTGGCTGGTGTCGGTGATGGGTTAGTCGGCTTGGCAGAAGGCGTCGAGGGTCTTGGTAAGGCGATGTGTGAAGTCGCCAAGTTCAGTAGAGAAGTGATGGAGAATGACCCGAGAGCTGTCGACAAGGCTGCGAAAGCCGGTGAGGTAGTGGGTCAGGTGTTGGTAGGGGGCGTGCGCCTTTGGCAGGTCACTGATGCTTATCTTGGCGATATCGGAGCAACTGGCGATTACGCTAAGGCACTGAAAGACATTGTTTGGCTTGGCCAGCAGATAGATCAACGTTGGCAAGCCATGAGCCCGGAAGAAAAGAGCAGGCTAACTGCCAAGCTAGCTGTTGAGAATCTAGCTGGACTGGCTGTCGGTTTCGGCACAACAAAGTTAGCAAAGAGTATGAAAGTGACCGAAGCACTTGAGCAACTAGGAGCCGATGCCAGCCAACTAGGCAGCGGAGCACGAGAGAAAGCAGGCAAGTTCATTTCTAGTATGCTTGACGAGTTGATGCCGCAAGAGATTGCCGTAACGCCGGAAGGGCAACGCATTGCAATGCCGAGAAATCCACGGGAGTTGCCGGGCAATGCCATTGAGCCTAAATCTCCACGAGATACTGCAGTGTTCTCGATGTCTGATGATTTGGGTGAAGCTAACAAATTGCCTGGCAAATCGCCTACATCTAAAGCTGATGACTTAGTCGAAGCGAAGCCAAAAATACGAGATTCTGATGCAGAAGCGCGAGCGGCAATCGAGAAATTCCCTCCGTCAGAGAAATTTGTAGCGCAGCTAGAGCGCGTGATAGAGTCGCTAGACCCATTTGAGAAGGGCTATCTGGAACGAAATGGTATCAAAATTGAGCCGGTACGAAGAATTGAGGATGTAAGGCCTGGACTAGAGCACAAAACTGCAGGCATTTACGAACCAAGTCGAAAGGTCATTTACATTGCCGAGGAGGTTTTACATAGAGGCAACTGGAGCAGGAACGACGATTTAATGTTCATGCTGCGGCACGAATTCGGTCATGCCTTTAATGCCACTGCTAATCGATTTGGTGATTGGCTGTCTGACAGACCTGAATTCATAAGGGGTTCAGGGCTGATTGGGAAGAACTTAGCCTTGAGCAGTTGGACGAGTTGCGATTATCTCTTAAATTCAAATCACTAGCGGTAGCGCGAGACGAAGTTTTTTCAGACTTGTACGCTCATTCAACAGGCGTAAGTTCGAATAATCCTTATTCATTGAAGATGAAAGTTGCTTTTCCGCTCTGTTTGCGGATTCTAATGGAGGAATACTAGAGATGGTATCAGACCAACCTGCTGAGGACCGACTGACTCGAATCATAAATAGACTGTCGCAAGAGCCGCAATATACGCCTGAAGAGTCAGCTCGTTTAAAAGCCGAACGTGAGGCTGCATTCGGAACAACGTTTGAGTGGGCGGAACTGCAGCAGGATTTGACTATAGCAATAAACATTGAACAATGGCTACTGGATGGCACACAAGGGCACGGGAGTTCAATCTCTGCCCCTGGAGATGCGGACTATGAGTTTCTGCTCAAATCCCATAATTTGCTGAAGCCTGGAGATGCTAGCACCATTGTCAAAAGACTCATTGATGGTGTTTGGGTGGTGCAAAATGACAGCGAGTAATGATCACCCAGCACTTTCAGTTCTTCCACTTAGATGAACATAGAGTTTGTATAGAAGCCCGGTGAAAATTAGCTCAAGACCAATAATCGCTGTTGCAGAAATGGCGCCGCCAACTATTCCTATTGGTACCAGTATTTGCCACAATGGGCTGGCCGTGATTCCCGGTGACCGAGCGGCGACTTTAGTGAAAATGTAGTGCACTAAGTTTGGCAATATGTTTGATACCATGCAAGCCATTAGAACTGGGCTAAGATAGCGGCAAACCAACCAAAATTTGCCTTTGGTTAACTCCCAGCTATGGTGCCATGCATGCCCTACCTGTCTGCCTTCAAGGGCATAAATTGGCATGAAGAGAGTTGACCGAAACCAGATTATGAATCCCGGTGCGATAACAACTATCAACCCTAAAAGTGACAATAAGTCTCGTATGAATTCACCAACTCCAAATTGAATCACTGTCCATATGCCGATGGTAGAGACTAGTAACGGATTAGTCTTGGAGCCGAGGTGAGTTATGTAGAACAACTGAAGAATCGGCAGAATACCTTGCGACAATTTGGCGACTAGTGCCATCAGGCCTAAGTGTGTGGCTGGTTGAACTAGTTCTTCGGGGTTTGCTGTTATTTGGTATGTCATGCCACCGATGCAGAGCACCAGCATGATTGTTTGCGCCTTGAAAAAGAATTTTGACTCGGGCCAGGCCTGGCGCAAGTCTGCTTGCCAGTCTAAGTTGTTTTTTCGCGAAAAAATGAGACTAAGGCCCCAGTTGAGCATAACAAAAAAGAGCGTAACAATTAGAATTCCGAGTTCGGATTTGTCCATCGGTTATTTTCCTTGGGTTGAGCTAACTATTTTAGCTGCGCCATTGTCAGCTAAACGCTCATATAGTTTGTAGAGTAGGCCGCCAATAACAAGGCTGAGCACTTGTGCAGAGGCTGTCACTACGACGTCTAGCGGCAAGCAATTTTTAATCGAATCCCGAGTGTCAGCAGCCATAAAGTGAGTTACCAAGTCTGGATACCCATACGATGCCACTATCGCCAGTGTCGGTAGTCCGACACCGAAGACAACAATAGCCATGTCAGCGATGATGTACATCACAAGACTCCATGCTCCAATTGTGGCCACCCTGCCTGGATACTTGGGTGCGGCTAGGTATGAGGCATAAAAGAGATTCAATACCCAGAGAATTCCAGATGAACCGAAAACGGATAAGAATACTTGTAAGGCAACTTCTGGTTTGTCGGTCAGGTCAGTTGCTGGTTGAAGCTGACTCAAGGTCGCGGCGATTATGGCAATCGTGACTATCGGCCACTGGCTTTTCAGAAATGGTAGCGAGTCGGGCCAGAGTTGCTTTAAGTCAACGAAAAAATTGTTCTCTATTTTGCGAGCAAGGAACAGGCTCAATGCCCAATTGCTGAAGGCCAGAACAACTGGAGCACCTAGAACTACCAGGTCGATATTCTCAAAGTTATCCATAGAAGCGCCTCGTACTTAATCTCTTGTGCCCCTATATCAATCGTTTCTTTGAAAGTAGGTTAGTTATTCAAGATCGTGTCGCCTGCCGTCGACAGACGCTCATAAAGCTTGTAGGTGAGGCCGGCTATAACTAGACTTAGTGCTAGAGTCGAGGCTCCAGCTGCGGCAACTATCGGCAAAGAGTATTGCATTGGATAGTGACCAGAGGCTGCTATAACTGTTGCAACTTGCGGGCTGAGGTTGAGAATTCCAAACAAAATCGTGGGCAGGCCTAAGTAGCGACTAATTTGCCAATAGTGCCCGGCTGTTAGTGACCAGCTTTTCTCAAAAGCTGCTATGGGGTGATGGCCTTCAAGGGCATAGATTGGCAGAAACAGACAAGATCTAATGAGTATGACGAGACCCGGAGCCACAAGGAAGACTAGACCAAGAGTTCCGAGGGTGGAAATAAACCAATCGCCCATGACATAAAGGACGACGCTCCAAATGCCTATGGTTGCCACTCGACCTGGATATTTTGGAGCCGCTAGGTAGGAGACGTAGAAGAGTTTTAGTATGGGCAATATTCCAGACGATACCAGTGATGCTATGACTAGGCTAAAACTAAATGCTGGAATGATGTTTTCGCCAGAGATTAGGTAGGCCTGGCTGAGGTTTGAGCCCAGCATACAGACAGCGAGGAAAGGCCACTGGGTCTTTAAGAATGGCCGTGAATCAGGCCACAACTGTTTTAGGTCAGCCGTAGAGTTGCTGCCTTTAGGTGCAAAGAGAAGGCTCAGTACCCAGTTGGCGAGTGCCAGCGCTACTGGTAGTAACTGAAAAAGTATAAGGTAGTATGCAGTATGATTCATGAAAACCTCCTAGCTTCTTCTATTGTTCCACCGGCCGCCCCATTTCCTCTATAATTAGCCTGCATTTCCCAAGGGGGCGACAAGAGCGGTGTTTCAGCGGTTTAGATTGTTGTTGATTGCCACAGCTTCCACGGCTTCCATGGTAGCCTTGGATGGATCTGCTAGTGCTCAGGCCTCCAAAGCCGCAGGCTCGGCGATTGCTTCCGGAGCTTCCAATTCTGCTAGCTCCTCCGCCTCTAGCCCTGTGTCAACGCCAGTTGCCGATAAATGGGCAGTAGTGGTCGGGGTCAGTGAGTTTGCTGACAAGGCTATCAATCTCAAGTATGCGGCCAAAGATGCTACTGATTTTCGCGCTTTTCTTGTCGACAAGTGTCATTTTGCCCCTGATCATGTGCGGCTTTTGACCAACGAACAAGCCACAAAAGAGAATGTGCTTGATTTGTTGGGTGATTCATTCTTGCCGAGAGTGGCGTTGCCTGATGATTTGGTCGTAATTTATTTTAGTAGCCACGGTAGTGCCTCTGATTTAGATCTTCGTGGTGTTAATTATTTAGTGGCCCATGATACTGCCGTTGATAGGCTTTATAGCACAGGCATTGATTTGCAAACATTGTCTAATATTGTAAAAACTCGCATTCATTGCAATCGTGCTTTGATTATTCTAGATGCCTGCCATTCTGGTGGTGCCAGCGATACCAATGATAGCAAAGGGTTGGTGCGTACTTCCAACGTCGATGCCGCTGCCATTGCCCAGGGTACAGGGCGTGCTGTAATATGTTCGAGTAGTAAGACTCAGTCAAGTTGGGAATCTAAGAACTATCCTAATGGTGTTTTTACCAAGACATTGATAGACGGGTTTAAGGCTCAAGGCGAAAAGACAACTTTGAGCGATGCCTTTAAGTATTTGAAGACCAATGTAGAAGCTCAGGTTGCTGCCGAGCGCGGTACTCTGCAAACCCCTGTGTTAGAAGCTGGTAAGTGGAGTGGCGGTGAGCTTCTTCTGGCCGTTCAACCGGCGAGCCCAAGGCCTGTTCCGGCCAGTGTGATTGAGACTTTAGAGTCGCGCATGGTGAAGGTCGCGAGCAGCCGGCCAGCTCAGCAGGCTTCTTCTTCTTCTTCTTCTTCTTCTTCGCTTGATTTGCAAGACAAAGGTGCAGCTGTTGTACCAGTTGCAGTATCAGCAGCACCAGCTGCATTAGCAGGCACACCAAAGGGAATACCAAATATACTTGGTAGCTTTATGGGCTCCAATAATCTGAAATATAGTTATTGGCAAAGCGGCAAAAAATGTGGCTGGGCAATGCCTCAATTTGGTGTCGTGGGAAACTGTCTAATTTCAGATGACGGCACCACTTTGACTTCAACCTGGAAAGGTTTCGTCAGCGGCAGCAGCACTGCAAAGCTTGAGGTCGATGCTTCGGGCAAAGTTGTGAAGATTACCGCTGATGATGGAACTATTCTCACTCGCATGTCAGAGTAGGTTTCTTTTCACTGGTTACTTCGCTTTCTTCGCTACTTTTTTGGTCTTTGGCAGAGCTGCTTCCTTTGCCTTTGCAGCTTTCAATGCTTTGTCTTTGAATTCCTTTTCGCCCTGGTTCACTGTGTCTTTTGTCTCACTAGTGCCATTGGCGCCTTTGGCTTGCTTGACGATTTCGTAGCGCAGTTGCACAAGTCCACTCTTAAACACTTCGTAGGTGACAAGCTTAAGATCTACAGCGCAGTCTTTTGAGGCAACAAGTGGAATGCCATTAATTAAAATCTTGGGATGAATAGAGACGATTAGCTCATCAACAAGCTCATGGGCGATTAGTAGTTCGCTGATTTCGCGGCCACCAACTAGCCATATCATGCCACCATCTTCTTCTTTTAATTTGCGCACCACTTCTTCTGGCCGTTCAGTTGTGAACTCCAGTCCTGCGTATGGTGAAGGTTTTGCTGTGCGCGAAAAGATAATGGCACGCTTTGATGAGTAAGGCGCTTCTTCAAAGCTTAGGGCTTGGTCGTAGGTTTTTCGACCCATAATCACCGTGTCAACGTCTTCGTAAAAGAACTCATACCCATGAGCATAGGGGTCGAACAGCCAGTCGACAGAGCCGTCTTCGCGGGCAATGAAACCATCAAGACTATTCGCTACATAGAGCACTACACGACGCGACATTGTTTCTCCAATTTTTTTAGACTTACTGTTTTCATTTTGTCTTGCGCAATTTTACTTGCACTGGCCTATCTGGACGCAGCGTAAAGGTTGGGTCTGGCTTGATATCCTGCTTGCCTACAAGGTCTATGGTGAACGACTGACTGATTAGGGTTACAATTATTTGTGCTTCCATCATGGCAAAATTATTGCCAATACACATGCGGCTGCCGCCGCCAAAAGGAAAATAAGCGAATTTAGGTCTCTCTTTAGCCAGACTGTCACCTGCTAAGAAGCGCTCTGGGTGAAACTCTAAAGGCTGACTCCAATAGTCTGGGTGGCGCTGAGCTAGATACTGAGATACTGCGATTATTCTTCCTTTGGGCACGAAATAGCCTTCAATGTGATCATCTTCGATGGCCTCTCTGGGCTGCCCCCAAGCTGGAGGGTAGAGCCTCAAGGCTTCGTCGATCACGGCGCGGGTGAAAGTAAGTTTTGGTAGAGCTTCTAAAGTTAGCGGCTCTCTAACTTCGGCTTGCAGCTCGTCTTGCAATTTAGTCTGGGTCTGTGGATTGCTACCTAATAGCAGGTAGACCCATGCCATGGTAGCAGCGACTGTGTCGTGGCCAGCGACAAGAAGAGTAATTACTTCGTCGCGCAGCTGGGTATCGCTCATTTGCGCCCCAGAGGTCTCATCCTGAGCTGCCATCAACATTGAGAGCAAGTCGCCTCGATCGCCAGAGGCTTTGCGTCTGGTGGCAATAATTTCATCGACAACTTGATAGAGGTTGCTGCGCGCACTTTTAAACTTTCTGTTTTCTTCGGTCGGCATCCATTCTGGATAAGTGAAAGGGTTATTCATCTTTTTACTAACATGGCTCAACGCTTGTCGCAATGAGGCACCGAAGATCTCGGCTTTGTCACTTAGGTCTAGCCCAAATAGAGTTTTTCCGGCAATTGTAAGGGTGAGATTCGACATCTCTGCGGCAATGTCGATTTCGCTATCATCGTCTAGTTGTCGCCATTGCTCAACAAGCTGCTTGGTTGAGTCAATCATTGAGTTGGCTAAATTGGTGAGGCGCTCTCGATGAAAGGCCGGTTGCATTAGTCGTCTTTGCGTCAGCCACGACTCGCCTTCGTTGACAATTAAACCGCTACCCACTAGCAAGGCCAAAGTTTTGTTAAAGACATCGGGCTTACGGTAGCGATTTTGATGGGTGACAAGGATGTGTTCGATGGCGCTTGCTCGAGACACTAGATACCAACTAATTCCAGGAAGACCGTCGAGTTTGACAAAATCGCCGTAGCGCTCGAAAACATTGTTATACAGCGGCAGTTGATTGCGCACGGCTTCCGGTTCGGTGAAGAACAGATAGCCTGGCGGGCCGGGCGGAGTTTTAGCTGTGACTATAGTGTCCTTCACCATTTGTGCTTTGCCATGTGACCTCGGAGTTACAACTTCAATATTTTAAGGCTATTTTACTTTAGTCATTAGAACTGCCGCTTGGTCTTCGCAAGCCTTCGACCAGTCTGGCCGTTCGCTCAATTTTTTAATGAGAATACTCTCTTTGGGAAAGAGTACCCAATTGATTTTATGTTGGTCTAGTATTTCGCTCCAGCCTGGTTTCACTTCGCAAACTATGCCATAGTCGCCATAGAATTTTTCACCGTAAAAATCAGCACGATCATCGATAAACACTGGCATATTTAGCTTGTAAGAGACTAAGCCGCCCCAGTTATCTAAATTGAAGCCGCCCACGGCAGGTAGCTTTTTATCAGCTATGTAGTCTAAGGTTTTGCTGGGCATTACCAGTGGGTCGAAACCGGCTTTGAGAACGGCATCAGGTCCTTGCTTGGCGGTGGTGAAGGCCATGATAATCACAATTAAAGAATAAAGTATTGGCAGCAAATGCTTGCTTGAATTTTTTTCTTCACTGTCAAAATTAGCGGCTCCCGTGACTAGTGGTTTGAGCCAGTTAAGTAGCTTAGGTAGCCGCTCTGCTGAAAGTTGGATGCCACTATAGAGAACACCTAATACTGGTAAAGCGACAATGACAAATAGGGGCATGTGTCGCACCGCAGATAGTGACAGGTAGGTGAATACCGCCGTCATCGCTAGTGATGGTAGGCTGATTTTCTTTGCACCAACAGCTAGACCGGTAGCCAGAAAAGCAAAGAGAACAGCTAAACAATAGGCGTGAAAATTGAAGAGGAAGTTTGGTGCTTTAAACTCATCGGTTTGAGCGAGAATGGCAGTGCCATGCAAATATTCGCCTATATAATGATACAGCTGAAGGCCGTAGGGATTAAGCAGGCTCACAGCAAAGAGGCCAACGAGCACTGCTAAAAGCTGGCTGGCTTGTTTAAGCTTGATCGTGCGCAACTCAGAGGCGCCTGCAACTAGCCCTCTGAATGTGGCGACGACCATGTACAGGCCGGTGATAGCGAAGGCCAAGAGGAAAGCAGGGTGGCAATTTACCCAGAGAATCATATAAGAAAGTAGCCAGGCCAAGAGTGACTTGATGCTGCGCTTGCCGTTATAGAAATCTTCCAGTCTGGTTGTGAATAGATAGACACCCCAGAACGTGAATATGTGCGGTCTAACTAACCAGTGAATGGCCGCTGTTAAGAGTCCGAAAAAAGAAAATAGAAGAGCAAAAATGAAGTTGCTACCAGCACTGCGGATGCGCTGGTACAGGGCTAGTACTAGCGCTGAAAGGGCGAGAGTGACGATCACGGCTAAAAGATTGAGACCGCCAACTTTGACTATGGCCGCCATCATTAAGTCGGAGAGCCATTCGTAGGCGACCCATTCTTTGCCGGGAAAAGTGTAAGACAAGAAATCTTGGTGGGGAATGACATGCTTGTCCAATATGTAGAACCCGGTGGCTAAGTGCCAGCCCGTAGAGCCATCGTTGAAGATAAAAGTTGGCCGCATAAAAAGCAGAAGCTGACAGACACCAACAAAGAGAAGGTCGCCCACATTCGGCAACGGGTTGGCTTTGCCTTCAGCGTTTGTCATTAGAAACCACTTGGCTTTTGCAGGCTTCTGCGGATAAGTTCTTCTTTGCTTTTTTTCGATTGATCGGCAAGGGCTTCGGGAGTAGATTCTTTCTCGCCCTTGATTTTGTTCATGAGGGTCAATTTGCGTCCGCGATATTGAGCAACTTTGACAATGTCTGCCTCTTCAAAATGTTTGGCGGCGTTGAAAATCGCCAGATAATCGGCCACAGTAGTGGCTTTTTCTAGGGCTCGTTTTAGAGCAGCTCGAATTTGATCTGGCATTTTGAGCTGTTCGAGCTTGCTTGTTAGGGCCGTACATTCTGCACTAGTGGTTTGGTCTTCAATTAAGTCTTTGGCTGCTTTGCGGGCCAAGTCGTCGATGCCCAGGTTGCTTGCTTGCCGTATAAAATCGAGGGCATCTGGTTCGTTGTTTACGAGCGAATAAGCTTTGTGTAAAGCTAGGTGAGCCAGGTCAGCCATTGCTGCTTCGTGGGCATGGTGTGCCACTGTCATCAAGTCGTCGTATGAATTTGAACCGCTAACAAGTTCATCTAGGGTCTTTTTTGAGAGATCATACATCTCACACTGCCGAGCATATTTTGCTACTTCCATCAGGTCATCGCTGGTTTTAGCTAGGCCTAGTGCCTTTTCGACTGCGGTGCGTTTAACTTTGTTGCCTTGTCCGCCGAAGGCGTCGAGGGTGTGGATGATAAAGAGGCAGCCTTTGGCGTCGGTGGCTGAGGAAGAAGCCGCATCGACAGCATCACGTGCTTTTGTCCAGTTCTTTGACTTCATAGCACTGACTGCACGTTGCAGTTGTTTTTGTCCGTCGATGGGCAAGGTTGAGTCAGGGTAAGGTCCTTTGCTCGCTGCCTCAGCTAAAGTTGTGCTAGTAATTGCCAGGAGAGTCGATGTGAGTGCAATTAGGCTTAGGCTGACCAATTGAATTTTGAGTGGCTTTTTCATTTTTTTCATTTTCAAAGGCTCGTCACGACTTGCTTGGTTCGATATTGGCTATTTTAACGGTGATTAGCTCAAATGGCTGAAATTCCAGTTCAACGGCTGGTCTGCCCCAGACAATTCCGGCTGCCTTCGCTAGCTTTGTTAATGTGCCGTCTAGTTTGTGTATGGTTGCATCTTGGCTGCCTAGTATTTTAGATGTTTGCTTAGTTTCTGCCACATTTAGAAGGCGGAGGGTCATTTTATTGTCTTCATCTATATATGATGCCATGATTTTTATAGAGTGATTTTCAATTTCAACGAAGCTCATGCGGTCAAATTCGTTATCAGGAACAACAAAAGCGGTCAGTGGATTTTCATAGATTTCAGCTAGCCCATAAGCTGCGGCGCTTTTATTTGGCTCTGATTCGGCTATGGGGGCCCAAGCGTAAGATACATGGTTGAGACCAAGTGAGTTGGCACCAGGTGTGGCAATATTTGGACCAGCACCGCCGCCGCGTGTTCTTAGGCGGTTGCGCGAGAGATAACTTACTGCTCGCAATAAGGTAATTGTGACTTCGCTTCCGGCGGCTCCATATTCGGGTAGGCCGACGTTGAAGAAGACTTGATTGTGAGCAATGAAGAAGCGCTGGCAAGGATAGCGATCGAGGGCACCTTCATGACCGAGAGAGATACAAGCTTTCTCGCTGTAGATTGGATGAAGAGTGGCTTTGGCAGAAACTGGGCGTGTGATTAAACTGTAGTGATTCTCGCTGATTGTTTGGCTGAGTGGCGCTCCAGTAGAGAAAATCACTTCTAATCTGTGATCTGTTGCTTTGTTTTCAAAATCGGTTTCGAAGTAGACAATTGGTACGTTAGCTTTGAGAATAATCTCAGTGATGATTTTGTGCTTAATTGTTTTGCTTGAGCGCTTTAGTTCAACTAATGCCGGAGCTTCAATGGCTTCACCTTTGCGTTTTAAAACACCGGTTTCTTTCAAGCCCACGGGCAGTGTTATCTGGTATTCAACTATTAGTGAAGTAGTAATAGGACCGCACATACCTGGCCTGACATCAACTATTTCAGAGGTAATTGGCTGATCTAACGCTAGTGGATCGTAGTTGTAGGTGTCGCCACCATCGGCGGTATCGATAAAATTGTGGCCGAGTTTGTGGGAAATTACGCCGCTAGCGTCTCCTGATTTCTTTTCTTTGACAATCAATTGGCCTTTCTTGTCGATGTAAGCGATGAGAAATTGATTGTGGATGGCGAGATTATTCATCGCGCTTGTATAGTTTTCTTTGAGATTAGCAGCGGTTTCTGACTTGGCGCTAATGGTTGCGCTGAGGCCCGGAAGCTTGGCTAGGCCAAAGGCTGGAATGCTATCGGCGTAGGCGTAGGCTTCAATAATTTCGACATTTTTAAATTGAGGCACTCCAGACAATTCAAGAAATGCTTCGCTGGCATCTTTTCTGCTGACTATCTGCAGTGAATCAGAAGAAAACTGCTTATTGCTTGTGGTCAAAGCTGTTTCTTTGCCCTTGGCAAAACGTATTAGAACTGGCATTGAAACAGGGTTAGTCGCGCTGTTGATAACTATGGTTGAGGGGCCTTCGCCCCTATTTACTTGCTGTGGATCAAGCACATCTATATATTGCAGGCCAAGGCGAATTTCACTTTCGGCCGGGACTAAATATCTTGTTAGTGCCTCTTGAGCCTGGCGGGTTATGACATTTAGTTGTGCTGCTAGACTTTTGCTGCGACTTTGCATTTCGTCATGCACTTCGTCAATGCTGCAACCGCAGATGCTGTCGTGGGGATGATTTTTTAGTAGAAGGCGCCAGCTATGATCGAGTTCTTCGTGAGGATATTTTAGCCAGTTGGCTAAGGCCATCATCGTTCGGATCGGCTCTACTTTTTTTAGTATGGCGTGTTCCATCAAGCGATTTTCACGTTTAAGATACAGTCTGGTTGAGAGCACTCCGGCTAGCATGTAGGCTCTTTCGCATTCGAAGGCCATGCGGTTGTCGCGCAGCTCGCCGCGCACTAGTTGCAGGGCGCTGAGGTCGGCTCTGAGAGCGCTGTTTGCTTGGTTTAACAAAGTCTCTAGGGACACTGCTTCGGCTGAAAAATTGTTCTCGAACAATAGGGTTGCCAGCGGATCTACTGGTGACTTGCTATTTATTAGAGCAAGAGCATCGCGCAATTGATCTTTAAAGTTCGGGGCCGGGCGCAAGTGGTCGCCGCCAACCGGCACGAGGGCTGAGCGTAGCTCGTCGCTATAGGTCAGGGCTTTGTTATTGGTTTCAATTAGTTCGTTTGATGTTTCCCACGAAACACTGTTTTTCTGCCAACCCAAAAAGCTCAGTAGATAATCGGCCAGTTTCTCTGTGCCGACATTTTCATGAAAAGCCGTTTGATAGTAGCCGCGTGCTAGGTGACTGGCTAGAACTTCTGAGCCATCTGGGCTTTGCCATAAAAAGAATGGTCCAGCGGTCATCTCAGGCACTCCGCGCCAGACAACGGCATTGTCAATGCCAAAACCTTGGAGAATGCGTGGCAAATCAGCGCTATGGCCAAAGGTGTCAGGGCAGTAGCCAACTAGGGCGGGTTCTGTGAGCGGAGAGACCTTATAAGCTTTTGCATCTTCAGTACTTTGTTCTTCTCTGGCACCGAATTGGCGAGCGGCTTTCATGCCATAGTGTAGATTGCGAGTTAAGCTTTCACCGCTAACTAAGAGTTGATCGGCCAGAACGTACCACGGGCCAACTGATAGCGAGCGTTTTTGTACCAGGCTGGTAATGCGAGCGGTTAGCGATGGTGCCATTTCGGCTAGGTCTTCTAATAAGCATGTCTGGCCGTCCAGCATAAAATTGTCGAGTTCGCCTTTTTCTAGCATTTGAACAATCGACTCAACTACTTGTGCCAGCTGTGTGCGATAGGCACCAAAACTCCAGTACCATTCTCTGTCCCAGTGGGTGTGAAGGTAGAGCAAGATTTGATGATCTTGGGCCATCTTGATTTATCCTCGCAGCAGTCTGGCAAAATGGCGCTTCGATTCATCTAAAGCTTCATCCATTGATTGATCGTCTTCACCTAAAAACTGATCATCGAATTGCATAGAAAACGCACCCATGTAGCCGTATAGTTTTAGGGCTTCGATGACTTGACGCCAGTCTACGTGTCCTTTTCCGGCTAGGCGATAGTGCCACCAAAGGGGGCCAAACGTACCGCTGTCGGCCAATATAGTACGGTTAATTTCGACGTCGTGTGCTACCACGTGATCGATTGCTGTGGCGAAGGCCGAAAGATTGGCTAAGTATTCGATGCCTTGCCAGAGACAGTCGGCTGGTGAATAGATTAAAGCGAGCCCGGGGCAATAAGAGATTAGATCGCGCCACTCTTGCGGGTCCATGGCCCGCCACTTCTTTAGCGAGACCCCGCGGTATTCAATTGGTGTCGATAATCGCAGTAAGAGACCGACGCCAAGTGCATCAAGGCTATCTTTGACCGAGGGATAGACAGAGGCAAAGTCGTCAATCCAGTTATCTTGACTAGATGGTCTCAAGAAGAAAGAAACTTTTTTGCAGTCAAGACTTTTTGCTACTTGGCCCAGCTTTTCGATCATAGGTGTAAACTGCTTCACTGATTTTTTATCAGAAGCGTCAAGGCAATAGTCTAAATTTAGGCAGGCGAATTCAACACCTTGTGCCAGTGCCGCTTCTTTTGTTGCCTGAAGCGTAGATTCAAGGTAGCTGCGCTCCTTGTCATCTGCTTTTTTGTTTGCTTTTGCCGGAGTAAAAGGGGCGAAGGAATACTCCACAGACTTAATGCCCTTGGAGCTAGCTAGCTCTACTGCTCCGTCTAAACCGCTACCAAATTTGGTGGCATCAAAACATAATTTCATTGCTCAAGTTTAGCAAATAAATTGATTGCGATAAGTTTAATCTAGAGGCTGTTGAGATAGTCGCGGCGCACAAGTGGGTCGGGAATGTCGTTGAAGTCCATGCGAACCATCTGTTTAACGTCAAAATTTTGCCTGCGCAAAACCGAGAGAGTGACAGGGGTGTCTGGTGAGCCGACTATTAGGTCGTAGCACTGGTCCTTGTTTAAGTTGCGGGTTGGTACTCCGTCTACCGCTACTATCTGGTCGTCAACGTGCATGCCAGACTTGGCTGCCGGGGTACCAGCAAAGACGGTGTTGATTACTGCTGGGCCATCAGGCAATTTGTGAAAACGCACCCCAATTATGCCCACCGATTGTTCAATGGTGAAAGGTTGGCGGGCGTTGAGGGCGTGTTCTTGCGCTCTGGCCTTGAGTACTCTTTCTCGATCTCTTTGGGCTCTTTGGGCTCCACTGAGCTGGAAGTCAGGGGGTTTGGCTGTGCTTGTACCTGTACTAGCGGCGGCATTGAGCTTCTTCGGCTTTCTCGGTGCGGCTGGAGGGACAGAGAGGTGATGCTCGATCGTGCCCTTCAGGGTTGAGCGGTCTGGGCTGTCAGCGTCAAATTTTGGCACGTCTGGCTTGAGTACAGGCTCGTCGGCCGCTAGGGCCAGGGTCTCCAGCGGGTGAAATGGACCTGTATTAATCAAAGTCAGTGCTAGTGCTAAGCCCAAACCAATGAGCTGGGCTGGGGATTTGCGCCCACTTGCCTTGGCAACTATGTTTCTCTGCTCTTCCATCGCCAGCATCCGTGCTTTGTGGTCGGTAGTTTGTACTTGAATCTACTTTTTAGTATCTAGTTTCGGGTACCTACTTTCTAGATTAACTGAATTTTCCAAAAAAAATGGCAGTAATTGATGATGTATATGAAGGCTAGCTTAAGCTCGTCAAAGAAATTGCCGACTAGTGCTAACCTCAAGGTCTAAATTGGGATGGATTTTTCGTGGTTGGAGGAATGCTCGTGAGCAAAGTTACAGTTGTAGGAGCCGGATTTGTAGGCGCCACCGTGGCCCAGTATTTGGCTGACAGAGAAATTGCCGACGTCTGTCTCGTCGACGTCGTGGAAGGCATGCCCCAAGGCAAATCCCTCGTACCAGCCACGACTGTGAAGTTGTCGGCTCAAATGACTATGCCGCTACCAAAGGTTCTGACATTGTTGTAATCACTGCCGGTATTGCCAGAAAGCCCGGTATGTCACGCGACGAACTACTTAAGATCAACGCTAACATAGTTCAAGGCGTTGCCAAAGAAGCAATCAAATACTCACCAGATGCCATCTTCATCACCGTTTCTAATCCACTTGACGTGATGACCTACTTGACCTGGAAAACTACTAAGTTGCCAGCATCAAGAGTCATCGGTATGGCCGGTGTGCTTGACTCTGCTCGCTTCCAGGCTTTCATCGCCATGGAAACTGGCTTCTCGGTACAGGACGTGCGTGCCATGGTTCTTGGCGGCCACGGCGATTTGATGGTTCCATTGACTCGCTTCGCTACAGTTAACGGTATTCCGATTTCTGAATTCTTGCCCCAAGCAAAAATTGACGAAATGACCAAGCGCACCCAAAATGGCGGCGCTGAAATCGTAAACTTGCTCAAGACCGGTAGCGCCTACTACGCTCCAGGTAGGTCTGTTGTGCAAATGGTTGAAGCAATCTTGAAGGACCAGAACCGCTTGTTGCCTTGCTGTGTGCAAGCTGACGGTGCTTATGGCTTGAAAGATGTTTATATCGGCTTGCCAGTAGTGCTGGGCCGTGAAGGCATGAAGAAGATTGTTGATCTCAAGTTGAACAAGGACGAGCAGGAATTGCTCAATGCCTCAGCTAAGTCAATTAAAGAGAATATCGACTTGATGAATCAGCTCCTAGTCGCAGTTTAGGCTGCTATTTAAGAACGTGCTGCGAGCTTAGGCTCTTTGACGGCTCAAGCTCCCCAAAAATGACGAGAGGGGCCCAGTTACGGGGCCTCTCTTTTCTCTTCCTAATTTCTTGAAAGTTTTTGTGTCAGTCTTAGTAGCAGCCTAAGGTTCTAAAGAGAATGAGCGGATATAATACTTAGCTAGGTGATTACTGAAAGTTCATCCCCTGCCTGTCCTAAATTCTTGCCTAACCTGAATTCTTGCCACTTATAAATTATCTCCAGTTGCTCTCGTTTTTTATTTCACGCTCTTAGTTTCGTCCCCGATTTTAGGTCATCAGTGATACCACCCATGAAACCAGTGCTCTCTAATACTTTTGCTTTTTCTCGATTCTTGTTTGTTAGCGTATTGACGGCTAGCAGCCTATTGCTTTCCTCTCCAGCAAATGCGCTAGAGACCTCGCCAGCGATTACTCTTGGCAGCCAAGACTTCACTCTCGACGCTGATAATAAAGAACACGAGAAAGAGAAGAAGGAAATAGAGAACATACTTGCGAACATAGAGACTTTATGGAACGCTCACAACCTTGATGGTGTGATGGCTAACTACTCTGACGACTATGTCAATAATGATGGTCTCGACAAGAAAGCTGTTACTACTCTTACTCAAGACTTTTGGAAGACTTATCCCGATGCTAAGTCGGTGTCGAAGACTAAGCACATTAGAATTGAGGGAAATTTCGCCACAATTGAATCGCGAGATATGGCTGTAGGTACAACCTTAAAAGAAATGCCTGGCATGAGCAGCAAGGGTGAATTGCAGTCACTTTCGGAAGGTCAGCTTTATTTAAAGAAGATTGGCAGCACCTGGAGAATAGTGGGTGATCGCATTGACTACGAAAAAGTAAAGGTGGCTTTTGGCTTGGCCAAGCAGCTTAATGCTGTATTTACAGCGCCTGAGCAAGTTAAAGCTGGTAAGCAATATTCTGCAAAATTAGAAGTATCTTTGCCTCCAGGTCTTTTTGCTGTTGGTTCGATTACTAGTCAGCCCTTGCGTTTTCCTCAGCCAAACCCTACTGACAGTCCCCGTCCGTTAGAAGCACCAGCCTTAGAACGGGTGATGAGTGCCAACAACGAGAACCGCAATGAGCTGCTAACTGCCACCGTTATTTTGACGAATCCGATGCGTACTTCGGTAATGGGTGTTTCTTTCTTGACTCGACGAATGAATGTCATTGCTGAGCCTTTGCAGAACAAAGATGAAGTGCAAGTGGCTGAGAGCGACAGCAAGTTGAATCGTAAACATCCGGCTTTAGAGAAGAAAGACGAAAAGAAACCGGAAGAGACGAAGGTCGAAGAGAAAAAACTAGAAGAGAAAAAACTCGACGATCAAAGATCTGAAGAAAGAAAACCAGAATCAAAACCGACTATTGCGCCTGCTGGCGAGAGCAAGTAAATGGTAAAGCGGCAATTTGTACTAGGCCGCATGTATGCCTGACGCAGAGCCTAAGGAAGAGCCTAAGCAAGTTGTGCACACTGGCCGGCTTTTTTAGCTTAGATCGTGTGGCCAAGCTCTGGGCGCTAAGTCATTTGATTTTTGGTGAAGATTCAGTTTTCTGGCCGGGAATTCTGCAGTTTCGTTTAACCAATAATACTGGTGCGGCCTTTTCTCTTGGCCGCGATCATGCACCTTTGATGACCATAATCGCTACCGTATATACCATTGTTTTCATTTGCTGGGCCCTGAATCGCTTGCTTAAAGCTTCAGCTTTTGCCGCTCTTGAAAGGGTGGGGGTGGGCCTTATCATTGGTGGTGCTTGCGGAAATTTGTATGAGCGTTATAGCCAAGGTTGTGTTACTGACTTTATCGAATTTGCATTTATCAACTTTCCTATATTCAATGTTGCTGATGCCTTAATTGATGTTGGCTTGGTATTGATTTTTGTCGATATTCTTTTCTTGCACAAGCATAAAGATGGTGGTAAGCCTGCTGATGCTCAATGAACTCACTGATCTAGAGCCAATTGAGATTACTGTTGTTACCGATGATAGTTTTGCGGGGCGCTCAAGGCTAGATCAATATCTGGCGTCACATATTGAAGAGCTTAGTCGTGCCCGGGTACAGAAGCTCATAGACGACGGCCTTGTTAAGGTTAATGGAGTCATAGCTAGAGCCAGTCTTAAGCTTAAGGAAGGCGATCTTGTCGAGATATTTTTGCCACCGCCCGAGGTGTTAGAGGCCGTTGCCGAGGATATCCCACTGCAGATAATTTTTGAAGATGAGCATATGCTTGTAATCAATAAACCAGCAGGCATGGTCACCCATCCTGGCGCAGGAGTGAGCAGTGGTACTCTTGTTAATGCGGTGCTGTATCACTGTCAGGGCAGTCTTTCGTCTATCGGTGGTGTCGTTCGACCTGGTATAGTTCATCGCCTTGATAAAGACACTAGTGGCCTAATTATGGTGGCTAAGTCAGATATTGCTCATAAAGGGCTTTCTGAACAATTGCAGAGCAAACAAGCCAAGCGAACTTATTTAGCGCTCTTAGAAGGCGAGCCTAAAGTAGCAAGTGGCAAAGTGGATGCCCCTATTGGGCGGCATCCGCTCAAGCGCAAAGAAATGACCATTGTTAAAGAAGGTCAGCGTGGCCGCTCTGCTGTCACTAACTACCTTGTGGTCAAAAACTTCACTAAGTTTACTCTCGTTGAATGCCGTCTAGAAACTGGTCGTACGCACCAGATACGTGTCCATATGGCTAGTCTGAACTTACCTGTGGTCGGTGACATAGTTTACAATCGCAAAACCACCGGTAGCCTTGAAGCAAGGCGCAAGCTCGGTTTGCAGGGTCAAGCCCTGCACGCGGCCCGGCTTTCTTTTATTCATCCAGTGACTAATTTGCTGTTAGAATTTCAAGCTGAGCTGCCTCAAGATTTTGAGCAACTGCTGGCGAAACTAAAGTAAGGCGTTGAGCAATGCTACCCAAATATTTGTATATGCTACTGGCCGGTTTATCAGTGGCTTTCACCGTCTTTTTTATGGCGACAACTGCGGCTCTAAGCGTTAGCTATGCTGTTGCATCTCAGTTATTTCAGCTGCCTCTGCCTCTGATTGTCCTAAAGTTTTTTGCTTTAGGTGTAGTGACAATGTTTTGTATTTGGAAGATTCGCTCTAAAGAATTGAAGAGCGAAGCCAAGCAGCTCCAATGGCAAGCTCAAGATGCCAAGCTAGCTGTAGAGATTCAGTCAGACAAAGAGAAGCAGTTGGAAGCCAAGATTGCCACGCTAGAAGCCGCGCTCACATCTGCTTTGAAGAAAAAGAGTTAAATAAATGAAGATTTTTTTGAGAAAAGGAGCCGTTGGGGCACTGTTTATTGCTTTCTCCCTAGCATCTTGTGCTAGCGTGAGCGTTTCTCCGTCTGCTTTAGCTAGCCAGCACCAGCCTAAAGAACATAAGTCTAAAGACTTTACTGCTCAAGATTTTGCCGAAGCGCAGAGGCTCTTTGACCAGTACAAAAAGTACGATTTGTCTAACGATATGAAATTGGTTGAACTCTATGCTCCTGATGCCACTATAGAACTAGGTGTAGAGCGTGAGCGAGGCGACATTCGTTGGCAGAAGCT